>JAFGBI010000076.1 GCA_016933275.1 Polyangiaceae bacterium | reverse complement strand
GCCGCCGGTGTTCTGGGTGCTGCCGGTGTTTTCCAGGCCGCCGGTGTTTTCCAGGCCGCCGGTGTTCTGGGTGCTGCCGGTGTTTTCCAGGCCGCCGGTGTTCTGGGTGCTGCCGGTGTTCTCCATGCCGCCGGTGCCGGCAGCGCCAACCGAACCGCCGATCCCCGGCGAGACTCCGTCCAATCCTGTCCCGTCGCCTCCGCTGCCGCCCACGCTCGAGGAACCGCAGTCGCAGTACGACCAGGTGCCATCGCTATCGCAGAATTGCGCGCCCGCGCACTGACCGGGTCCCACGCACGAGCGCGTCTCGCCCTGCTCGCAACCTCCCGTCGGCTGCTCCTCGGAGCCAGCAGCCGCTTCCTGCCCACCCCCCGACGGATCCCTTCCCCCGGAGCGGGTTTCGGGATCCGTCCCCGCGTCTCCGCCCGAGCCTGCTTCGCCCGTTGTGCTACCGGGGCCGAAGCAGCCGCCGAATGCCAAACCGGTGAGGAGGATGAACGAAAGCCCAAGAATGCTCGTTGCCCGCATGGCGCACCATCGCTTGCTCGTTGCCGACCATCGCGGTCCCCCTTTCTCGTCGTGCTCGCGAGGACCGCACGAGGATGGATGATAGCGCAAGCTTGCCGTGGTACTCGTGGAGCCATTAGGGGAGCACCGCTTCCGGTGCGCCTCGCTCTGACCTTGTGTGCTTCCGGCCTACGTGTCCGAAGCGGCGAGCGTGCTTCATTCGTGGCCTTGGGCAGACCGGCGTCCGCCAAGCGCTCGTTTCCGGCTATCCTGCGCGCCCATGACGCCGCGCGTGGACTCCACCATGACGCTCCGCGACGGCCGGCGGCTCGCCTACGCCGAGTGGGGCGACGCCGACGGACGCCCGGTCCTCTTCTTTCATGGCACCCCGAGCTGCCGGCTCTTCCACCCCCCGGACCCATCGGCCTTCGACGGGCTCCGGACGCGGTGGATTTCGGTCGACCGACCCGGCTACGGCCGTTCCGACCACCAGGCCCGCCGCGATCTCCTCGGTTGGACCCGTGACGTCGAAGCGCTCGCCAATCACCTCGGGCTCGCCGAGTTCTCGGTGGCGGGGCTCTCGGGGGGCGGCCCCCATGCGCTCGCCTGCGCCTTTGCCCTGCCGGCTCGGGTACGGCGGACGGCCGTGGTCAGCGGCGTGGGTCCGGTGACGCCCGAGACGTTGCGCCAGATGTTCCCCGAGCGCCGTTGGGGTTTCCGGCTCTCGCGCACGGTGCCCTGGCTCGTGCCCTTCCTCGTGCGCCTCGTCGGCGATCCGCGCCGCGTCGATCGCCATTACGCCAAGGTGCTCGCCCAATGTCGGAGCGATCGCCAGGTCCTCGAGCGCCCCGCGGTCCGCGACATGCTCCAGGCGAACTGGGCTGAAGCCAACCGTCAGGGCTTGCGCGCGTACGCGGCGGACGGGAGGATCTTCGCGCTGCCCTGGCCCTTCGAGCCGAGCGCGATCCGTGGGATGGTGCGCTTCTGGCACGGTACCGCCGACGAGAGCGTTCCGGTGGAGATGGCGCGGACCCTCTCGAACGCGATCCCGAACGCGACCCTGGAGATCGTGCCTGGCGCCGGCCACTTCCTGGTCTTCGACCATTTGGGGGCGATCGTGCGCTGGGTGGTGGGTGACGCGGAGTAGCCGTCGCCGCCGAGCGCGAAGTCGCGGAACACCGACTGGCGGAGGCAGCGGTACCGGCCGCGGCTCTTGAGCAGGTGCCGGACGAAGAGGAAGAGCCCGTTCCTCCCGCTGGTTCCCGCGTCGGCGCCGTAGCTGTCGTGGTAGGCGCCGGGACCCCGATCGGCGCTCGGTGCGGCGTGCTCGTCGCGATCATCTCGTAGTTCGACGGATCAAACGGCAGAGCGTGGGTTTGGTCAACCAGCCGAGGCTCCGCCTGTTCTCGCCCACCACTGTCTCGAATGACGGCAGGTGGGCAGCTCGGGAGTGCAGAATTACACTCGTCCGCCGTGAAGGCACCGAAGACATCCAAAGGACTCCTGGAGCGAGCGCTCGCCCTGCATCGCGCCGGCAAGACGAAGGAGGCCGAGGGGTTCTATGTGCTAGCCATCTCCCGCGATGCGAGGAATCACCAGGCACTCTTTGCGCTGAGCGCGCTCTCGTTCGAGACGGGGCGCTTCGTAGATCAGGGCATGGTGAACCGTTTCAAGAAGGGCCACCCAACGCTGGCGTTGCCAGCCTCATGGCTGCCGCCCTGCTTCGTACAGAGAACCACCTCAACTCCATCCTGGCAATCCGAGTAGGCTTCGCAGCCGTTGCTGTCCACGGCCGACGGTGAGCCGGTGCAGTGGTTGATCTCGGCCCACGCACTGAGGGTCCCCTTCGCGCCCAAGAACGTGATGGGCATCCCCGAGACGACGGCGGAGTACCCCCCGTCATAGGCGACGACCGAGTCCCCGGTGCTGCGGAACGACATCACGCTGATGGGGCGGGATGGCGTGCAGTCGTCGACGTTCTCCTCCAGAAGATCGAAGGCCGCGGGCGCCACGGCGGCGAAGACGTCGGCCGCGTGGCACGCGACGTAATGCGACATCCCGCCGCCCATGGAGAAACCCACGGCATAGATGCGCTTGGGATCGATGCACGCGGTCTGCTGGATCTCGGCTACCATCTCCTTGGCGAACGCCACGTCGTCGACGTTGGCCACGCAACAGGGTCCGACGTTCCAGGCGCCACCCATCGGGCCCGACATCCCGCTTGGGAAGGCCATGATGACACCCTCCGGATCGGTCTGCGCCGGATATGGCGAGCCGGAACGTTCCGACGGACCAGAGCCGCCAAGGGGATGGAAGTCTACCACGAGGGGTACGGGCTCGTCGCCGTGATACGCGGCAGGGACATGTAGGATGTACGTTCGGCTCTGGCCGCCGATCTGGATGGTCTTGGTGGTGTCGCCAGCGCTCAGCGCGGGGGATGGACAGCTCACCGTGCCGCCGCTACCGTCGCCGCCGGTGTTTTCGCCGCCGCCCGTGCTGCCGCCGGTGTTCGCGTCGCCACCCGTGCCGCCGTCGACCCCGCCGGTCGTCGTGTCGCCGCCGGAGCCGCCATCGACGCCGCCGGTGTTCGCGTCGCCACCCGTGTTCTCGCGACCTCCGGTGGGGTCGGTGATCCCACCAGTGGCGGCCCGTCCGCCCAGGGGCCCGATCCCGCCGGTGTTGCCGGTGCCGCCCGTGGGCCTACTCCCGCCGGTCCCGCCGGTCCCGCCGGTCCCGCCGGTCGTCGAGATGCCGCCCGTTCCGCCGGTCCCACCGGTTGCCGCAATGCCCCCGGTCGGACCGAACCCGCCGGTTGGGGAGATGCCTCCCGTGTTGGATTGACCGCCGGATGTCGTCCCTCCCGACGTCGAGATCCCGCCGGTCTGTCCACCGGTTGCGATCCCGCCGCTCGCACCCGAGGAACCGCCGCTGTCCGATTCGTTGTCGTTCATGGTTTCCGACGAACAGGCCAACCCAAGAAGAAGGATCGCCCCGATGGGGGGAGTTTTCATACTCTTCATCGCCTTTCACGATACGTGAACACCCCCGAGGTGGTGGAGAGACAGTTTTGTCCCCCCGGTCCTCGCCCAGGAGTGTTGTCGCAGCGGTTGGGCCTCCTGCGAAGCGGGTGAGCGTGTTCTCGCGGGGGGATCCGTAGATGGTGCGCGAGCAGGGCCGCCACTGCGTATCGGCGAAGGTCCGCACGCTCGGCCGGTCTCGAACCGAGATCAGCTGCCTCTGACACCGACGGCTGCGGCAACGGGGCCAACGACGCTGCCAGCGCCGGCGACCGATCGACCGTCTCTTCTGGCGCGGGACAGGCCCAGAACCCAAGCACGGCGGCGGATCGTGCCCGCGCTAGAGCACCGATCAGGTTGCCGACAGCAACGGCAGCGCTGGAAACGCGTCTGTGCGAGGCGAGGACGCGTTTCCAGCGCTGCCT
>JAFGBI010000075.1 GCA_016933275.1 Polyangiaceae bacterium | reverse complement strand
GTTGATTGCTGCGTCAAATCAATGACCTAGAGCACCGAACCGGCAGCAGACCTCAGCAGAGGCAGCGCTGGAAACGCGTCCTCGCCTCGCATGGACGCGTTTCCAGCGCTGCTGTTGCTGTTGGCAACCTGATCGGTGCTCTAGGGTCGCGCTGGTGTCGGGCGCGAACGGCCCGAGGCTCACGCCCCGTGCCATCGAACCTGGTCGCGGACTCGTCCCACCCGATGCGCGCGGGGAAACCGCGTTCGGCCGCCAACCGAGTTGACCGACACCCGATCCTGCGCTGAAATGTCCCTCCTGTCGGCGTTTCGCGGAAGCATACGGAGTTGGCAGCCGAGCACACCGAGTACCACCTCCTCCGACTTCTGGGCGAGGGGGCGTCGAGTGAAGTCTGGCTTGGGGTGAATGCCGAGAGCGGCCAGGAAGTAGCGCTGAAGGTCGCTCGCTCGGAGGAGCACGCAGGAAGGCTGGCCGAGGAGGCCCATCGCCTGCTTTTCGCTGATTCCCCGTTCGTTGCTCGAGTCCTCGATGCCGGACGCTTCCGACGCGCGGTGGCGACTCCCGAACACCGCCGGTTCGCCAGAGGGACTGCCTACGTTGCCCTCGAATGGATCGCGGGGGAACCGCTGGTCCCAGATCGGATCACCCACCGCGACCGATGCGAGCTCGCCTTCATCGTGGCACGCGACGTCGGCTACGCCCTCACCGATCTGCACGCGGGCGGGACGGCCCACGGTGACGTCAAGCCAGCCAACATCGTGCTCGTTGGTCACGGTCGTGACACCCGCGCCAGGCTCGTCGATCTGGGCCTCGCGGACGACGTCGATGCGGTGGTCCCTCGTGGAGCGACCCCCCGGTACCTTGCCCCCGAGGTCACCTTGGCCCCCGGTACGGGTGACGCAGCGGCTCGGGATCTCTGGGCGCTCGGGGTGACGCTGATCGAGATCGCGACCGCCGAGGCCGCCCGAACGTCACGCCCGCAGGAGATGACGGCCAACGTTCGAGACCCCGAGCTTCACGCGATCCTCGAGGCGCTGCTCTCACCCAGCCCCGCAGCCCGCGCGCTACCCGGCTGGGTGGCGCGGCGAGGCGCCGCCCGAGTCCCTGAACCGGACTCGGAACGGACGAGCGTGGCGCGGCGAATCGCCAGCGTGCAGCGCGCGTACCTTGCCGTCCGTCGCACGGAGCTCGCGACGGTGGCCCACGCCGCGCGAACGGTGATCGAGGTCGGGGATCCACCAAGAGGGTGGCTCCGCGAGGCGATCGATCGCGAGCAACGAGTCTGGGCGCTGCGCGGCTCTCGGCGAGACGAGTCCGTCGTGCTCCACGACCTCGATTCCTTCGGACGCGCGCGCTGGCTCGTCCGCCTCGTCGGAGCGAGCGCGGCCTCCTGGCCCAGCGCTACCGCGAGTGACGCCGAGCTCGCCACCCGGCTAGTGGCGCTGGCCGCGGAGGGGCCGCTCGAGTTGATCACGCTGCGGGAAATCACGAGCGGGACCGGAGGCCCCGCCGTGACGCCGACCGACCCGGTGGAACTCGCTCTCTCGCTCGCGACCGGACGGCCCGGCCCCATCGTCGTCGACAGCGTCGAAACGCTGGTCCATAGAGGGGAATGTCCCCCGTCCCTGGGAATCGCTCTCGGCCGCGCGCTGCGGCTGGGTGGCGAGACGGCGCGTGCGCTGGCGGTGTTGGCTCGCCTCGGAACGCCGGAGGCGGCGGTCCAAGCCGCCGAGACCGCGCGACGCGCTCGTGACCTCGAGGGCTGCCGTGTGTGGCTCGAGCGCGCCGTTGGTGCGGACGATCGGGGCCTCGAGGGCCGCCGAGCTGCAACCGCTGCACGCATGGTGCTCGACGGCGGCGATCCCCGCGGCGCCCTGGCGGCCCTCGCGGATGCCCCCGAGAGCGCGGCAACCCTCGAGGTGCGAGCGCTGGCGACGGCAGCGCTCGGTGAGCGAGAACGCGCGATCGGGCTGGTCGAGCGGGCCTGGCCCCTCGCGCACGACCACGAAGACCGGGCGCGGCTAGCTGGCGTCCGCGCTACGCTCGAACATAAGAGCGGATCCCTGGAGGCTGCGCTCGTCTCGTTTCGGCAGGCGGTGAACCACGCGGTCGAGGCGGGCGCGGTACTCGAGGAAGCGACCTATCTCACCGGCGTCGCCGCGGCCGCGGCCCGCTTCGGGCACCTCGGCGAGGCGCTGGACGCCGCCGCCCGGTCGACGCTGCTCTTCGAGCACCTGGGACGTGCCCCCGAGGCCGCACGCTCAGCGCTCACGCGGGCCGCCGTGTTCGCCCAACTCGGCGCGCGCGAAGAGACCCGCGACGCCGCGCGCGACGCCATCGCCCGCGCCCGCAGTACGGGCGACCGCCAATGCCAGGCCTGTGCCCACCTGGCCTTGAGCGACGCGCTCGCCGCGGACGATCGCAACGGGCTCGAGCATGCGCTACGAGCGCGGACCCTCCTCGAAGACGCAGAGGACGACGCGCGCCTCCGCGCGGAGGCGCGCGTCCTGCGTCGCGGCGGGTCGGTCGACGTGGTGGCGGCGGACCGTGTCGCCCGCAGCGTGGGGACGGCGTTCGACGCGCGTCTCGATTGGTGGGGGGCGCGTGCGTCGGCCAAGCTCGCCGCCCACGACGGCGTCGGCGCCGATCAAGTGCTGGCGGAGATCACGGCGCTGGCCGCCGTGATCGGGCTGCCCGCGGAGCGCGGCCCCGCCCTCGCGGACGGCGCCGCGCTCGCGGCGTTCGTCGGGGACGGCGAGACGGCACGCCGCCTCGCGCAGGGGGCGGCGGAGTGCGCGCGCGAGCTCCTTTCTCGAGTACCCTCGGCGCTGCGGGCGCGCCTCGCCGCGCAGCCGTGGCTCACGGCGACCCTCGCCGAACCGAGCCCCCTCTTGCCCGCGCAGATCGCGGACCTCGAGAACCTCGTTCGCGCGCTGGGCGGCCGTGATCGGCTGCGGCCGCTGCTGGACCAGGCGCTCGACGCGCTCGTCCTCTGGACGGGGGTCGAGCGGGGACTCCTCCTCCTCCGCGCGCCCGGCGGGCGGCTCGTGCCGCGCGCTGCGCGCAACCTCAGGCGCGACGACCTCGTCGGCGTGCAGCGCGACCTCTCCCACTCGCTCGCGGAGCGGGCCATGATCAGTCGAGAACCCGTGGTGGCGGTCGATGCGACGGGAGAGCTACCGGAGGTCCACCAGAGCGTCCACGCGCTGAGGCTCCGCAGTGTCCTGGCAGTGCCGCTCGTATCGCGAGGTGAGGTCCTGGGTGTCGTGTACCTCGACGATCGCGTGCGACGGGGAGCGTTCGGACCGCGTGAGCTAGCGTGGGTCCGACTGATCGCGACCCTCGCGGCGGTGGCCATCGATGATGCGCGCGACCAGCTGGTTCTGCGTCGCACGGCACGCCGCGCACAGCGAGCGGAACGGAGGTTGGCCGACGAGCTCGTCCGCCGGGAGCTGGCGCTCGATGTCGCCGAACGAGCCCTCGCCGAAGAGCGAGGGAAGCGGGGGACTCGACAAGCGTACGAGGAGTTCGTGGGCGAGAGTGCGCCGCTTCGGGCGCTGCTTCGGCTCGTCGATCGAGTGACCCAAGCGGACGTCCCCGTCCTGATCGTGGGCGAATCGGGGACCGGGAAGGATCTGGTGGCGCGGGCAATCCACCATTACGGGCCCCGCGCGCGCGCGGCGTTCGTCACCGAGAACTGCAGCGCAATTCCCGAGCCGCTCCTGGAGAGCGCTCTGTTCGGGCACGTACGGGGAGCGTTCACCGGCGCCGAGCGGCCTCGCGCGGGGCTGTTCGATGCGGCGAACGGCGGGACCCTATTCCTGGACGAGATCGGAGAGATGAGCCTGGCGATGCAGGCGAAGCTCCTCCGGGTCCTCGAGACCGGCGAAGTCCGCCCCGTCGGCGCCGACCGCACGCGCCGGATCGATGTGCGGGTCCTCGCGGCGACCCATCGCGACCTGCCGAGACTGGTCACCGAGGGTCGGTTCCGCGAGGACCTCCTGTATCGCCTCGACGTGATCACGGTGGTGGTCCCGCCCTTACGGGACCGACCCGGAGACCTGGACCTCCTCGTGCGCCACTTCCTCACCAAACACGCGCCGAGTCGGACCATCCAGGTGAGCCCCCAGGCCATGGCGATGCTGCGCCGATATCCCTGGCCCGGGAACGTGCGTCAGCTCGAGAACGAGCTCCGGCGCGCGCTGATCCTCTGCGAGGATATCGTCACCGTCGACCACTTGTCGGCGGCGGTCGCCGAGTCAAACGACCTGGGAGACGGTGTGGCCAAAGGGCTCGACGTCCGACTCCGGGTGGACGCCCTCGAGCGAGAACTGGTGCGCGAGGCGATGACGCGCACCCTCGGCAACCAGACGCGCGCCGCCGAGCTCTTGGGCTTGTCACGGTTCGGACTGCAGAAGATGATACGGAGGCTTGGAGTCGTGGTGGAGCCGGTAGAGCCCGAGAACAAGGCCAGGTCGAAATGAGGCAACGCGAACTGCCACGGCCCGTCCTGAAATGGGCGGGGGGCAAGACCCAGCTCCTCGAGCGCATCCTTCCCCTGCTGCCGGAGAGGATCGACACCTACTTCGAGCCGTTCGTCGGGGGAGCCGCGGTCTTCTTCGCGCTGGCGTCGCGCAAGAGGTTCCGGCGGGCAGTGCTCGCCGATCGAAACGCCGAACTCGTGGACGTCTATCGGGCACTCCAACAGGATGTCGATGGCGTGATCCGCTGGCTCGTCAAGTACGGCGAGAACCACAACGAGGATGCCTTCTACCACGTGCGAGCGAACCGACCGACGCGGCTCGTGCACCGGGCTGCGCGCCTCATCTACCTGAACAAGACCGGCTACAATGGCCTTTATCGGGTGAACCGCGCGGGCGAGTTCAACGTCCCCTATGGCCGCTACAAGCGACCGCGGATCCTCGATGAGCCAAACCTGCGGGCCGCCGCTGCTGCACTGCAGGGCGTCGAGCTGGTGGTCGACGATTTTTCCGCGGTGAGCCGGCAGGCGCGCGCCGGTGATGCGGTCTACTTCGATCCGCCGTACCTGCCCCTCTCGCGCACCTCCAGCTTCACGGCCTATGACCGCCATCCGTTCGAGCTCGAGGATCACCAGCGCCTGGCTGCGACCTTCGCCGATCTCGCTCGCCGCGGCGTGCCCACCGTACTGTCGAATTCGGCCACGCCCGCGACGCGGGCGCTCTACGCGGCCTGGACGTTGTGGGAGGTCCAGGTGGGACGTTCCATCAACAGCCAGACCCACCTACGCGGACCGGTAGCCGAGCTCCTCGTGGTGAACCGTCCTCGGATCGCTCGCCCGCAGGGTCGACAGGCCTCACCTCCACGCTGAGACACCGACCGCGCGCCGCCAGAGTCGGCGATCGTCACCGGTGGTCGTCCCCGACGGGACAGCCTACCGCCGTGGACCGAGACGTCTCCAGTCCCGGCACCTCGTACGACGAGAGGCTCTTTCCTCCGGTTAGTCCTCCTGGAACACGCCGTCAGAGTCGGACCGTCGCGTTGGCGTTGCCACCGGCCGGCACCTGGACACCCACGGTCTTTCGCCCCTTCTCCTTGTGGATGAAGGTGACGGAGTGAGCCCCCGCGGAAACCGTGACCCGGGTGGGGGTTTGTCCCGCGGGCTTGCCGTCCACGAGGACCGAGGAAACCGGGATCGAGTTGATGCTGATCGTCCCCATGCCAGCCGCTGGCGCTGGGGTGGCAGGCGTCGGCGTCCCCCCGCCCGCCACCGCGCCGCCTAACCACGCCGGACGCGATGGCGTCGCTGGCGACGCCGCACCCCCACCGGCGACCGGCCCCGACGGGGCCCCGAATTGCACCGTAACGGTCGCCGTCGCGTCGGGTCCGCTGAAGCGCACGTCCGCCGAGAAGTCCGGCATTCCGACCTTCGTGGCCTTCACCGTACAGGATTTGTCGGCATCGATCTGTACCTTCGTCGGTGGGTTCAGCAAGCGCCGGTCGCTGCCGCAAACGAGGGTCGTCGTGGACCCCGCGGCGTTCGCCGCCAGCATGACTTGGAGCGTCCCCTTCACCGCACGGAGAGTGGGCTCGAGCAGGCGCACCGATCCCGCCTCAACGTTCACCTGTGACTCGTACGCCTCGAAGCGGTCGGAGCCGGAGATGCGGATCGTGTGCTCGCCAGGAGTGAGGTCCGTGACCGCGGTGGGGAGCGGCCCCTTGTCAACGCCGTCCACCGTGAGGCGCAGACCTTGACCGAGGTCGCCAACCCGAATCCCTGTTCCCGTGGAACCGCCCTCCCCGCTCCCGGGACTCAATGAGAAGTCGAGCACGGCCGTGCCGCCGCCTTGGATCGGAATGAGCTTGTCGGCTGCCTTCGCGAATCCAGGAGCGACGATCTGGATTTTGTGATCACCCTGTTCCAGATCGAGACGACAGGGGGACTTGGTGCATCGCTCCGCACCATCCACCAGAACCGACACCATCTCGATGGCCGTGCCGCCGGGTCCGGAGACGTTGACGATGAGGGTCCCGCTCTTGGGAAGGAGCAGCCAGACTACGGCCGCCGCGGACGCCGCCAGCGCCAGCGCCATCACGACCATGCTGAACGGGCTCATCCGTGAGGCGGGCGCGGGCTCCATCCGGGTCGGGGACTCGAGCCGCACCGTCGCCACGGGCTCGGGTCGGGGGGCAAGATCGGAGGACGGACGCGGCCCGCGGGGCGGCTCCGATGGCCGCGACCGGGGCGGCGGAGGCGGCCGATCCGAAGGGAGCGGGCCCAGCCCACCGGGATTCCCGTGGGTTTCCGGGTTGTAGACGCTGGTCACCTCATCATCGTCGTCCCAGTCGATGTCCGCCGGCGACGCCTTTGGGGGTGGGGGTGGCGCACCGATGGAAGAACGCGGAGGAGGAGGTGGGGGTGGGGAGGCGAATCCCGGCACCGGCGGCGGGGGAGGCAGGGAGGAAGCCATCCCACTCGAGGGCCGTGACGATCCGGAGGCTCCTGGGGGCGGTGGAGGAGGTAGGCTTGCCTTCCCTGGCCCCAAGGTGGGAGGCGGTGGAGCCGGCAGAGAGGATTTGGGTGGGGAAGGTGGCGGAGGGGGACCCGCCGGGAGGGGCGTCATCATCGCTGAAGATGGCGCGCCGGGCATGGCGGGTGGTGGCAACGGGGGTCCGGACAGCACGGACTTCGGGGGGGGAGGTGGGGTTCCCATCACCGCCGTCGAGGACAGGGCGGGCGGCGCCCCAGGCGGAGGGGGCGGCGGTGATTTGGGTGAGCTCGCGGCTGAGCCACCGGGCGAGGCGGGCGGTGGAGGTGCCCCGCCAGCCCATGGCGGGGCCAACGGGGCATCCAGCCCCAACGTCGACCCCAATGGCGAGGACTTGCCGTGGGGCGACGGCGTGGCCCCTGGTGACGGCGGAGTCGGCGGAGCCCCTAACGACACCGTGGACGACAACGGCGGCGACGGCGCAGCGGACACCGCGGATTTGGGCGGCGGAGCAGCCGCCGCCGGGGATCGCTGCGGCGGCGGCGGTGGCGCGCCACTCGCCAACGGTGCCGATGGGCCACGCTCTGGCGGGCCTGGTGAACGCGGCGGAGGAAGCTGGACGGGGGTGGTCGTCGCCGATGCCGCAGGCAGGGGCAGGGGCGTCTCCTCGTCGACGCTGGATTCGGCTGGACCTTGGGAGGCCGGCACGCCTGGCTTCGGGGGCGCCATCCCGGGTGGGAGCGGGGGTGCCCCGGTCATCACCGACCTCGGTGGCGCCATCGACGGTGGGGGTGGCGGCGGCCCGCTCATCACCGATTTCGGCGGCAATACTCCAGGCGGGGGTGGCGGCGGCCCGCTCATCACCGATTTCGGCGGCGCGATCGAAGGCGGCGGGAGTGGTGCGATCCCGAGGAGTGTCTGCGATGGGCGAGGCCGCGGAGATGGAGGGCCACCGGACGCGGCCCCATCCTTCCCTGGCGAGGTTGGTTGGCCTGGTTCGGGACGAGAGGTAGGCTCATCCTTCGAGGCAAGGAGTTCGTCGAAGACGCTAAGGTCGGCTTCTTTGGCGGCCATGCGGGTGTTCCAGGCGTGGACCGACTCGAGCGTCGCGTCGACACCGGCTACCGGTTATCGCGGGCGCGTCGCCGACGGCCGTCGCCATGCGAGGCGGGCTGGTATCCAGCCGATTGATTGGCGTCGCATTTTTTAGCGGAGGAAGCCACCCGCTGCAAACAGGAACCGGAAATCCTTGGCAAGGCCGGTGTTCGAGCTTCCGAAACGGGGTCCGTGGCTCCCGCGCAAGGCCTGGGGCAACGAACGATGGAGGCTCGGCCGCGTCGCGGCCTGCGAGCGGCACTCCGACGGGAAACGCTCACGTCGCGGTGGCTCCACTACGGATCGTCGGCGTCTCGCCTTCGCGCAACGGAAACGCCAAGCCACGCCCGCCAGATCCTGGGGAAAACCACGACGGTGTGAGCGGACACGACCGTTTTTCCCTGCGCTGCAGAGTCGTGGTATGGGCGTAGCAGCGTGGCCTTCTGGCCCGCAGAAGGCGACCCAGGTGGCTCGAAGCCGGCCAGCAACCGTCGAGATCCCGACTCCGGACCAGGACCGCCCGCGATTTGCGCGGGTCGGCATGGTGGCCGTCGCGGGCTTCGTCATCGGCATCGCCTGGCCGTGGCTCGCCGGAGTGCGCTTCGCGCCATCGGCTCCCGTGGACGAGCTGACGCGACCGCCGTCGAGCACGGACGCCAAGCTCATCCCCCACGCCTCGGCGGCAGGCCGCCCGCCGGCTGCCGCGAAACCGCCACCGGCCAAGCCGGAACCCGTGCAACGCATCGCCGTCGGCAAGGCGACCGTCACCAGCTGTCGAAACGCCGACAACAAGATCCTCCCCGCCTGTGACCCAATCGAGGTCGACCCGGTGCTCGTCCCGCGGCTGCAGGCGCTTCAGGACTGCCCTGGCAGCGAGGAGGCCAGGGGGGTCCTGTCGATCGGAGTGAAGATCGATTTCGTGGCCGGAAAGATCGCGGACGTGGTCCAAGGGAAAAGCACGACGGTCGATGGTCGGGCAGCCCATGCGCTCATCGCCTGCGCCGAAAAGGGACTGGCCTCGATCTCCCTGAAGGACGTCGCTCACGCCCAGGCAGACTACACGGTGTTCTACCTGATGGAGATCACGCCCGCCGCCGAGGTGGCGGGGGACGAGCCGCGTCGCGAGAACAAGGCGGAGGACGGGCTCTCTCCCGCAAGCGGCATGGCAACGGTCGCCTGGGTCGCGGCCCGTGTGCGGAAGGAACCGGACAAGGAGAGTCCCGAGCTTGGACGCCTGCTCTCCGGAACGCGGGTGAAGGTGCTGGGCCGCAAGGGTGACTGGTACAAGATCAAGTACAACGCCAAGGGGGACGAGGGTTGGGTCTTCAAGAGCGCCATCGGCCTCTGAATCCTCGTGTCCCGTCTCCTCGCAGGGGATGGACCGGTCGCGATCCGTGCTCGAGCGCTCGGCCTGAACCCTGGCGAGCGGGGTCTTCGCCAGAGTCGGGCAGGGATCGACCGCCGCTCTGGGGCGACCGACGGTCAGGCGTCCGCCACTGGGTCAGCGGCCCGTCACTTCGGCCTCCGCAGATGGCGCTGACCGCTGATGGCCGATCGCCCAGTGCCAAGAATGGTTCCTGGCTCCGCCGGGACAGCGTATTCATCTCGTCGTCCACCGCGATGGTCCTCGGCCGACCAGGGCCTGATGGGCGCGGAGTCGCCCGAGCGGCGCCGACAAACGAGCATCGAGCAGCAGGCCGTGGTAGACAGCACTCTCAGTGAAAGCGCCCGCGAGCGACCCGCCAGAGCCCGAAGCGAGCCCCCACGCTGACGCTTCGCCCGCGAAACGGGACGTCGTCCTCGTCCACGGGATCACGAGCGACGGGACGGGACTCGAAGTCTTGCGTGCCCGCAACGAGGGTATCGAACAGGGTGCCCTGCGACCGCTCGAGCATGGCCGCCCCATCCACGGAGACGTGGTACGGCTCCGACGCCGTCCCGAACACCCGCTGGTCTTCGATGTCGACTCCGTGCTCACCCCTTCGGCGCCAACGGTAGAGCCCACGAACCGGACGACGAAAGGCCCGGCGCAGGTCGCCTCCGATCTTTACCGCAGCAACTGGGACCACATCTGGCTGCAGCAGAGCGATCCGGACCCGGCAAACTGACGTGCGGCGCCTCATCCGCCGACGAGGTGGCGCACACGGTCGTAGTCGGACGTCTCGATGGCGCCCTCGACCACGCAACGGATCTTGCCCTGCGGATCGACGAGGAGGTGCTCGGGAAGGTCGGGGTCGCTCCCAATCCCCACCTTGTCGAGCCATTCGCCGCGAGTGTCGAGATCGTTCAGCCAGTACGTCGCCTTCACCCCAATCGCCGGCTGTTCGGCGAGGAAGGCGGCAAGCTGTCGCGCATCGTCATCCAGGGACACGAAGGCGACCTGGAAGGATAGCCCCGCCGCGTTGAGCCTCTGCTCCCACGCGAGCAGGAGCGGGATCTCCTCCTTGCAGGGGACACACCACGCTGCCCAGAAGTTCACCCACGTCCACTGGCCCCCGATTGGCAGCTTCTCCGCCAGGGGAGTCGCCCCGGGGGCAGCGTCGCGTGCCATCTTCACCTCGGGCACGCTCTTGCCCGGCGTCGAAAGGCCCGGTTCGCACAGCACCCGCTTCGGGCGCGACGCAACGGACGGATTCGGTGCGAGGGTCGCAGCGGGGTTCGCGGTGGCGCTCGCCGTGCTCGCAACAGCAGCGTTCCGTGACTTCGGCGCGGGAGGGATCGCCTTCTCGTCCTTGCGCTCACACCCCCCGCCGCCGAACGTCACCGCGAGCCCGGCGAGGAGGAGCGCGGCGGCACCGCACCGCGCTTCGGCGCCGTGGCCGCCCGAGACCCCGCTCAGAGGCGGCAGTCGACCCAGGAAACCAGAGCGGATTGGTTGATGGCTTGCTCGGTGCATTTTTCGTCCGGACTGGAGGTGATCCAAGCACAGTACTCGGTGGAGAACTGCGCGTATTCGGCGCCGAGCCAGAGCATGCCCACCTGCTTCTCGAGCTCAGGGTCGTCCCTCGTGATGTCCTTGATGTGAAACATCACCGAATTCGCGCGCTGTTGGGAGAGGGCGCGGTTCCGGTCAACGTTGCCAACCTTCGACGCCCGGGCAACGATGAAGAAGTAGCGGGCGCCGCGCCGGTCACGGAACCGGTCTTCCACGAGACGCTTGGCGCCTTCCTCGAGCTCGTACTTGCCCGTCTTGAAGAGGATCACCGCGCCGCGATCCTTCAGTGGCCTGAAGAGCGCGTTGAAGTCGTCGTCGTTGATCTCGGCGAAGGTCTTCACGTCGGTGGGCTTGCAACCCCGGCGACCGGAGCTGTCGCCGAGCCCGCACGAGTGGAGCACCCGTTCGAGCACCTTCTTGAATTGTGGGGTGCAGTACGGCAGTTCCGCGTGGTCCGCGATCGCAACCTTCGAGTCCTCCTTGATGGCAGGGTTCTTCAGGCGTTCCGCAGCGCCGGCCACCGAAGAGTGGATGGAGAGCAGCATCACCACCAGGAAGAGCCCGGTTGCGCCGGCCCCCGCCAACCCCGCCAGAAGGACGCTCCGGCGTGGTTCGTCGGCGGCGCCCACGGGATCGCCGTTCGTGATCATCGGCCCGGTCATGGGAGCACCTCCGGTGCGAGCTCCTTCAGCGTGAAGCGGAGCCCGAGATCCGTGTCCTCGTCGCAGATCCGCTGGTTGCCCAAGTAGATTTGCGGCGTGGACACCGCGATGCTGTTGTCGACCGCGTACTGAAGGTGCTTTTCTAGCCGTTGCTTGGTCGCCTGGGAGTCCATGCATTGGATGATCGCGTCACCCCAACGCCGGCGGATGACCTCGCGCAAGACGGGTGCCTCCTTCTGATGACCGGCGTCGAGGTCGGCCTTGCCGGCCCGCAGGAGGTACTCCTGCTCCTGGTAGGCCCACTCGAGCACCTCTTTCGCCCGGTCCTGCCCGCAGAGCACCGCCTTGACCACCTGACACGCGCCAGGGTGGAGGGGCCGATCGAGCATCCAGTTGCACTGGTTGTCGAGCGGCAGAAGGCTCATCTGGGCATCGAGGCGCTCGAGCACGCCGTCGTCCTTCAACCTGAGGTGCACGGCCTTGCAGGTGGCGCAGAGCGGATCCTCGAAGAAGAGCACCTGCCGAACGGGCCGGGAACCACGCAGCGCGAGCAGTACCCCTTCGGGCGGCGTGGTCTTCTTCAGGGTGCCGCAGCTGCCCAGGTAGGGTCGGTGGTCGGGGGCCGTCGAGGCGTAGACGAAGGTCGGGAGCAGGGTGAACAGCCCGAGCGCGGCGAGCCAGACGATCGGGAGGAGCCAACCCCCACGCGGTCGCCGATGAAGGCGGATGAGCCCGAGACCGCCGCCCAGGGCCACGAGGAGCGAGGCGAGGTACGTCCCCACGCAGGTTTCGCAGACGGTGTTGAGCTGGGTGAGCGAGATGATGAACATCCCGATCGAGACCAGGAGGGGAGTCACGGCGACGGCGGCGTAGAAGACAGCTGCCGAGCGCGATGCGCGATCGCCTGCCACGAGGAGATAGACCGCGAATCCCCCGAAGAACGCGAACGAGCCCTGCGCAAACAGGCTGATTGGGATGCCACCCCAGAGCGAATCCTTGAGCACGGCCGAGTACGGGCTGTAGAGCGCGGCGCGGCACCCCGGCGCCTCTTCTTTGGGAGCAGCACCCGGGATCACACTGCAGTGGACATCGTGCAACTGACGATCGAGATGCGCGGCGTAGTCATCGGTGGAGTAGGTAGCGAAGACGAGTCCGAGCAGGGCGCCGATGAGCGCCACGACGGCGGGGATGCGAGTGGCTGGCGGCATCGGACGCGTCATACACCCGTTTGCCAGGACATTGGCAACGCGAGCAGCGGACCAACCGGCCGGTCCTGCCGGTGGCGACGGGTTGAAGATGGCGAAAGACATGAGCTTTCTGTGGTTGCGCCATCGGCTTCCCGTCAGCACCGTCTCATGGAGGAGCGGGACCCGCCGCCGATCCCGCTCACTCCCGCGCGCTGACGAAGGGCAAGGCCGCGATCCTCGCACCAGGCCGGGCTCGTCACCACAATTCGAGGATCGGCCCCACCAAGCCCCGCGCTACCGCGAAGGTCGCGTCCACCCCCTCGACCCGCGCGAAGAGGATGCTCTGCCCCTGCCATGCATCGCCGGCCCCGAACCGGATCGTGCGCGACGACGCCGCCCCGCTCTGATCCGAACGCAGCCGCAGCGTGAGCTGGGGACTCGAGAACCCCTCCCCTGGGTGCTCCGGCCCGACGTGAAGGGCGGCCTCGGCGCGGAGATCCGCGAGCGCCTCGCTGAGCCGCACGAGCTCGGGGGCCGAGAGCCGAGGAGCGCCGCCGGTCTGCTCGAAGCCAGCGCCCAGCCGCACGAGCACGATCGACGCGGTGGGGGCGTCGATCACGATCTCCGTCAACGAGCTGGGATCGGTCGGGACGAGCCGGCGGTCGATCAGGAGCCGCTCGCAGCCAAGCAGTTCTCGGCGCGGCAGCACGAAGACCCCGGTGTCTCCATCGACGGAAGCGAATGCGCCCCCGGTCGTGAGGTCCCCGACCCGGAGCTCGCGCTCCCCGGTCTTCCCCCCCTCCCCCTCGACCACGAGGCGGAAGCGAAGCGCTGGCTCGGCGAGACCGAAGGAGCCGTCGTCCGCGTCGGCCACCCAACGATCGGCTTCGAGCTTGCCCAACCTGTCAACGAGATCGGCAGCGAGCCCACCATCGACCTCGAACCCGAGGGGGCGCTCGAGCGCGAAGGCGCCGGGGCGCAGCTGCACGAGGGTCTGCGCGACCGCGCCCGACATCTCCACTCGCCGCACGGACGCGCCGGCAAACGTGAAGATCTCACGGGGCCGCAGCAGCGTCGAGTCGGGGTAGACTGCGCGCGCGCTCTCGCGATCCAGCCGCAGCACGACACCGTCGAGACGCCGCCGTACGTGAACGCGGCCATCGGCATCGGGGCGGCCAACCTCGAGCACCTCCGTCACGACCTCGGCTTCGGTGGCAGCCGCGCTCGAGAGGATCGCGGTTCCGAGCGGCGGCGCAAGCCCGACCCGCGCGAGATCCGGCACCTCGACAGGCTCACCGCGGGCATCGACCAGCGCGAGGATCCGTCGATTCCCCGCCTCGATGTCGACCTCGGCCGTGCGCGGGGCCCGGAGTCGGAAGGCCGCCTCGTGCCGGACGAGGTCGAGCCGCTGCGAACCGCGCTCGATCAGCACCGATTCGACCTCGTCTGGGTGCATGCCGAACGCCGCGCGGGAACGCCAATGGTCCCGCGGCAATCCAAACACCGCCGCGATGTCAGCCGGCACGCACCCGGCGAGAGGTGCGGGGGTGACCCGCAGCGCCACCATCCCGTCCCCCCGCGGGCAATGGCCGCCGAGCTCCAGGCGAGCGGGTGGCGCTGTCCCAACGGGGACGAGCTCGAGACGAACGGCGGGCGCGGCATCCACGAGGCGACGGGCTTCGTCGACCGGAATCGACGTTTCGGCGTCGAGCCGGACGAGCTGCACGAAGACGGCATCCATGGTCGGACGGTCCGCGAGCCATTTGCCGCCGGCCTCGACCACCCGCCATCGCCGAGCCACTCGTTCGAGCTCCACCCGCTCGCCGGCTCGCTCCACCACGAGCCGCTTGAGCTGGTTCGAGCCGTAGGGCGCCAGCGTCGGCTCGCGCAGGTCCTCAATCCCGATCGAGAGGGCCGACGCCGTCGCCTGACGAACGATGCCGACGCCGCGATTGGGCACGCCGTCGCCCGTGACCTCGAGATAGGCCGCTCCCGGTGGGGAAACCGCCTCGCCACCGAGCAGGAGCCGGTAGCTCAGCGCCCCCATCGCCAAGGACACGACTGCCCGGGGCGTCTCCAGCCCGAAACGCGCCCGATCCACGGCCTCGGGCGCAATCCGGCGCAGGAACACGGCGCGCTCCAAGACGTCGAGCAGCGAACGCACCTGGAAGACCCCGGCTTGTTCTTCCCGCGGCTCGACCAGCCGCCAATCGCCGTCCGAGCCCGCCTCGTCGAACCCGTCGTCTCCCCGCAATGCTTCTTCGCCGTCCGTGCCCTCCTCACCGCTGGCTTCGTCGGCGCCGCGCCCCACCGGACGTTCGAGAACGATGCGGTCTTCGCCCCGTTCGATCACGATGCGGGAGAGATCGGCCGCGCGGAAGGCGCCGAGCACGTGGCGCTGGCGCGCCTCGGCCTCCGCGGTCGTGACCGAACGCCGTGTGATGACCATGGTGCCCACGGCGACCACTGCCAGGACGAAGAGGGCGAGGTCGGCCAGCCTTCGGCGGAACCGCTCGACATTCATCGAACCTCACCCCCCGGCCCGCCGGGCGACCTCCGTTCGCGACGGCTCCGGCGCTCGCGAGCACGCCGGCGAGCCAGGGTCAGCACTCCGAGCAGCACGGCGGTGACGGGCAGGTAAATGAGCACGTAGCGCGACACCTCCCCCAAGCTCGCCTCCGTCAGGGTGACCCCGAGCTCGGCCGCGGGCTTGGCCGGGATATCGACGAGCGAGGGCTCCGCCGCGAGCCAGGCAAACGCGCTCTCCACGAAGAGCTGGTTGCCGCGCAGCGACGGGTCGCGAAAGCTCGGCGCGAGCGCGACGGCCGCGGTTCCCACGAAGACGAGCCGGGACCCGTGCGGCCGCTCGGGGGGCGCCGAGTCAGCGCGCTCCGCCGCCACCGCCACCGTGAATGGTCCCCGTCGATCCCGGGCCCGCGGCGCGAGCGCTCGTCCCTCGAGGAACGGGCGAACGTCGTCGACCGCGAACGCTTGATCGCTGGTGCTGAGCAGCGGCGACGGCGTCACCCCCGCCGGCGGTGACGGCGCAGGCCGCAAGCTCTGCGCCACGCTGACGAGGACCCGGTAGACCGCCTCGCCACCGCTCACCACGCCGCGGGTCACCGCGTGCTCCTCGACCTGCACGAAGAAGCGTTCGCCGACGCCCACGGGCAAACGCGCGTTCGGGGCCCGCTCGACGATGGTGTCGTTGCCGAGCTCGATCCCCGCCCGATTGGCCAGCGGGGCAAGTCCGCTGGGCATGGGGCGGTACTCGTCGTCGATCATCGCTCCCGCGGCCACGAAGAGGCTACCTCCCTGATCGACGTAGGCCCCCAGGCTGCGGGTGGCGGCCCCCGAGAACGGGACCTCGGGGCCGATGATCGCCACCACCCGACAGTCGTTCAGGCGCCGCGCGGGGCGGGGCGCGGCGAGGTCGACGCTCACCACTTCGTAGTTGTTCTTCTCGAGGCGGTGCCGGAGATCGGCGAGCCCCGTCGGCCCAACGTCGTCGACCCGCGCCTCCTGGTGGCCAACGGTGAAACAGACGGTGGGTCGCTCGCGCCTGAGCACATGCCGAATCGCCTGGGTGACTGCCTGTTCGAGGCGAGGGCGGGTGCTGCCGTCATCGGGATCGTAGGTGACGAGCTGGTCGCTCGTGATGTAGTAGCGCTCCTCGGCCCGAGCGACGACGATCGCGGTGTCCGTCACCAAGCGCCCGTCCTCGGTCTTTCCCGCGACGATGCCGAAGCGGCGTTGAAGGGCCAGGAATTCGGCTGGGTCCCGGTCGGGATCGACGTAGCGGGGTTCGAGCAAGCGGGTCTCGCCGCCGTAGGCGGCGAGCAGGTGGCGAACGCTCAGCGTCAGCGGATCGCTCCGGCCGAGGAACACGACGACTTCCACGGGTTCCGTGAGCCCGCGAAGGGTCTCGACGGTGGGGACCGAGAGCGAGTAGAGGCCCCGGGAGGTGAGATCCCAGCGCACGTAGAACCGGGCGACGAGGACGTTCACGGCGACCGCGAGGACCGAGGCCGAAACCACGCCACTGGCAGCGAGCCACCGGTCGAGCGGGGTCGCGCGGACCCTGGCCATCACCTCGCCGACGGCGCGAATCCGCTCGTCTGCCCATCCCCTCATCCCCACCTCCAGGAATCCACGACGCGTGCCGTCACGAAGAGGGGCAGTGCGATGAGCGACCCGTCGAAGGTCAGGCGTCTGAGATCGACGATTCCCTTCGACAGCTCGTCCATCTGCGAGAAGACCGAGACGTGGGTGGAAAGGTCGAGCCAGAATCCGGGGTCGAAGATGTACTCACCGATCCCGAAGATGAACAGCCCGAACTCGATCGCAACCGTGAGCAAGAACGCCACCAGTTGACTTCGCGTGAGGGAGCTCATCAGCACGCCGAGCGCGAGATATCCGGCGCCAATCGCGAGGACGCCGAGGTAGCACGTACCAACCACGTGCCAGTCGATGCCCCCCGTGTTTCGCAGGATGACGACGTAGAGGACCGTCGGCGCCCACATCAGCGCGTAGGTCACGAGGACCGCGAGGTATTTGCCGAGCACGACGGCGGCGGGGGTGACGGGCGCGGTGAGGAGGGACTCGATGGTGCCGCTCCGCCTCTCCTCCGCGAAGACCCGCATGGTGAGCCCGGGGCAAAGCAACAGGAGGGAGATGATGAGGAAGACCGACTGGCCGAAGTAGGCCTGCACGGGGCCCGCGTCGACAGAGACCGCCGGAGCGGCCGCGAGGTGCCGAACCACGAGGGCATAGCTGATGCCCTGGAGCAGCAGGAACACCGTGACGAGCACCCAGGCGAGCGGTGTCACCCATAGGGAGAGCATCTCGCGGCGGAAGATCGGGAAAAGGCCGCTCACGACCCACTCCCGTCAGCGGTGGCAGCTGCTGAGTCGTCGGCGGGGAGGGACGGCTCCCGCTGCACGCCGTTCGGCGCCTGGGTCAGCGTCGCAAACACGTCCTCGAGCGAGGCACGGATCGGGGAAAGCTCCCGCACCCCGATCCCAGCCGCGACCAAGCAGGC
This sequence comes from Polyangiaceae bacterium, assembly GCA_016933275.1. GTDB lineage: Bacteria > Myxococcota_A > Polyangia > Polyangiales > Polyangiaceae > JAFGBI01. The sequence goes on along the minus strand of JAFGBI010000075.1, from coordinate 16,163 downwards.
GAGCAACGCCTCGGCTTCTACGCCCTCGCTACTCCGTTCGATCCGGAGCTCGAGGCGAACCACCCCTGGTTCGAGCACTGAGCGCTCGAGCACTCGCACTCCCTCACGCGCGCCGAGCAGCTCCGCGGCTGCACCGGCGGTGTCGCGGAGAACGAGCCGCACGCGGCGCCCCCGACGCTGCTCGCGGAGCTCCTCGATGGGACCTTCTCCTACGAGACGGCCGCGGGAGACGACCAGGGCGCGGTCACAGGTCGTCTCGACCTCGGAGAGAATGTGCGTGCTGAGGAGGATCGTGTGCTCACGGCCGAGCTCGCGAATGACCCGCCGCACCTCGCGGATCTGGTTCGGATCGAGCCCCGCCGTGGGCTCGTCGAGGATCAACAGTGGCGGACTCGCCAACAGGGCGTCCGCGAGCCCGACCCGCTGCCGGAACCCACGCGATAGGTGCCCGGTGAGGGTATCGGCCTCCGCTTCGACTGCCGCAAGCTCCATCGCCCGCGCGATGGCGCGGCAGCGCTCCCGACGGGGCACCTGCTTGAGCGCCGCGCGGAACGTAAGGTATTCGCGAACGCGAAGCTCCGGATAGAGCGGGCTCGTCTCTGGCATGTACCCGATGAGACGACGGACCGCGAGCGAGGCGGTTTCGAGATCATGACCGCCGATTCGCACCTTGCCGGCAGTTTGCCCGAGGTAGCCCGCGAGGATCCGCAGCGTCGTGCTCTTTCCGGCGCCGTTCGGCCCGACGAACCCGACCACCTCGCCGACCCCGACGCGGAACGACAATCCGCGGAGCGCGAGCACCGTACCGTAATCCTTGGTGAGCCCTTCAACCTCGATCATTTTGGGGGCACCAGACCCATACCACGCGTGCCCCCCGAAGGTCCGTGCGCTCGCCCCCTGGCCGTGCGGATTCCGTGGTATGGCGCCGCTGTGCGGGCGGTAGTGCAGCGGGTGACCCGGGCGAGGGTGACGGTGGACGACGAGGTCGTCGGCACGGTCGGGGCAGGGCTCTGCGTCCTCGTCGGAGCGGCCGAGGGGGACGACGAGACCACGGCCGACGCGCTCGCGGAGAAGGTGGTGGGCCTGCGGATCTTCGAGGACGACGGGGGGAAGATGAACCGATCACTCCTCGAGGTGGGCGGCGAACTCCTCGCCGTGTCGCAATTCACCCTCCTCGGCGATGCCCGCCGGGGTCGCCGCCCGTCGTTCATCGAAGCGATGGAGCCGGGGGGGGCGGCCAAGCTCGTCGATCGCTTCTGCGAAGCCTGCCGAGCCAGGGGAGCCCGCGTGGCGACGGGGCGCTTTCGGGCGCACATGAGGGTGGAGCTCGTCAACGATGGCCCCGTCACGATCTTGCTCGACTCGCGCAAGAGCTTCTGACGCGCCCACGGCCCCGCGGGTGGTAGACTGCCATGCACGATGCCCCGACGAACCCCCGGCACGTTCGTCCTGATGGCGACCCTACTTCCCCTGTCGTGCGGCGGGCACGTCACGTATGACCGGGCAGGGGGATCCGCGAACGGGACCGGGGGGACGCCGGGCGAAACCGTCGAGGTCAACTACTCGCCCCTGAGCGCGGGTGACGATCACAACTGCATCCTGGCGGAGGATGGCAGCGTCGCCTGCTGGGGTCGCGGCAGCCACGGCCGAGCCACTCCCCCAGCGGGGATCTTCGCACAAGTGAGCGCGGGCTCCTGGTACTCCTGTGGCGTACAGGCGGCAGGCGAGATCGCGTGTTGGGGGCACGATGGCAATGGCGAGACCAGGCCTCCCCCGGGGAGCTTCGTTCAGGTGAGCGCGGGGTGTTGGCACACGTGCGCCGTGAAGGTAGACCGCAACGTTGCATGCTGGGGCGACGACTCCCGCGGCCAGGCCAGCCCCCCGGAGGGGACATTCTCGCAAGTGAGCGCCAACGGATACCAGACCTGTGGGCTGCGGACGAACGGCGAGCTCGCCTGCTGGGGGTCGAACATCGGATCGATGGGCGACGACGTGGGCCAGTCCCGACCGCCCGCGGGCATGTTCTCCCAGGTGACCGTCGGGACCTACCACGCATGCGGGTTGAAGGCCGACTCCACCCTGACCTGTTGGGGAGACGACTTCTTCGGCCAGCTCGCGGCGCCCGCCGAGCCAGCGGTCGACGTGGAGGCGGGGTGGCTCCACACCTGCGCCGTGTTGAGGGGCGGAAGGATGGTGTGCTGGGGCGACGAAGAGCATGAGCAGGGATCGCCTCCCGGGGATCTCGAGTTCGATCGGGTTGGCGTCGGGCACGCGCACGCCTGTGGCCTGACGCGGGACGGTACGGTGACCTGCTGGGGCGCCAACCTCTTCGGCCAGACCTCGCCTCCCCCAGGGGTGCTGAGGCAAGTCAGCGCGGGCTCCGGCCACACGTGTGGGGTACGGCTCGATTGGACGCTCGAATGCTGGGGCAGCGACAGCTACGGGCAGGCGACGCCCCCGGCAGGGATCTTCACGCAGGTGGACACGGGAGACCTCTTCACGTGCGCGCTGACAACGGACGGGATCGCGACCTGCTGGGGCGAAGGTGAGGCTGGCCAATCGCCCCCGGATGGGGAGCCGCTCATCCAGTTGAGCGCCGGCCAATCCCACGCCTGCGGAGTCCGCGCCGACGCAACGGTGGTCTGCTGGGGCGACGACGCATTCGGACAGGCGACGCCACCCGAGGGCGCGTTCGTCCAGGTGAGCGCCGGGGCGGGGCACACCTGCGGCCTCCGCTCGGACGGGACGGCAACCTGCTGGGGTGACAACCACCGCCGGCAGGCCGACGCGCCCGAAGGTAGGTTCGTGCAGGTGAGCGCCGGGGACGAGCATTCCTGCGGCCTTGCCGCGGACGACTCCGTGGTCTGCTGGGGCGACCACCGAGGGCCGCCAGCGGACCCGTTCGTCCAGGTGAGCGCGGGGGGCCACCTCAGCTGCGGTCTTCGGGCCAACGGCACGGTGGTCTGTTGGGGCGATGACGACGATGGCGATCTCAGACCGCCCGCGGGCCCGTTCGTCGCGGTGGATGTCGGCGACGGGACCGTGTGCGCGCTTCGCGAGGACGGCACCGTTGCCTGTTGGGGACGCCGGGCGCGGTAGACCGGCGTCCGGCGGTAGCGTGGCCGTCGCCAGCCCCAGCCCACCACCTTGTCCGATCGAAGCAGGCGGGCGTGAACGGCGCTCCCCGATCGTGGCGCCAACGCGTTCGCGCGCAAGCACCGCAGTATCCTCGATCGGCGCTGACGGAGGCAGGCCGACGGGAGAAAACGAACCGAGGCCGCCGCAAGCGGTTGCGGGGGAGGACTCGACAGTGTATCGGGCCTGGCTCAGGCTCGCTGGGCGGTCCCGGAGGCGCGGAATGCGGCGGTCCACCTACGATTTCGACTGGGTGATCATCGGCTCCGGCTTCGGCGGGAGCGTCACGGCCCTGCGCCTGGGCGAGCGGGGCTCGCGCGTGCTCGTGCTCGAGCAGGGGAAGCGTTGGGCGCCAGCGGACTTCCCTCGAACGAACTGGGACCTCAGACGCTGGCTCTGGCAGCCTGAGCTCGGCCTGATGGGGTTCTTCCGCATGAGCTTCTTCGAGCATGTCACCGTCCTCCACGGCGCGGGGGTCGGTGGCGGGTCGCTCGTCTACGCCAACACCCTCCCCCGCCCGCCCCGCGCCTTCTATGAGTCCGGGACGTGGACCGGACTTGCCGACTGGGAGCGGGAGCTCGCACCGCACTACGAGACCGCGGAGCGGATGCTCGGTGCCACGGACAACCCCCGGGAGTTCGTGGGGGATCGGGCGCTCCGTGCGGTCGCCCGCGATCTCAACAGCGAGAACCGCTGTCACCCGACGCGGGTCGGGGTCTACTTCGGGACCCCCGAAGTCACCGTCGCCGATCCGTACTTCGGCGGACGAGGTCCGATGCGGACAGGCTGCAGCTTCTGCGGCAGCTGCATGACGGGATGCCGCGTCGGCGCGAAGAACACCCTCGATCGCAACTACCTCTATCTCGCGGAGCGCCTCGGCGTGACCGTGCGGGCCGAAACCGAGGTGCTGGCGGTACGGCCGCTCGAACGCGGAGGCTATCGCGTCGAATGTCGCACCACGGTTGGCGGAGCAACGAGGACCGCGGTGACGACGTGCCGGGTGGTGTTCGCGGGAGGAGTGCTCGGCACGGTGCCGCTCCTGCTCCGCCTCCGTGAGGATCCGCTCGGTCTGCCCCACCTATCCCGCCGCGTGGGTCATGGCGTCCGGACGAACCACGAGGCCCTGCTCGGCGTGGTGGCGCCTGATGCCACCGAACCGTTCTCGGACGGAATCGCGATCACGTCCATTCTGGAAGTGGACGCCCACAGCCACCTCGAACCGGTGCGCTACGGGGCGGGATCTGGGTTCTTCCGGCTGCTCGTCATGCCGACGGCCAGCGGATCGCATACCGGGGCACGGCTCCTCGGCATGCTCGGTGAGCTCGTCACGCGCCCGCGCGCCTGGTGGCGCGTGCTCGCCGTGCGGGATTTCGCGAAGAAGACGCAGATCCTGCTGTTCATGCGTGCCATCGAGGACACCTTGACGCTCAGGCTCGGGCGGAGCGCGCGGACGGGTTTCGCCCGCGGGCTGATGACGCGAGCTTCCCACGCCCAGTCGGCCCCGCGGGGGAACCTGCCGGAGGCGACTGCGCTCGCGAAACGGTTCGCGGCGAAGGTCAACGGCGAAGTCGCTACCCTCGCGACCGAAGCCCTGCTCGGTACACCAACCACCGCACACCTGCTCGGCGGAGCCGTGATCGCCGACAGCCCCGAGCGAGGCGTGATCGATCGCGATCACCGAGTGTTCGGGTACGACGGTCTTTTCGTGATCGACGGGTCGGCGGTCCCAGCCAACCCAGGAGTGAACCCGTCGCTCAGCATCGCGGCGCTCGCCGAGCGCGCCGCCCGTCGCATCGCAAACGGTTAGGGCCGGGCCGCGGAAATCCAAAGGGATTCTGGACCGGTGGTCGAGCAGGAGGAGCTGGGGGCGCGGCTCCCCAGGGGAGCACCTGGAGGTGGTGACCCCCCCGCAACACGTTGCGTATTTTACTACGTTCAGGGCTGCCCGGAATCACCCCTACGGGTGAGTGCCGCCGGTTTCCCGGAACGAGTCCCAAGGACCGCAGCGCAGCTCGCCGGGTCCCAGGCCGGGGAGCACCGAGACGATTCCGGGAGCAGCGATCTGGTCGATGCGGGCGAGCCGCCGCCAGACCCGCGTGGCACGGGGCTCAGGAGTAGAGAATGCCAGGGTGGAGCAGGATCCGTATCGCCGTCAGCGCGGGTCCAATCCCGTACTTGAACAGGTACCAGGCGATGACCAGACCGAGCATTCCCATCATCGGCTGCTCCTGGATTCGCGTCATGATCGGCCCTACCCGGCGAGGGGACAGCCCAGCCAGGATCCCAGACCCGTCGAGCGGGGGCAAAGGCAACAGGTTGAAGAGCCCGAGAAGGACGTTCAGCGTGAGCAGGATGCTGAGCGCGGTGGCGAGGGCGCCGAGTGCCGATCCGGGATTCCCGCTAGCGACCTCGACCATTCGGGACATGGACAGCCGTGCGGGCGCCACCATGATCCCCGCGGCCAGGAGGCCTTTGAGTGCCCCGAAGGCGACCGCCGCTAGCAGGAGATTCGCCGCTGGTCCGGCGAGCGACATCACCGCTTGCCGCCGAGGGAAGCGCCGTCCCCATACGGGATCGTAGGGCGCCGATGCCCAACCGAGCATTCCATATCCGCTCAGGTAGGTGAGGATCGGCACCAGCACCATCCCCATGGGCTCGCGCCGAATATGTGGGAAGGGGTCCAGGCTGACTTGCCCGCCCTCGTATGCCGTCGAATCCCCCCCTCGCCACGCAGCCCAGGCATGGGCGGCCTCGTGACAGGTCGTGCTGAACACGAACACCACGAACCAAGCGGCCATGTCGGCGGGATTGAAGCTCATCGGTTCGCTGGTTCTAGGCGCGTTGTGGCACGAGCGCCAGACCACCGATCAGGTCGCTGAAAGCAACGGCACCGCTCGAAGCGCACCCCGAACCAGCCCGAGAATTGCCCACTCGGCTCCGCCGAGCGGGGCCCGACACCCTGGGGCCCCTGTCGCGGGTCCCGGTGCAGAGCGGGGAACCCGCGTCGCCCGAGCCCCACGCGACGTGGCGAGGTGGGTGGCGACGCGGGGTGCCTCTCCGGCACCGCCTTCGGCGAGACCTGCTGCCGGTTCGGTACGCCACGGCCACCCATCGAGCGGTTACCGAGTGGGACCCGAAGCGCGCGGATTCGTCGGGGCGATCAGACTGGATGCCGCTCTGGCGCAGGCAGTGGAGAGGGGGTTGCTTCCGCGCGCCTTCTCGGCTCTCCTCGAGTCGTGACCGTGCCTTCCTCTCGGCAACGCCCCCGGACGAAGCGCTTCGGCAGTACCGGAGTGTGGGGAGGTGTCGGTCAAGCGTTGGTCGCCCTCGCCTGCGCCCGAGCCGTCCAACCCGCAGGGCCGATTGGCGAGATCTCCGCGTTCGGCTCCGGGGGCCAGGCAGCCGCCCCCGTGCCCGCGAACCCATCCACGCTGCCCGAGCCCCAGCAGGATCTCGCGGCGCGCTTCGGCAACCGGCCCCCCCTCGAGACGATCCGCGGGCGAGCGACCTACTACAGTGACGCGCTGACCGGCAATCCAACGGCGAGCGGCGAGCCGTACGACCCCCGCGCGTTCACGGCCGCCCACCGGACGTTGCCCTTCGGCACCGTCGTCCGCGTGCGATCGATCGCCGATGGCCGCACGGTCTACGTCCGGATCAACGACCGTGGCCCATTCGGAGATCGCCGCCGCGTCATCGATCTCTCGCGCGCGGCAGCTGAGTCCCTCGACATCCTGCGAGAAGGCGTCGCCGAGGTGGTGGTCGAGGTCCTCGAGCGCAGCGAGCGATGAGCCCCACCGCCCTGCCCCGCCCGCGGGCAGGGTCAGTTCAGGCGGGCCGCGCCCACGTCTCCGAGCCATTGTTCGAGCTCGCGAGCCTTGGGCGCACCAGCCCCGACGTGCCGCACCCGCCCCTGGGCGTCGACCACGATCACGGCCGGTAGCGTCGTAACCTGCCAGGCGTCGGCGACACCACCGTCGTCGAATGCGACGTCGTAGGGGATGCCCCAGCGGTGCGCCGCGACCGCGGCCAAGAACGGGTCGTCGTCGACCGAGATCCCGACGAAGCGGACGTCGCGAGCGCGGTCGGCCCGAGCCGCCTCCGCCAGGGTCGGGGCTGCGGTCTCGCACGCGTGACAGAAGCTCGCGAAGACCTCGATGACCACGGGAGTACCTCGAGCGTCAGCCAGGGAGAAACGGGGAGTCTTTCCCTTCACGAGCGGGAGATCGACCGGTGGTGGCAACGTCCCGATCGCGGGCCCGGAGTGTCGAGCCGCCGCCACGAATGCCCAACCGAGACTCCCGGTGAGGAACACCGCCGTGACGAGCAGAGGGAAGGCGATGGTGGGGAGCCTTGGCATGGGGGAACGCCGGGTCCGGGGGCCACGCGGAGAAACGGCGAGCCTCCGCCCCCTTTGAAGGGGACATGGTGAACGGCGCGCTCATTCTCGCTCCGAGATGGCGCACATGGTCCCAGCGGCTATCTCCGGCTCACTTCGTCCCGGTCACCGAGTCCTCGCATACAGGACCCCGACCGAGGGCGATGTGCGCAGGGCGATCCTTTGCCAGGGGCCAGTTCACGAACAGAGATGCGCGCTTGGTGGGCGCGCAAACTCGCACGCTCTGCGTCTTTCCCTTCCGCATCCGGACGACGAAGCTCACCATCTTGTCGGGCTGAACCGACTCGTAATAGTCGAAGTTCTTCCGTCCGAACTCGGTCATCCGTTCGTACCCCGTGTACGGGCCACGGCAAGTGATCTGGAGCCACTCGCGCAGCACGCGCATCTGGCAGTCGTCCGGTTGTGAGTTGATCTCCTGCGTGTTCACCACTACGCCATTGTCCCACTCGTTCCCTTGGGGCGGGTTCGATAGCTCGGTCGGCACCAGCGGAATCGGGCCTTCGTCGGCCGGCTTCGCCACTGGTGCCGGGGTGGATACCGGAGCAACCGGGGTGACCGTGGCCTCCGTGGCAGTGGCGAGGCGTTCAGCTTGCCGCGCCTTCTTCGCCACTTCGGCGGGCACGCAGGTTGCGCTCTCGCAGAGGAAGCCGTTCTTGCAGTCGCCGTCGCTGGAGCACTTGGCGAGCTTCTCGTCACTGCCTCCCGATGACTTGCAGGCCACGAGCGCCAGCACCACCACCGCCGCTGTCAAACCACGAAACCTTGCCATACCGAGCCTCCCGTGCCGGGGCAGGATACCGGGATGCCCGTCGCGGCGACAGCGGGAACGTGACCGTCGGGTCTCTCTGCGGGATCGGCGCCACGTTCCGGTGGCTCGGTCACTCGTCGTCCTGGCCGGAGCCCGCTTCTCCGGCCAGGCACGACGAGCGTGAGCTGGCGCGAGGACTGGTGGTAGAGTGAAATCCCGAGGAGGACGGACGATGACCGACGGGCAGTCAGGGAGCCCCCCCCCCCATCCCGATAGCCGCGCCACCGAAGCGCGCCCTTTCCGTTCGGCCGCCGAATGGGCCGCACACCTCCGCTGGCGTGCCCTCACGACTCCGAAGCCGTCCGTGAGCAATCACGTGCACGATCTGCTCGGTGCGCCAATCGATCGACTCGAGGACCTGGTCTTCCGCAGCGAGCGCTCGACGGTCGCGGACCGGTTCGTGGCCAATGGCCTGCGGGTCCTGAACGACTTGGTCCAGCGGCCCCGCGGCACGGACCGGGTCATCGATCGCTACCGCGAAAGAGACGCCACGGTCCGTTCGCTCGCTGACATCCGAGCGCTCCCGCTCGAAACCATCGACGCGGCCCGCCCCGCCTGGCTCACGGCCTATGATTTGGCCGCGGCTGTCGGGGGCGGGGTCGGCGGCTTTTTTGGGGCGCTGGGGTCCGTCATCACGGTGCCCACGCTCTTCTACGCCTCCTTGCACGCGATCGGCAGCTACGCCCTTCACTTCGGGCACGACCTCCGTGATCTCGACGAGCAGGATTTCGCCGTCGCCCTGCTTGCCACCAGCCTCGTCGCGCGCCCCACCACCCGCGTGGAGGTGCTCGCGAGACTGGAGGCTTCGGCCGACTCTCTCGAAGCGGGAAGCCCCGATGAAGCCGATGAGCACCGGGTCGCGATCCTAGAGCACGTGGCCGAGGCGGTCGTGCTCCGCGTCCTACTTGGCCTCGCCGTGCGCGGCTGGCCCGGCGTCGGGTTGGTGCTCGGCGCGGGCTTCAGCCGGGCGTTCGTGGGGCAGGTCTGCGAGACAGCGTTCGCCGCCTACGGAGAGCGCTGGCTCCTCCGCCGCTACGGTGACTCCGCACGGGTGCTGACCGCGCGGTAGCGAGAACCAGTAGCCAAGCAGCGCCTCGCTAGGGATAGGCTGGGAGACGGGGTGTCGCCCACGCCCCGGCGCCGGGGGTCGAGGTCGAGGTCGAGGTCGAACTGAACACGGAGGGCGGATCCGTGCTATGCCGCGGCGCCCCCTGGTTCCGGTGCCGCTCCCGGCGACGCCGCGGGCGCCCCGGGGCGCGGCGGTTCGTTCCCCCGTGGTACGCACCACCGGCGATGCTCGCTCAGGACCAATGGGCTCGTCATGTTGCTCGAAGTCAACCCCAAGAACCCGGAACCCCGGAAGGTCCAGCGCGCGATCGACGCGCTGACCCAGGGTGGGATCATCGCGTACCCCACCGACGCGACGTACGGCCTCGGCTGCGATCTTCTCAACCGGAAGGCGATCGATCGTCTATACGAGCTCAAGGGACTGGACCGCTCTCGACGATTGAGCTTCGTGTGCGCAGACCTCGCGAACGTTTCGCGATACGCGTTGATGCACGACCACGTCTTCCGCGTCCTGAAGAGGCTGCTCCCGGGTCCTTACACCTTCGTGCTGGAGGCAACGCGGGAAGTGCCGAAGGTGATCCAGTGCAAGCGCCGCACCGTGGGGGTAAGGATCCCCGATAATCCCGTCCCGATCGCCCTCGTCAAGGCCCTGGGACACCCCATCATCACCACCACAGCGGCTCGCCATGGGGCCGAACCCTTGCCCGATCCGGCGGAGATCGACGAGGAGTTCGCCGGCCTCGCACTCGTACTCGACGGCGGTCCCGGCGGCATGGAGCCGACGAGTGTGGTCGACCTGTCGCGCGACCCTCCCGAGGTCCTCCGGGCGGGAGCCGGAGACGTGAGCGAGTTTGGCTGAGGCCAAACCGGCGCGCAAACGCTGGAGGGCCCGTCAGGGCTCCATCACCGGCCCTTCGGGCTCGGGCTCGGTCACCGCCGGCGAGCCGAGCACGAACCGAACCTGCTCTTGGAGCATCATCGGGCGCGGTTGCTGGCCCACCAATATGAGCGCCCTCAGCCCGAACTGAACCGTACCAGTGTCCGGGATACCCGCGCCGACTCCCACGGTCACCACTCCGGTTCCTTCGGCCTTGAACTGCTGGAGGTCGACGGCGCCCTCGGCGGTGATCCCGGGAACGACCTGGTTGCCATCGGCTGCGTAGCGCCGGGCGTTGACTTCGAGCGTGACCCGGTCACCGCTGACCGATCGCACTTTGACAAGACGATACGACACCGTGTCGATCCCCAGCACGGCCTCGCGCGTCGTCGCCATCCACATGGCACCGACGCCAACGGGTTCTGCCGGGTAGGGCAGGGTGACGACCGCGAGCACGTCGCTCAACGAATTCAGCAGGCCCACGAGGGCGGCGTCGGCACCTTTGGCGAGCGTGGTAGCGAACCCCGTACCCGCGCCGCTGGCGGCGAGCCGGAAGTCGATTCGACTTCCCTTGAGCTTGCCAACCGTCGTCTCGACGTCCTTCGGCACGCTCGAAACCATGGTAGCGTCCACCTTTGCGGTAGCCACCTTGGCCACGACAGCGAGCTCCTTGGCTTCCGTATCCGGAGCGGCGCTCGCTGCTGGCGCCGATGGACTGCCCACACCACTGACGGCGGTCCCGGGCTTCGCCACCTCCAGCGCGAGTTCGACGTCGATGGGGACTTCCTGGTTGTTCCCCCGCTGCGCGGCGACCCGTACCCGAAGCGTGCTCTTGCCCGCGGGCGGGTGTCCGGTGAGCCGCATTCGAGGCTCGCTCCCCGATCCCCCGACGGTCAGCTTCGCGGGCGCGCCGCGCGTGATCTGCCGATCGGCCTCGCCCGGCGCGAAGACTCCCGATTCGGGCGGACCGTCCCCCGCCTGGCCGCCGGCACGCGCACTGGCGCTGGCGCTGGCGGTGGCCATTGCCCGCGCCAATGCGGGATCCACCACCGGCCCCTGGTCCTTCGGCTCGACGATCTCTCCCGACTGCTTCTGCTCCTTCTTGCACCCGGCGCCGAACCCTCCGAGGACCAGCGCCGCGAACGCCGCGCCGAACGCGGCCACCGACCACCGACGAGAACGCCTGACGTCGATCACCATGCCGCGACTAATAGCGGAGTCGCGCCGGGGAACAAGGGTGATCGCACAGGACCCCGAGTCGACAGGCACCCACCGCGGCCGGGGGGGCTAGAATGGTGGTGGAGCGTCGTCCTCGAACGGCCGAGCGGAGGCTCCCGCGTCATCGTCTGGAACGGCCACAGCGTGGGTTGGCCTCGGCTCACCCGAGTCGGAGACGCTCGGGACCTCGTCCGGAGCGCCCGCGTCGAGGTCGACACCGGCGTCATCGAGGACTCCGGCGTCGGGCAAGGCGCGCTCGGCGGGGATGCCATCTGGGAGAAACTCCTCCTCGACCGCGTCCTCTTGGCCGTCATAGGGCAGGAGGCCTGTCGCCGCATCGATCCTCGTTACCACGATGCCGGGCGGTCGTGGGAAGGCGACGGCGGGTCGGCCTCGGTGCGCAACGCGCATGAATTCGACCCAACCCGGAAGCGCGGTCGCCGCGCCCTGTTCGCCAGCGCCTAACCCGAGCGGAGAATCGTAACCGACCCAGATCGCCGCCACGTAGTCGGTGGAATAGCCAACGAACCAGGCGTCCTTCGCCTCGTTGGTGGTACCGGTCTTCCCGGCCACGGGTCGCCCGAGCGCAATCGCGCGACGGGCGGTTCCCTGCTCCACCACGCCGCGAAGGAGACTCGTCGTGAGGTAGGCCTCCTCGGGAGTGAGCACCCGCCTCGCCGGTGGCATGGGCGGAAGCGGCAGCTCGCGCCCGTCAGGGTCGACAATCCTGGTGACGAGGCGGGGCGGAGCGTACTCGCCACCGCTCGCGAACGTTCCGAAGGCGTTGGCGATCTCGAGCGGCGTGACTTCGTAGGAGCCGAGCGCGAGTGCCTTGTCAGCGCCGAGCTCGGAGACGACCCCGCAGGCGTGAGCCCAGGCCACGACGTTGGCCGGCCCCACCTCGGCGATGATGTGCTCTGCCGCAGCGTTGTCGCTGGTGGCGATCGCCGAGCGGACATTGATGAGACGAGTGGGCGGGGCCTCGGGGTCCCTGCCCGGAGCAGCGGAGAGCTCGAGCACGCTGGACGGGGCGAAGCGCCGAGAGTGCAACGCGTAGCTGTAGAGGAAGGGCTTGAACGACGATCCCGGCTGCCGCTTCGCGCGCGTGGCCCGGTCGAGCCCCCCGGGTACCGCCTCGTAGCTCCCGACCAGGGCGCGGACCTCGCGCGAGCGCACGTCGATCGCCACCAGCGCCGACTGCGGGCCAAGAGCGAGACGTAGCCGGCGCGCGTCCTCACCCTCGACGGGCGGCAGCACGTGGACCCGCAGCGCCGCCCCCTTCTCGGTGAACTTGCTCGGCGGGAGCCGTTGCGCGTCGAACCGCGACTCCTCGTTGAGCGAGACCCGGCCTACGAGGTCCCCGACGCGGACGTCGATGGTGGAGAGCTTGTCATCGAGATCGATGACTGTGCCCACATAGCTGTGGTTCGGCCGTGGCGTCCCGGTGAAGACCGACCCCCATAGGCGACGATGCGGAAGGGTGAAGGGCGGCGCGAGCTTCTGCCGTTTCGCATAGTCGTCGAGGTTCTGGCGCAGCGCGCGGCGGGCGGCTGCCTGTAGCCCCGGGTCGATGGTCGTCGTGATGGTGAATCCACCAAGCCTCGCACGTTCGCCCACCAACTCGCCGAGGAGCGCCTTCGCCTGCGCCACGACTTCCGGCGCGATATCTGCCTCTTCCTCGGCCGCCGGGGCAAGGCGCAGGGGGGCGTCCACACTCTTGGCGTGGAGCGCGCCGTCGATGAACCCCTTCTCGAGCATTTGACCGAGCACGTAGCGACGCCGCTCTAGCGACCGCTTGGCCGCCGTGCGTGGACTGAAGCGCTCGGGCGCCGCGACGAGGCCCGCAAGGAGCGAAGCCTCCGCGAGATCGAGATCCGCGGTGTGCTTGCCGAAGTAGTACCGTGAGGCCTCCTCGACCCCGTACCGTCCGTGACCGAAGTAGATGTGGTTGAGGTAAAGGGAGAAGATCTCGTCCTTGCTCAGGTTCTGCTCGAGACGTCGGGCGAGTATCGTCTCCTTGATCTTACGCTCGTAGGTGCGCTCGTCGTCGAGCAGGATGTTCTTCACCACCTGCTGGGTGATCGTGCTCCCCCCCTGGCGCGTCTTGCCGGCGCGCAGGTTCGCCCAAAGAGCCCGGAGCATCCCGAAGTAGTTGAGGCCTCGGTGCTCGTAGAAGCGCGCGTCCTCGGCCGCCAGGAACGCCAGCTTGGCGTGAGCGGGCACCACCGTGAGGGGAACCACCGTTCGCCGCTCGGTGAAGAGATTGGCGAGCACGGTCCCATCGCGCGCAAGAACTCGGGTGACCTGTGGGGGGGCGTAGCCCTTGCGCAACTGCTCCACGCTCGGCACCCGCCCCTCGTAGTGGCGAATGACGAGGACGACCGTGATCGCACCCGCAATCCCCGCCAAGATCCCCAGCAGGACGAGGATCTGGAACGTCCGCCAACACCAGACGCGCAGGGGGCGGCGCGGCGCGCGGGGGGACGAACCGGCGTCCCGAGCAGGGCTCGTCTCCGCCACCGCACCATCGAGCGGGGGCGTGGACGCTCGCCGGGACAGCTCGGAGGGATTCTTGCCGGTTTCAGCCATCGGAGGACCGCTCGAGCGCTTGCGATCTTTGGCGTCGATCACTGGAGGTACCGCATCACGACCACGGCGAGCAGCATCCCCACCAACAAGAAGGTGACCGCAACCGCGAGCAACGCGACCGTGCTGGCACCGGTCTGGGGCGGGCCTGCCACGGGAGAAGGGCCCGACGCGGGCGGGGCGAGCGGGGGATCCACAGAGACGCGACGAACACTGGAGGCCCCTTCCGCGGCGGGGACGGATGCCGCGGCGGGGGACGGGCCAAGCCCCATGCGAGACGCGGGACTCCCGAAGGGTTCGAGGGCGTGGGCAAACTCGTCCGCACTCTGAAACCGGTCGTCCGGCTTCTTCGCCAGCGCCTTGGCGATCACCTCCCAGAGGCCGCCCGGAAACGTCATTCCTTCCACTCGCACATTGATCGAGATCGGGGGCTCCAGCACATGCTTCTGGATGTATTCCATCGGCGTGTTCGCGTGGAAGGGCAGCTTGCCGGTGAGGACCTCGTAGAGGATTACCGCCAGCGAGTAGATGTCGCTCCGGGGGTCGAGGGTCTTCCCCTGCGCTTGCTCCGGGGACATGAACTCCGGAGTCCCGAAGACCATTCCCTCCTGCGTCAAGATGATCGATCCGGGTCGCATCTGTCGCTCGGTGACCTTGGCGAGTCCGAAATCCAGCACCTTGGGGAATTCGGGCATGTTGCCCACCCGACAGAGGAAGATGTTCTCCGGCTTGAGGTCCCGGTGCACGATCCCCATGTTGTGTGCCTCGTCGAGCGCCCCGCAGACGGAGATGAGCAGGGGAATGGCCCGCTCGACGGGGATCGGACCACTCTTGCGAACGGTCTGGTTGAGGTTTCGCCCCTCGAGGTACTCCATGACGATATAGAGCGAGCCGTCCTCGGGAAGCTCCCCATACATGAACACCGTGGTGGTGTTGGGGTGGGAGAGCTGGCTCATCGCGCGCGCCTCGCGGCGAAAACGCGAGGTGAGATCGCGGCGCCCCGCGAGCTTCGGATGGAGGATCTTGATCGCCACCATCCGGTTCATCGCGGGCTGCGATGCCTTGTAGACGGACCCCATGCCACCGGTGCCGATCTTCTGGATGATCTCGAACTGACCATCCAGAATCGTGCGACCGATGAACGGATCCTTGGGACGCATCGCGGAAACTGATACCAAATCCGACGGGCCCCGACGAGGACCACCGCCATGACCGCCACCGACCCTGCCGATTTCCTTGAAAGTCCCGTCCTTCGCCGCGCGGGATTCCGCCACGCCTTCTTCACGCGGAAGGGCGGGGTTTCCACGGGACCGTTCGCGACCCTGAACTTCTCTCGGTCGGTGGGGGACGCGGAGGCGAACGTGGAGGCCAACCTGGAGCGAGCGGCCGCTACCCTCGGGGTGCCGCGCGCAAACCTGTTTCTTCTCACTCAGGTCCACAGCGCCATCGTGGTCGAGCTCGGACCCGGTGACGTGGCCACGAACACCGCCGAACGGTCGGGTGACGCGCTGGTGGCAGCGCGGGGCGGGCGGGCCTGCTGCGTCCGGGTCGCCGATTGCGTCCCCATTCTGCTTGCGGACCGAGTGTCTGGCGCAGTGGCGGCGGTGCACGCAGGGTGGCGCGGCGTTGCCGCAGACATCGTGGGCCTCGCAGTCGCCGCCCTTCGGCGAGCCGTGGCACGGGAGGTCGAACTCGTCGCTGCCATCGGACCTCACATCTCGACAGCAGCCTTCGAGGTCGGGGACGACGTTGCCACGATCCTGGCCGGAATCGCCCCCGAGCGGGCCGTGGTGCAGCGAAGCCCCTTGGGACGACCACACGTCGACCTGGGCAATCTGGTGCGGGTACAGCTCGAGCGGGCCGGAGTCGCGAGCGACGACATCGACGACGTCCCGGGGTGTACCGTTGCCGATGCCGATCGCTTCTTCTCGTATCGCCGCGATGGAGCACGGAGTGGACGGCACCTCGCAGCCATCGTGAGCCAGGGCTAGAGCACCGATCAGGTTGCCGACAGCAACGGCAGCGCTGGAAACGCGTCCGTGCGAGGCGAGGACGCGTTTCCAGCGCTGCCT
>JAFGBI010000074.1 GCA_016933275.1 Polyangiaceae bacterium | reverse complement strand
CCCTCGAACGGATGGTGTCGGCGCGTGATGGTGACGCGCTCCAGCGAAGATCCACCTACATACTCAGTCTGTGACTGCGAACCCGCGCGCCCTTACGCCCACCATCAGAGGCGGGCCCGGCCTCGTCGGGCCTGCTCGATGTCCACGCGGAACCCAGCGTGGGGGCCCCGACGACGGGGCGGGAGTTGGATCACTCTTCTGCGAGCACGGTTCGCAGGTAGGCGGCGTACTCACTCTTGCCGTGGGCGGCTACCGTCCGTTCGAGGCCGGCCCGATCGATGAAGCCCATCCGATAGGCGATCTCCTCGAGACAGGCGACATAGGTGCCCTGGCGTCTCTGGAGGGTCGCCACGAACTGGCTCGCATCGAGCAGACTCTGATGAGTGCCCGTATCGAGCCAGGCATAGCCGCGACCCAGGAGCTTGACCTTGGCGTGCCCCTCCCGAAGATAGGTGTTGTTGACGTCGGTGATCTCGAGCTCACCCCGAGCCGAAGGGCGGAGGCCCGCCGCGATGTCGAGCACTCGATTGTCGTAGAAGTAAAGTCCGGTTACGGCGAAGGGGCTCTTCGGTCGTTGGGGCTTCTCCTCGATCCCCAGCACGGAGCCATCCGGAGTCATTTCCACTACGCCATAGCGCTCGGGATCCTGAACCTGGCAGGCGAAGAGGACGGCGCCATCGAGCTCCTCCCTTGCCTGTCGCAGCAGAAGCGACAGGCCCGCTCCGTAGAAGATGTTGTCGCCGAGCACGAGACAGACGCTGTCGCTGCCGACGAAATCGCGTCCAATGATGAAGGCCTCGGCGAGCCCGTTCGGCTGGGGCTGCTCGGCGAAGGAGATCTCTATGCCGAGGTTCTCGCCGCTCTCGAGCAGGCGTTCGAAGCTCATTCGATCCCAGGGGGTCGTGATCACCAAGATCTCGCGGATCCCTGCCAGCATCAGGACCGAGAGCGGGTAGTAGATCATGGGCTTGTCGTACACGGGGAGGAGCTGCTTCGAGAGCGCTCGGGTGAGCGGATGGAGTCGCGTACCAGCGCCGCCAGCAAGCACGATGCCCTTCATGTCTCTGACTCTCCCCGTTGGTGGCCGCCGTGGATTGGCCGGCAGCATACTCGGCGATCGCCGCGTCGCGCGCCAGGGGCGTGAAGGATGGTCAACACCCGACGGTTCTCCGCGAGTGCCGGGCAGGCGAGCTGTCCCAACTGTCGTGAGTTCACGGGTGGTGTGCGGCCTGGCGTTCGGTCAGGGAAATTCGGGCGGCGGTCGCTGTGGGGTGCGGGCTTGGCCGCGCCGGAGGGCTGGTGTAGGAGACCGGCAGGGCGAACCGTGGACGTCGCCCTGCACCTGGTCATCACGGCGGGATTCCCGCGGCCGTTGTCGTGACCCGCCGATTCGATATTCGAGACGGGCAGGCCCGAGGAGATGCTCGGCCGAGCACCTCGACGCGCACGCGAAGCGCTGGACATGCCCCGAGCAGGGGGGATCCGACCCTCATTCGCCCGATCCTGGAGCGCCAAGAGTCCGAAGGCCCGTCCTCGTTTCCTCGTCGAATGGAGAGCACCGTGCGTCTAGCGAAGAACATTCTGGTTACCGGCGGCTTGGGCTTCATCGGCTCCGCGTTCATCCGCTTTCTTTTTCGGGAGGGTCTGGCGACGGGGAGGGTGTTGAATGTCGATGCGCTCACCTACGCGGCCAACCCGGCGAACCTGGAAGGGGCGGTGGACCCCGACCGGTACCGGTTCGTCCACGGTGACATCGGGGAGCCCGGGCTCGTCCCGGGGTTGATCGTCGAGCACGCCATCGACACCATCGTGCACTTCGCCGCCGAGACCCACGTGGATCGCAGCATTCTTGGACCGGAGGCGTTCATCCAGACCAACGTTGTCGGGACCTTTCGGCTGCTCGAGGCCGTGCGAGCCCAGCCCCAGGTTCACTTCCACCATGTCTCGACCGACGAGGTGTACGGTTCGCTCGGTCCGACGGGGCTGTTCACCGAAGAGACCCCGTACGATCCGCGCTCACCGTACTCGGCGACGAAGGCCGCTTCGGATCATCTGGTTCGCGCCTATGCCCACACCTACGGCGTCTCGACGACGCTCTCGAATTGTTCCAACAACTACGGCCCCTTCCAGTTCCCGGAGAAGCTGGTCCCGCTGATGATCCTCAACATGCTCGAACGGAAGCCCCTGCCCGTATACGGTGATGGAACGAACGTTCGGGATTGGCTCTACGTCGATGATCACGCCGAGGCGATCTGGGCCATCTTGGTCGGCGCTGCCCGCGGGTCCACCTACAACGTCAGCGGCGCGACCGAGCGCACCAACCTCGCCCTCCTGCGTGAGCTCATGCACATCGTCGCCGAGCTCACGGGTGCGGAGTCGGCCGACCTCGAGCGGCTCATCACCTTCGTGAAGGATCGGCCAGGCCACGACCAGCGCTATGCGCTCGATGCGACCAGGCTTCGCCAGGACCTTGCGTGGAGCCCGCGGCACGATCTCGCCTCGGGGCTGCGGAACACCGTACGGTGGTATCTCGACCACCCCGGCTGGGTCGCGGCCACGCGCAGCGGGACCTATCGCGAATGGATCGAGCGAAACTACGAGACCCGTTGAGCCCTCGACCGAAGGACGCCTCGGCCGGCCCACGGTGGCCGACGGGTGACACCCCTGAGGTCGTACCGCGGTCGAGCGGTGCTACTTCTTCAGCTTCGGGGTAGCCTTGCCCGGTTTGAGGCCGCCCTTCGGGCGCTCGTCCGGGACCAGATCGGGGTTCTTCCAGTAAAAGTCGTTCTTCTCTCCGGAAGAGTCCGCGAAGCCAACGGTCTGGACCTCGGCTTCGATGGTGGCGGTTCCCTCGGGCACGTGGCTCTTCTTGATGCACGAGAAGAACATGTAGACCTTCTCGTCGGGCTTGACGGCGCCGGCGAAGATGTTGGCGCCCGAGCAGGTCTGCTTGGGCCGCGGCTTCTCGGAGTCGGCCACCGGCAGCTGCTTCCCGGCCTTGTCGTAGAAGTAGGCGACGATGGAGCCGTAGAGGATCTGATTCTTCGAGAGGTTCGTGATGGCAAACTTTGGCCCCTCGTCGGTGGTCTTGCCCGTGTACTCCACCTTCATCATTCGCGAGGCTCCGCTCGCCATGCAGGGCTCGTCGAAGGTGCCGATCCCACTGGAGCCCTCGGGGCAGTCCTCTCGCGGCTTGGGTGGCGGCTTCGCGCTCTCGACCGGTGCGGTGCTGGCGACGGGCTTGGGCGCGACCGATGGCTTGGCAGGGGCCGGACTCTGCTCGGCGGGCTTCTCGCAGCCGAACGCGGACACGGCGAGCAGAACGGCCAAGAGAGCCTTCGATGACTGTATGGCAACCGACATAGGAGCCTCCTCCAGTGCTTACGGGACCGCGCCGCGCAGACGCGCCAGGACCCTATCTCGAAAGGGTCCGCGCAAGCAAGCGATGGCAAGGGTCGCGGCTTTTGCTGCGCGAGGCGTCGCTACTCGACCGCTAGCACTTCGATCGTGGCGGCTCGTCCTTCCTGCGCCGGGGCCTTGCCCCGCCTGACGCGCGTTGGGGAGAAGCCGTAGCGGTCGGCGGCGCATTGGATCACCGAGGTGGTGACGTCGCCGGGCGACCGATGGGTGATGCGTCCATCCTTGTCGGTCCGCGCCGGGCGATGGACGGTGAGCCTTAGCGCGGACCGGGGGAAGATCCCAGCGAGGAAGCCGAGGCGCTCGACGATGAGCGCCTCGTTGGCGTTCTGGCCCGCGACGGGGTGCGCGAGCAGCACCCCGGGCACGGTCGCTCGGCTCGCGGGAGCCGGCGTGGAGGGGCGCTGGCTCGGTTCATCCTCCACCAGCTTCGGATCCGCCAGCACGAGCGATGCGATGACCTCACCCGTGACCGGCGCGCGCTCGGGCGGGGGCGTCATGAGCAGGCGCGCGGCGCGCCAGAGGTCGTAGGTCGTGAAGAACAGCACATCGGCGGAAACGGCGCCGCGGCCCGCGAGGCGCAGCATCTCCGTGTTGCTCGCGACCGATGCCCGAGCGATCGACCCGAGCCGGGCGAGGAGTTCCACGGGCTCGGGGGCGTTCGGCTGCGCCGCCACCAGACGCGCGGCTGCCGTGGGATCGCTCTCTACGCGGGCCATTGCCTCGAGCCAGGCGCGAGTCCACGTAACGAGGGTTCGCCGCTGTTGGGACAGGAGGCCCCGCTGGGCCACCGCCACCACCGGGATCAGCCGGGATGCGTCGCCGGTGCCGAGCAGCACCTGGGCGTCGACGGACTCGGGCGGTCTGCCGTCGCTCCGGGTCATCGCTCGCACGCGGGCCAGCTCCGGCTTATGGACCAGGGTGACCCTCTCGGGTTCGATGCCCGAAAGCTCCAGCGTTGCCAGTCCCAGGAACGTGGCAGGGCTGCCGAGGGCTCCGTAGAGGGAGATCTCCTGGTCCGCCCGGAGCTCGGTGAGCGACTCGAGCTCGGTCGATTCCAGCACCTCGCGGCCGTGGTGCCAGCCGACCACGTAGAAGATCTCGAGGTCGAGCGCGCGCAAGCGTTCGTAGGCCGCTACGAACGTGGGTAGGGGGAGGAGCGCGACGTCCGCCCCCTTGTCGTCGGCCCCACCGCGAGCCAGAGTCGCCTCCACGGCCCCCTGGCTGTCCGCGGCGAGGAGCCGGACCAGAATCCCGGCTCGTCCGAAGGTTCCCTGGTTCTGGGGCGCGAGTCCGCCGTTGGCCACGATCCCGGGAGTCAGCAGATCCCACCCCAGACCCACGACGGCCAATGGCCGACCGAGCCCCAGGCTGGTCGCAGACGAGCTGCTCGGCGCCGCCGAAACGAGGCTCCCCACAACGCTCCCGCTGGTGCTCGGTGTCGGGCGACCGCTGGCGCCGGCGCTCGGTGCCGCCGCGCTGGTGGTCGGGACGACCGGAGCCAGGTGCGGTGACCGCTGGCGCCGCGCGACACCGCCGATGAGCAGGACGATCAGCCCGATGAGCAGGACGAGGATGAGCTTGGTGCGCACGAGGATCACCAGGAGGAGGGGCCGCTGCCGGGGCCGAATCTCCGTCGGCCGGGATAGCTGTCACGGATGAGTTCGCGCACTGCGTTGACGGGGACCGCGAGGTTCAGGTTCTGGGCCCTGCCGAACATGGCTCCGATCTGGGCTGTGGTGACCCCAATCACGTGCCCCCGCATGTCGAAGAGGGGTCCCCCCGAGTTACCTGGACTCACCGGCACGGAGATCTGCAGCCATTGGTTCCCCTCGTAGATCCGCCGGGAGGACACCAGCCCGTCCGTGAGCGTGTGCTCGAGGCCGAGCGGATTGCCGATCGCGATGGCGCGTTGTCCAACCACCACCCGGTCCGAGTCACCGAGCGTCACCGGGGTTGCTCTCGGCGCCTCGCCGGACCTCGGCTTCTTCAGGTCCACGCGGAGCAACGCGAGGTCGCGAGCGACGTTCTCCGTCAAGACCTCCACCTCTTCGTAGAGCGCGCCGTTCATGAACTTGATGCGCAGCGCCTTCGCCTGCTGGATCACGTGGTAGTTGGTGACGACGGTGCCCTGGGTGTCGATGAGGAAGCCCGTGCCGCTCCCGGAGGCCTGGTCGCCAACCAGGTCGGCGATGGTGACCACCGCTGGCGCCAGCTCCGCGAAGAGCTCCGCGGGCGTCCGGTCCTCGGGGTCGGCGGGGACCGCGTCTCGGACCCCGGCGTCGCTGCTCGGCGCTGGATTGCCGCTGGCACCTGGTGGCGCCGAGCCGGTGGCTGGACTGCTGGCGCTGCCGGACGGTGGAGCGCTGGCACTCGCGCTGGCGCTCGCGGTCCTGGTGGTCGGTGTCGTCCAGGCGACCTCCGCGTTCCCGAGCAGGTAGGCGACTCGGGCGAGCGCTCCGAGGCGCGCGGTCGCGAGCCGGTCCCCCTCTTGGCGCAGGGCCCCTTCCGTGTAGCCTCCCAACAGGACCGCGTACACCACGGGAACCCCGAGCCAGGTGACCGCGAACACATCACTCACCAAGCCCTCGGCCTTCTTGGTCGTGTCCTTGGGCAGGAGACGATCCACCAGCAGGGCTGGGGCCAGAAGCCCAGATAGTACCGCCACCCCCAGCCGAACCCATCCGTTCGCGAAGACCAGCCCCACGAGCGAAGCCAGACACACCAGGGTCGCGACCGCTCCAAGCAGTATCGAGATGGCCTTGACCACTACCAATGCGGCCCTCAGCCGCGGGGAACCCCGCGACGAAGGAGAGGGCACCCTCGAGTTGGTCAATGGCCCCGGCATGGAGGACCCGTTCACCTGGAGCAGGGAGCCAGGCCGCCTCCGTGCAGCGGACCCACACGGAGACGGGGGCTCGGGGCTCAGCCCTCGATCTTACAGTCGGAAGCGGTGGCCACCGGGATCTTCTTCGGCGCCTCCCACGTTCCGGTGGGCGACCAGCGCAGCTTCACGTTGTCCAGCTCGCTCACGATCTTGACCTTGCACTTCGCGGTGAACCGCTTGAGCTGGCTCCGCGGCTTTCCGGTCGGGACCTCCGAATCGTAGCGCTTGGTGATGGATGGCTCGGTGAAGAGACCGGGGATGAGGAAGAGGCGTCGGTCCTTCGCAGTCATGAAGGGCCGCAAGCGGTTCTTCTCGTCCACGTTGCGAGTCGTCTTCTCGTCGGAGAACCCGCACTGGAAGGCGTCCACGCCCTTCGCCGCCGCACAGTCCAGATCGTGTCGATCTGCCGTGACCAGGGTGATGTCCGCGATGTCGACGGTGCCGACCGGCGATGCGGAATGCGCGCTGTCCGGCGTCCATTGGCGCCGCACGACCAAGACCACGACGATCGCGGCCGCGATCCCCAGCGCGATCCAGAGCTTGGTCTGGCTGCGTCCTGGTCGGGCCTCGTCGTCCTGGTCGTTCTCGTCGCGGTCATCGCTTTCGTCGCGGTCGTCGTCCTCGTCGCGGTCGTCGCCTTCGTCGCGGTCGTCGCCCTCGTCGCGGTCGTCGCCCTCGTCGCGGTCGTCGCCCTCGTCGCGGTCGTCGTCCTCGTCGCGGTCGTCGTCCTCGTCGCGGTCGTCGTCCCGATCCTCAGGCGACCCCTTCGGCACCTTGGTCTCCTCGGTTGCTTCCTGATGGTCGTCCCGGTTTCGTCGTTTTCTGCGGATTTTTGCCACGGCTAACCCCGCACACAGCTAGCTGAGACAGTCTCTGGATGCAAGGGCCAGACCGCGGTCGGGCTCACCTTGCCGACGGGAGCGACGTTCGTGGCCCCCGGCGCGACCGTCCACGGCCGCGGCATTGCCCGGGATCCGCGTTCGGGGGCCCCGCGGCCGGCCCGGTCGCCAATCAAGGGTGGCCGGGGTGGGTCCGCGCCCGGGCCCCGCCCTCTTCGGTCGCGTTGGGAACTTCTCGCGTCTGGGTGCTGTCTCGACTCACGTTCGACGCCGCTGCCAAGGGGCCAGCGGGTCAGGGCCCGCGGGCGCACCGCACCGGGGGTGCCTCTCCGACCTGCGACCCGAGCTCTCGCGCGTCCTGCCCGTACCGAAGGGAGTCGCCCATGTCGCGTCCTCGTCACCCGCTCGTCCTTGGTCTCGCTGCCACTGCCATCGCGCTCGTTCCAACGGGGGGCGTGCCGACGGCCCTCGCGGAGGACACCAACGCGGGGGACTGTGTGCGGTTCGAGGTGGCCCGCACCGAGCCCGACATGGCCTACACCGTCGACAACTCCTGCACGCTCGCCGTGAACTGTACCCTGTCGTGGCGACTGGTCTGTGGCGAGAACCGCGAGGGGAAGGTCATCGACGGCCGCCGACGTTTCCGGGTGGCAAGCTCCAGGGTCAGCGAGGTCACCATCGACGCCCGGGTCTGCGGCAACAACGAGTGGAGCGTCGAGGATGTGGCCTGGGTCTGCGGGAAGTAGCGGTCTGCTGCCGAGGACCATGCCCAACTCGCACGGCAGGAGCTCACCGTGGCCCGCGTCACCGTTCCCCTGGCAATCCTCGTTCTGACCCTGACCGCCTGCCACGAGGTGCCGAAGCCGGAGCCCCGCGCGCGCTTCGTAGCGAAGGTCGAGTGGGCAGAGGACGGAGGCAGGCCCGAAGGGATCCAGCGCTGCGCCATCGATGGCCAGGACTGCCACCCGCTCATTCGGGATGCGGTGGTCGAGTTGCCCGGTCGAGTCGTCACCGGTGGCGGCGCGCGTGCCGCGATCCGCCTCGACGCGGATGCCATGCTCACCGTGGGTGAGGACGCGGTGGTCCTCTTGCCGGACACGACCTCGCGCACGGTGGCGGTGGAGCGAGGGAGCCTGTCGCTCGAGCAGACGACCGGCGGCGTGACCGAGCTTGTCGCCGCCGACCACCAGATCGAGGTCGAGGGCCGGAGCGCGGTCGCCATTCGTGCCCAGAGCTTCCAACACGCCACCGTGACCGTGCATCGTGGAGCCGCGAGCGTCTTCGGCGAGGAGGACGCGACGATCGTGCGCAAGGGCCAGACCGTGGTCCTCGCCGCGGAGAGGCCGGTGGACCAGCGGGCGGTGTTCGCAGGGCGCGCGGTGCCGGTGTCGCTGGCCCGTGCCGGCAAGCTCGTTCCGCCGGTCTTGGCCGGCGAGGCGTGGGGGTTCGGGCGTGTTACGGCGCGTGTCCCGGGCACCGAACAGGTGGCCCCCGGCGTGCGCCTCAGGAAGCACCAAGTGCGGACGGTGATCAAGGACGGCTTTGCGCGGACCGAGGTCGAGGAGGAGCTCTTCAACGACACCGCGCGGGTGCTCGAGGGACGGTACGTGTTCGCCTTGCCCCCGGGGGCGAGCCTCTCGCGCCTGGCCCTCTGGGTCGGGGACCGGCTGGTCGAGGGCGAGATCGTGGAGCGCGATCGCGGCGCCCGCATCTTTCGCGGGATCGTTGACGACACGGTGCGACCTCGCGATCCGGCTCTGCTGGAGTGGGTCGGGGGGAGCGAGCTCTCGCTCAAGATTTTCCCCATCGAGCCGAAACGGGGTCGTCGCGTGCTCCTCGCCTACAACGAGGCGCTCCCGAGCGAGGGGCGCACGATGCGCTACCGATACCCGCTCGGACTCGGTCGCGATCGCACCACCAAGATCGATGAGTTCTCGCTCACCGTCACCGCCTACGACAGCCGCGGACCACTCCGCGACGTTGTCACGCGAGGATACGCGGCTGTCACCACCGGGCGGGAGGGTGGCATCACCACCCAGTTTGCCGCGCAGGGTTTCGCTCCCGTTGACGACTTCGTGGTCGAGTACCCGCTCCCAGAGGCCGCCGCGCCGCTCGGCCTGTTCGTTCCGGATTGGGGGAGCGCGGAGCCTGAGTTGCCCGAGGTAGCGGCCGGCGACCAAGACGCGAGCTACTTCGCCTTGCCGCTCACCGTCGAGCTGCCGGGCGGGACGCTGCTGCCGGTGCTCACGGCGCAGGATCGCGTCGTCGTCGTCGATCGTTCGTTCAGCCAGGGCGAGGAGTCGCTCGGGGCCCAGGTGCGGATCGCCCGCGCCCTGCTCGAGGACCTCGATCCGGGGGAGCGCTTTGCCGTGCTCGCTTGCGACTCCGCCTGCGATGCGTACCCGGCGCAGCGGCTCGCCGAGGCCACCGCCGAGCACATTGCGAAGGCCAAGGCGTGGCTCGACGGCGCTGCGATCCCGATGGGCGCCTCGGATCTCGCCGGCGGGGTGGTGGCGGCTGCCGCTCGTCTCGAGACGAACGGGTGGGGACAGGTCGTGGTCTTGGGCGACGGCCGCGCCACCGCGGGCGAGCTCGGGGCCGACGCGGTCGCCGGTCGGATTCGGCCGTTCCTGGGGTCGCGGCGCGTCGACCTCCGCTTCCTCGGCGTGGGCCGGTCCGTGGACGAGGTGCTCCTCCGCGGCCTGGCCTCGGCCGTGGGCGCTGCGTACGAGCGGGTCGCCACCGAAGCCTCGCTCGAGGACCGGATCGCGGCCCTGGTCCTTGGCCTGCGCACCCCGGTGGTGGAGGCCCCGGTCCTCGAGCTGCCCGCGCAGTACCTCGACGTGCATCCGCGCCGGCTCCCGAACCTACGTCTGGGTCAGACGCTGCTCGTCACGGGCAAGCTCCGGGAGGCGCAGCTCGGCGCCGTCACCCTGCGGGGCACGCTCGCCGGCGAGCCCTATCGGTTCGCGCGCATGCTCGGCGACGCGGACCGGGCGCGCCAGAACCCGCTGGTACCGCGCCTCTGGGCGGAGCAGGCGATTGCCGAGCTCGACGCCCAGGGTCCCGAGGCCCCGGTCGAGCAGATCGTTCGCCTCTCTCGACGCCACCATGTCCTCTCCCGGCAGACCTCGCTCCTCGTTCTCGAGAACGCCCGGATGTTCGCCGAGTTCGGGGTCCGACGGACGCAAGGTCTCGACGCGTCCCAGCCGGCGACCCCGGAGGTCACCGAACGAGTAGACCGCTGGGGAACCGAGATCGGAGACCACTTCGGAGCGGGCGGGATCGGACTCACCGGGATCGGCTCGGGCGGACACGGGGCGGGGATCGGCCTCGGCTCCATCGGCAGCTACGGGCGCGCGGCGGGCCCGGGCAGCGGCCAGGGATTCGGCTACGGCTCAGGACGTCTTGGCGGCAGCCACGTCACCCGCGCGCCGAAGCTCCGCATGGGCGCGTCCGTGGTGAGCGGGCGCCTGCCGCCCGAGGTCATCCAACGGATCGTGCGCCAGAGCTACGGGCGCTTCCGGATCTGCTACGAGCAGGGGCTCGCGCGGAACCCCGATCTTGCTGGGCGCGTCACCGTGCGCTTCGTGATCGGTCGCGAAGGCACCGTGCTGAACGCGACGAACGGGGGCAGCGACCTGCCCGACAGCGTGGTGGCAAGCTGCGTGGTCCAGGGCTTCTACGGTCTGACTTTCCCCGAGCCCGAGGGCGGTGTCGTCACGGTCGTCTACCCGATTGGATTCGAGCCAGGAGGGCTCTCGCCCACCAGCAGCCGATCGTCGTCGGCCTCCGAGCCTTCGACCTCCCACTTCCGGCGATTCGTGACGCCTCGCCGCGTCGCTCCTGCGACCCACCAGCCCGGCAGCGAGCGCTGGCGGGAGCTCGGGGGGGCGGAGCTCGCGCGTGCCCGCGAGGCGGTGCAGAAGCGGCCGGAGAGCCGCCGGGTCTGGGCGGAGCTCCTCACCGCGCTGCTCCGCCATGGTCGCTTCGAAGACGCGCACCGGGAGGGCCGCGCCCTCGTGCGCCGCGATCCCGATGACGTGGCCGCCCACGAGGGGCTCGCCTGGGCCGCGGCCGCGTGTGGCGAGGGCGTCGAGGCTGCGCGAGCGCTCGCGACCGCGGCGGAGCTCGATCCACGTCGTGTCACCGCGCAGCTCGCGGCTGCCCGAGCTTTCGAGGCCGCCGGTGACGAGACGAGGGCCTGCGCTCACTGGCGCGCGGCCGCGACCCTGGAGGCGAAACCCGGCCGTGCGCGCTTCGAGGCCCTGCGCTGCCGGGCGCGGCTCGGCGAGTTCCAGGCCGCCCGCGCGGAGCTCGCGATCTACGCGGACGACCCCGGGCTCGAACCGCTCCGCGCGGCGCTCGTCGCGGGCGAGGCGCCTGCTCACGACCCCACGCGGGATCCCCCGGGGTGGTTCGAGGCACGAGTGGATTGCACCGCCGGCGGGAAGAAGTGTCCGGTGCCCGCGATCGTGACGCCGCAGGGTCGGGTGGTAAGCCCCTACAGCCCCGAGCTCGCCCGCGCCAGCGCAGTCCGCGTCGCGCTCGCCCGCACCAGCACCGGCCGCTACCGCACCCTGCTGGTCGGCGGTGACCGTGGCGCCGAGGGCAAGCTCACCCTGATCGTGCACGGGGCGGCCTATTCTCGACCGTTCCGGCACGAGGGGGGCACGGTGACGGCGGTGGAGAGCGACGTCCACCAGTGAGAGCGATCCGGCGATGCCTCGTGCTCGGCGGTCTCCAGGACGATCGCCCCGGGGAGCCCCACCGGTCCGGACGCCAGAATGTGCCAAGAGAGTGCGCCGACAGCTCGTGGAACCGCAACGGAACCGGGTGATGTCGACGCTGAAGGTTCGCGGCTCGCCGTCGTGTTCGGCGATGGTCGGCGTGGCGTCGTCTCGGAGGTTCACGGTGTGACAAGGCCTCTCGTGGTCCACCTCGACGTCGCCCTGCGCCCCTGGTTCCAGCGTCTCCACGCAGTCGTTGAACGAAATCGCACACGCTACGTTCCCCGACCATGCCGTGGACACGTCGACGATGGGGGATGTCCCGTCGTTTCGCCGGGTCCATTGCCTGGTTGGTGTGTTGGCCGGACAGGTGATGGGTTCGAGGTTGGCGGTGGCATTGAACGGGCAGCCACTGCCAGACGCCCTCGGACCACATCCGGCTGCGCACCGCACGGCCCAGCTCCGGTCAGACCGGGATGGTGGATTCGCAGTCAATGAGTGAACCCGAGATCCCGAACGGGATCGGGGAGCTTGCCCCACGCGAGAGGAGGCGCAGGAGGTCCCGTGTCGGCCGGCATTCCGCAGGGAGGTCCGGGTTGTCCATGCGCTTCGGATCGCCGCGACGCCGCCGGGCTTCGTGCGGTTCGCCCGAGGCCACGCGGCGGCAGTCAACGGTGTCCCCCTACCACCAACCTGGCAGGCTTCGGTTCGAACCCGGTTGGTGGCCGCTCGATCCGCGACGGCTCTGATCGTGCCAAGCGCCGTCCTTCTGCATGGGACCGAGTGGGATCGGTTACTGACCGCGAAACGCGCGCGTTCGTCCGCGCGCGTCACGGTGACTTTCTCGTGAACAAGCGAAGGATGGACGGATCGATGGACGGAACCAGAATCCGCATGCTCGTGCGGCTCGCGGCATTCTTGCCGCTGATGTTCGCTCCCGCCTGTGGCCCGGAGGGCCTGGAGGGCCCGCAAGGCACCGGCGTGGCGTCTGGCACGAGCGGCGGCTCCGGGACTGGAGGGGATTACGGTCCGGGCAGCGGCGGCGCGATTCGCGGCAGCGGCGGCATGATCTCCAGCAGCGGCGGGGTCGGATCCGGCATTGGCGGCAGCGGATCCGGCATTGGCGGCGGCGGTCCCGGTAGCGGCGGCAACGGTCCTGGTACCGGCGGCAGTGGTCCCGGTACTGGCGGCAGCGGCCCCGGTGCCGGCGGCAGCGGATCGGGAATTGGCGGCAGTGGTCCCGGTGCTGGCGGCAGCGGCCCCGGCACCGGCGGCAGCGGATCGGGAATTGGCGGCAGCGGTCCCGGTACTGGCGGCAGCGGCCCCGGTAGCGGCGGCAGCGGCCCCGGTACCGGCGGCAGCGGATCCGGCATTGGCGGCAGCGGTCCTGCCACCGGCGGCACGGGTGGAGGCGCCTCGACCTTCGCGGTGAACGTGGAGCTTAGCACCGCGATTCCAACGGTCGGCATCACGACGTGGTCACTCGATGCCCCCGTCGACAGCGCGACGATCGAGTTCGGGCGCGATCCATCAAGCTTCGAGCTCGAGGCACCGGTGGACCTCGAGGCGAGCGATCACCGAACCCTCCTGCTCGGCATGAAGCAGGACACGACGTACTACGTGAGGGTGACGGCGACCGGAGGGGGCCAGACCTACGTGAGTGACGTCGCTTCCATCAAGACTGGATATTTGGCAAACGGGCTACCGATCCAGACGGTCACCGACCACGATGCGAGCGCCCTGTACGCCGGGGGTGGCTTCACCACCACCTGCACCGGCTTCACCGTGGGCAGCGGCGAGCGCGACTCCAGCGCCTTGGCCTATGCGTTCATCTTCGACCGCGACGGCGACGTCGTGTGGGCCTATGACCTGTCGAACAGCGTGGCTGCCACGTGCACCCGCGCGCGCATGTCGATAGACGGAAAGTACATGTGGATCGGCAATTTCGGCAACACGACCCCCGACGGCGCGCTCACGCGCCTCTCGATGGATGGGCTTGGTACGCCCAAGGATTTCAGCCTGCCTGGTCGCAGCCACGATTTCGCCATCCTGCCGAACGAACACATCGTCTACTTTGGGCGCGACGATGGCGGATCGGGGATGACCCCCGAATCGATCATGGAGCTCGATCCGGAGACCGGCAGTACCACGCTGATCTACCGTGAGCTTACGGACTTCGGTCAGGTCTTCGATGAACGGGGCGGCCACACCAACCAGGTGAACTACGTTCCGGAGCTGAACGCGATCTCGTTTTCCATGTACTTCATCAACACGATCGCCGTCATCAGCTACCCGGCGGGCCAGCTGTTGGCAACCTTCGGTGGCGACAACTCCACGTTCCCCAACCTGAGCTGGAACGGCCAGCACGGACACGACCTTTTCGCGGACCATATCGCGATCTTCAACAACAACGGCGAGAACGCGGGATCGAGCGTGCTCCGGTACCAGTACGACCTTCAGGCTCGGACGGCGACGGCGGAGCCCACCTACAGCCCCGGCGTGGCCAGCATAGCCTTCGGTGACGTGAAGGAGCTGCCGAACGGGAACTACTTCGTGACCTACTCGACCGCGAGTACCATGCACGAGATTGGTCCGTCGATGAACCTGCTCCGCGAAGTGGACACGACCGTGACCATTGGCTACTCGGAGCACCGGCCAACCCTCTACGGACCACCTCCGCCGTATGGACCCTAGAGCACCGATCGGGTTGCCAACAGCAACGGCAGCGCTGGAAGCGTTCCCATGCCCAGCGAGGGTACGTCTCCAACGGCGCCTCGGACGAGATCTGCTACCGATTCGGTGGTGAATTGACGTAGCAATCAACCTGATTGCTGCTCCAGGATTGGCGAAATGGCCGCAAGAAACCTCCTCGCGGATGCGTCCGTCGTTCGCGCGTCCCTGGCGGGTGGGTTCGCGCGTTCGCTCGACCGGTTGCTCCTCGACCACCGCCTGTTCATGGGGCTTGTGACCCCCCCGGGCTGCGCCTCGAGAAGATGTCCGGTTTCCCCCGGCGCAGCGGTGCCCGGCGAATCTTGTGGCCGGACGGGCGCGAGAAGACGGCGGAGCCTGGACTATCTCCAGAGTCGGCCGCGGCAAGGCCGTTTGGTCGTCCTCTGCACGACGTGGAGCGCCGATCTGCTACGCTCGGGGCGTCCTCCTCCTCCCCTCCTGGTTCCCGTCGTGTCGCCGTGTGCCTCGGGCCGCTCCGGCACCTTGGGGTTTTTCATTGGAGAGCACCACCATGGCTTTTGACCTTTTTGGCTCCAGTCGGAAATACGTTCTGGTTCTGGTAGTCGTGAGCGGCTGGCTCACGGCGCTCGCCTGCGGAGGTGACGACAGCGACGATGCCCCCTGGGGCTCCGGCGGCACCATGGATTCGTCGGGGGGCAACGACCTGGGCGGCGCCACGACGGGTGGCGACTCGTTCGGTACCGGCGGGGTTCAGAACACCGGAGGCTCGAGTACTGGCGGTGAGCTCGCGGGCGGCGTCAGCAGCGGCGGCCTGGGCATCGGCGGCCAGGCCACGGGTGGGGCGAGCAGCGGCGGTCTGAGCACCGGGGGCATGACCACCGGCGGCCTCGGCACGGGCGGCCTCGCCACCGGGGGCGTGCCTACGGGCGGCATGGCGACCGGCGGCTTCGGCACCGGCGGCTTCGGCACGGGCGGCCTCGCCACCGGGGGCGTCGCAACGGGTGGCGCGCCCACGGGCGGCATGGTGACCGGTGGTGTCAGCACGGGCGGCATGGTGACCGGTGGCATTGGCACGGGCGGCGCGGCGACCGGCGGCGTTGGTACCGGTGGCATGGCCACCGGTGGGACCAGCACGGGTGGAACAGGTACGGGCGGGACCGGGGGCGGCGAACCCTGCGTGCCCTACCACTTGCCAGGCTCGCAGTGCTCGAGCTGTCACGGAGCGGCGTGTACCTGCGAGACCCAGTACACCACCTGCATGATGGGAGTGTGCGCGTCCCCAGACACGCCCATCGCGACGCCGACGGGCGAACGCCCGATCGCATCCCTTTCGGTCGGGGACATCGTCTTCAGCGTGGATCGAGGAGAGGTCGTGGCCGTGCCCCTGCGCAAGGTCAGCCGTGCGCGCGCCAGGCTCGGACACCAGGTGGTCCGTGTCGTGCTCGCGACGGGATCCGTGCTCGAAGTCAGCGGTCCGCACCCAACCGCCGACGGTCGGACCTTCGGCGAGCTCCGCGCGGGAGGGCAACTCGGAGGGGTGGAAATGGTCGACGTCGAGATGGTCCCCTATCGCCATGCGTTCACCTACGACATCCTGCCGGCGTCCGACTCGGGGACGTACTTCGCTGGCGGTGCGTTGATCGGCAGCACCATCGCGGAGGCCTCGGCCGCTGCGATTTGGGAGTGGGTCGCGGCGATGACGTCCGGAGCAGCTACCCCGGACTTCGCCCGGGTTGAGGGCGGTCCCCACAGGAAACAAGGACCGCCGGGCGCCGATCTCTCCGAGAGGAGCCGCCCTCGGAAGTAGTGCTCCCAGCGGCTCGCACCCCAGGGAGCCGAACCGGCGGCGACCGCGACCCACGCGACCGAACTGCGGTGAAGTTGAGATCCGAGACCTCGTCTCGTTCTCGATGGCAATGAAGGCCGCGCGGGTAGGGATCGGCATTGGTGCGCCCTGCAGCGACGTCGGGCCGCGGTCGCCCCATCAGCGCGTTCGGCTCGCGGCTCGCGTCATCCTCCACCACTGCTGGCCTGCCAGCGGCCGCTCGCTCCTTTCGCCCGCCCGCAACGGCCGCTGGAGTTCGGAGCTGTGGCCGTCCGCTTCTCCTTGGCGCCGAAGCTCGCCCGACTATCCCGCGGGGTATGACCGAGCGCGGGTGGCGGTCTGGTCCGTAGCGTTCGCTCCCGATGGACGTACGTTCGCCGCCGCTTCGGGCTTGGGGGGAGTTGACCTGCGGCGGGTGCGGGATGGGGCGATGGTGGAGAAGCTGGGCGATCTGATCTTCGGCCCACCTTGCTTGCTCGCCCGATGGCAGCACCCTCGCCGTGAGCACCGGCTCCAACACGGCGTTTGTCGTGCAGGTGGAGCACGAGGGAAGCTCGTGGGAGCTCGAGGGCCATCAAGGCCGGATCTGGTCGGTGGGGTTCTCGCCAGACGGGAGCCTGCTCGTCTCGGGCTCCTCTGATCGGACGGTGCGGCTGTGGCGCGTGCGGGACGGGGCCGCGCTGCGGACGCTGGACGGTCACCAAGGCTCGGTCATGTCCGTGGCGTTTTCGCCCGATGGGAGCTTGCTCGCCTCGAGCTCGCCGGACGGCACGGTGCGGTATTGGCGCGTCTCCGATGGCAGCCTCCTCCTTCTCACGCGAGCGATCGCGGGCACCGATGCGGGTTTGGTCCTCACGAGCACCGGCCACTTCGACCTCGTCGGCTCGAATCCCGCCGAGGCCGCCCGGCAGATCTCCTGTCGCATCGGCCCCCGCTGGTACCCCGTTGAGCTCTGCGTCGGACGCTTCCTGGTTCCCGGGCTGCTGGCGAAGATCCTGGTCGACGTATCCGTCCTGGTCCCGCCACCCGGGGTCGGTGCTCCCCCGGCGCGATGAACGATGAACCCGGGCCACCCGGGGCCGGGATTGGCCTGACGCCGAGCGTAGCTGTCGGGATACGCCCCCGTCGCTGCCGGCTGTCGCGACCGGATGGACTGCACGTCTTCGCGCAGTCCACGGGGACGATCGCGCCTGTGGTCCCCTGGCCGTGTGGTCTAGACCGAATCTGGCCGACGGGCCGCGTTCCGCCATTCTTCGCTCCGAAGCCGTGCCAACGCTCCCGGCTTCGCTTCAGAATACGACGTCTGCCCAAGGCACCGCGAGGTCGAGCTCGAAGGCCGCGAAGGGCTCCGCGCGCACCTTCGCGCCGTCCGCGAACACCTGGAGGATAGACCAACGCCCGTCCTCGAGCCGAAGGACCATTGGCGTTTTCTCGCTCGGGTGCGTGTGGAGCATCGTCGTCACGACGCTGCGTTGCCGAGCGGTGTGTCGGAAGCGAGGTTCTCGTCCTCCTATTGCTTCCACGAGTGCAGGCTCGCGGCCTTCGCGCGCAGCGCCTCGGACAGCACGACCTCCTGCCAGCTCGCGCCCGGCGTCGCCTTGGCCCTTGAACACGCGCAGCCGCTCGCGCCCGCGCTCGGCCCCACCGACCGTCTCGGCGAGAAGCTCCAGTGCCCCGACGCATTCGCCGTGGAACACCCACCACCAGTCCGCCCAGGAAGGTGCCATACCCGGCGTGGCCCCTTCTTGGCGCTCGCGCCCTACTTGGACTTCCGCCCCAGCCAAGGCCACGGGGTTCGCGGGCACGGCGGTTGGAAGCCGAAGTAGCCCTCCCGCACCGCTCGCACGTCCTCGATCGTAAAAAAGGCGTGCGGGTTGTGATGATTGATGAGCTCGACGACCGCGGGGAGGGTCTTGCGCCGGACGATGGTGAACACGATCTGCACCTTGCCGCTCGCTCCCTCGGCGTCCACGACCGTGACCCCAAAGCCCTCTTTACGCAGGCAGGCGATGAGCTCCGTCACGCTACGCCGGGGGATGATCCTGACCACCGCGTCGCCGAGCGACAGCCACTCCTCGATCCGGATCCCGAGGTAGTTGCCGGTCGCGAAGCCCGCGCCGTAGGCGATGTACGCGACGGGATTGGTGAGGTGCCGAAAAACCTGGGTGACGGCCATCAGCCAAATGATGACCTCGAAGAAGCCGAGGGCCGGAGCCAGGTGGCGATAGCCCTTCGCCACGAAGATCAGACGGAGGGTCCCGACGGTCTGGTCGAGGATGCGGGCCAGGAAGATCAGCGCCGGGACCAGCAGCCAGGACCACCAGAGCGAGGAGTCGAGATGCGTCTGCATGACCGCGGTGACCCCGTACCATCCCCGTCCGCTTGCGGCTACGGGTGGGGGGCGCTGCTGCACGTCGTCCCTTTCCCTCCGTGACCCGCACGCACCAACTCCGGGACCAGGGTGCCTCCACGAGCAGTGTCGCCGCTTGCGTTCGGGAGGTTCCTCTGGGACCTTGCGCCGAGCACCCCATGAAGCTTGCCATCCACGGCGCCACCGGGCGCATGGGTCTCACGATCGCGCGGCTCGCCCACGCGGCCGCGGACATCGAGCTGGTCGGCGCGGGCTGCGCGCCCAACGATCCGGCCGCGGGTCGCGACCTCGGCGAGCTCGCGGGGCTTGGCACCCTCGGTGTGGTGGCGACCCCGGACCAGACCGCCGCGGTGCTCGGTGCCGAGGTCGTCGTCGACTTCTCGACGGCGGCGGCGGTCGTCGAGATCGCGGCCGCCGCCGCGCGGGAGGGGGTCGCGCTCATGAGCGGCACGACCCACCTCGACCCTGCCGCTCAGCGGGCGCTCGACCAGGCCGCGGCGCTCGTCCCCGTCCTCTGGGCGCCGAACACCAGCCTCGGTGTCCAGGTGCTGGCGGAGCTCGTCGAGCAGGCGGTTCGCCGGCTGGGTCCCGACTACGACGTAGAGATCGTCGAGATCCACCACCGGAGGAAGGTCGACGCTCCGAGCGGTACTGCGCGTCGGCTCGGGCAAGCGGTGGAGGTCGTTCGCCCAGGGGCGCGTGAGGTGTCTGGTCGCGATGGCGAAGTCGGGGCACGGCAGAGCGACGAGCTAGGAGTGCTCGCCGTGCGCGGCGGCGACGTGGTCGGTGATCACACGGTGCACCTCCTCGGTCCTGGTGAGCGGCTCGAGCTCACTCACCGCGCCCACAGCCGTGATCTCTTGGCGCAGGGGGCACTGAGAGCGGCGCGCTGGTTGCTCGGCAAGGCGCCAGGGCGCTACGCCTTTCGCGATCTGCTTGGTGGGTGAACCCCGGCGGGCGTGGCTCGCCGCGCGGGTCGGATGGTTGCCTGGCGATGCCGGTCGCGATTGGCGCGGCCCGGCGTTCGAACGGGTCGGTCGCGTCGACAAAATCATGGGGCCGTGCTGGTTCGCGGACCGATCCGAGCAAAGAGCTTGCAGGGCGGAGGATCCTGCGGCAGGTGGAGCGTCATGAGCACTCTCTCGCGTGCGCGAAGGCTTCGATTGGGCATCTTGGCTCTGGGGTTTTCCGTCGTGGGCTCTGCCTGCAAGTCGGAGGACGATCCTGACGGCGGCACCGGGACGGGAGGGGTTGCCCAGATTGGCGGCTCGAGCAGCGGAGGTGTGGCGGCGGCGCCATCGGGTGGCGCGGCGACCGGCGGCTCGGGGATGACTGGCGGAGCGGGGACGGGCGGAAGCACCCTGGGCGGCTCCTTGACCGGGGGCACCGGGATCACGGGCGGCACCGGGGGTGGGTCGATGACCGGAGGAGGACCTACTGGTGGTTCGCTGACCACCGGCGGCCAGGGGGCTGGTGGGACCGCGACCGGTGGCACTGGGGGAGTTGGCGCCACGGGCGGTGCCTCTGGAGGCATTGGCAGCGGTGGCACGCCCACGGGCGGCGAGACCGCGAGCGGGGGGGCGACCGGAGGTGAGTCCGGGAGTGGCGGAGCGACCGGCGGCGAGACCGCGGCCGGGGGCACGGAGTCCGGTGGCACCGGCGGGCAATCCGGCTCAACTACCGGGGGACAGCCGACGATGGAGTGGCTCCCGTCGTGGGCGACCACCATCCAGAAGACGGAACCGAAGAACGCACCTCCAGCTCTCAACGGCAAGACGCTCCGCCAGTTCGTGTGGCCCACCTACTCGGGGAACCAGATCCGGATCCAGCTCAGCAACGAGAAGGGCAACGGTCCGGTCGAGATCAGCAAGGTCCACATCGCCCATGCCCAGCCCCTCGGTTCGGGACAGATCGACGCGGCGACCGACGCTGAGTTCGAGTTCGGCGGCAGCGCAAGCGTATCCATCCCCGTAGGCGAGACGGCGTGGTCGGATCCGTTGGACTTCCCCCTCGAGGAGATGGAGCCGACGGCCGTCTCCATCCTCTTCGGCAACACCGTCCCGAGCGATGTCACCGGTCACCCCGGAGCGCGCACGACCTCGTACGTCGCCAGCGGCGATGCGGTGTCCCAAGGTAGCCTGAGCGGCACCGAGACCAGGGATCGCTGGTACTTCATCAACGCGATCGAGGTCATGGCCCCGGCCGATGCATATGCCATCGCGGCGCTGGGCGACTCGATCACCGACGGCTACGGCGTTCTCAACCAGTTCGCGCGATGGTCGGACTATCTCACCATCGCCGTCAACCAGGACCCCCAGCTCGCGGACAAGGTGTCCGTGCTAAACTTCGGTGCGGGCGCCAACAACCTCCTGACCAGCGATGGCTATATGGACCCGGGGGTGGACCGGGTAGATCGCGACATCCTCACCCGGCCGAAGGTCAAGTGGGTCATCGTCCTGATGGGGGTGAACGACATCATCTACGGCAACGCCTCGGCGAGCCAGGTCACGGCGGGCTACGAGCAGATCATCCAGAAGTGCCAGGGCGCGCACATCCTCGTCTATGGCTCTCCGCTCACGCCCTTCGCCGGCCACACCCCGGATGCCGCCAAGCAGAGCGTTCGCAACGAGGTCAACACGTGGGTGATGAACAACAGCACCTACGACGAGATCATCGACTTCGCGACCGCCGTGGCCGACCCCCAGAATTCTCAGCAACTCCTGTCCGCGCTGAGCAACGACGGCCTCCACCCCAGCACCGCTGGATACGAGGCGATGGCAGACTCGATCGACCTATCGCTCTTCTACCAAACCATGCCCTGAACCGGTGACCACGATGCGGCGACCGGTCGCCGCACGCGCACGGGGGTGCGGTGAGGTTGCCGTTCCGTTTGGCTGCCGCGACGGATTGCAGACCCAGCGCGGCCTGGATTGCCCGAAGCCAGGGCCAGTGCCGGTTGGCGCGGCACCGAGCGGCGGCGGACCGCCGGGTCGCGATCGTCCGTGTCGAGCCCGTTGCCGCGATCTGCGCTACGAAGACCCGACCATGGGCCGTCAGCGTCGCCAGGTCCGCGTCGAGGACGATGCGGCGTGGGTCTTCAACGAGATGGCAGCGGCCTACGACGCCCGTCCGTCCTATCCGGAGACTCTGATCGGCGCGATCGCCGCCCTGGCGCCGCCGGCGGGCCGGGTGCTCGAGCTCGGCGCCGGGATCGGGCACCTCGCGCTGCCGCTGGCGGAGCGGGGCTTCGATGTCGTGGCCATCGAGCCCGCGCGAGCCATGCTCGAGCGGTTGCGCCTCGCGGCCGTCGAGCGCGGGATCGCCCTGCGCGCGGTGCACGCCGCGGCCGAGTCGCTGCCGTTCGTGGAGCCCGCCTTCGATCTCTCGATCATCGCTGACGCCATGCACTTCGTGGACGCGGAGCTCGTCGCCAGGGAGCTTCATCGCGTGCTGGTCCCCGGCGGTGTGCTCGCCATCGTCACCTGCGAATTCGCCCAGACCCCGTTCATGGACGGGGTGCGCCGCCTCCTCGAGGCCGCCTCGGATCGCCGGCCGCGAGACGTTGGGCAAGGGATCCGCCTCCTCGCGACGCTGGCCGACGTGCGGCTCACGCCGCCGCGCCATTTCCACGACCAGACGCCGGTCACCCCGGCGACCTTGGAGCGTATCCTGCGCTCCTTCTCGTTCGTTGGCCCGGCCATGAACCCGGAGCGCCTGGGCGCGTTCTGTGCGAGGCTTCACGCGCTGTCGGCGGCGCCCACCTGGGCGCGCTCGTTCACGCTGCACGCTGGCCTGCGGCGGCGTCGTTTCTTGCCCTGGGTGCCGCGCCCGCGGACCAGGGGTGGTGCGCGGTGAACCCCGTCCCCGGCAGGGAGCGGTCCGGTGTTTGGCGGGATGTACGGTGGGCGCAGCGGACCCGGTCCCCGACGTCACGAGGAGATGCTCGGCGCCGTCGCGGGTGTTCGCGGCGCGTGTGCGCCGACGAAATAATCAGCCCGCCACGTGCGGAGGAGGGGGGCCGTGATCTAGAATTTTGGGATGCGCACGTTCCACATCGCAGCTATCGCCGGGGTGATGCTCTGCGTTCTCGCGTGCAGCGACCGCGGTGGCGACTCCTCCACACCGGCGTCCGGGGGGGCGGCGGGAACCGGTGGCGCGGGGGTCACGGGTGGCGTGGGGGTCACGGGCGGCACTGGTACCAGCGGCGGTGCTGGAACCAGCGGCGGCGTGATGGCGATTGGCGGTACCAGCCCCACCGGGGGCGCCGGTCAGAGCGGCGGCAGCGGAGGCACCTCGACTGGCGGCCTTCCCGGTGGCACCGGTGGGGCTGAGCCGACCGGTGGCGTGGACTCGACCGGCGGCATTCCCGGAAGCGGCGCCACGGGAGGGGACGGAGCCAACCCTGGGTCGGGCGGCGTCGGCACGGGGGGCGCCATCCCGTCGGGAGGCATGGCCGGCGCCGGCGCTACGGCCGTTGCCGGAGCGGCCGGCGCCGCTTCGTCATCGTACTGTTCGTCGCCCGCGGGCGCGGGCTTCGCCGCGGCCCATGCGTACTACCAGGTCTTCAAGGACACGGTGGTGACGGGAGATGGCGCCCAGGGGCACCTGCGGATCTGGAAGCCGGATTCGGGGTCCGTGATCGGCTCGACGGTCTCCGAAGGGATGGGCTATGGGCTGCTCCTCGCCGTCTTCCACGACGACCAGGCTACCTTCGACGAGCTCTGGCGCTACGCCGCGCTCTACCTCAACGGCAATGGACTGATGGATTGGGAGGTCCATCCGGACGGGCACGTGATCGGCACCGGCGCGGCCAGCGACGGCGACGAGGACATCGCGTTCGCCCTCGTCATGGCGCACCGGCGCTGGGGCGGCCGCGGCACTCTCGACGAGGACTATCTCACGCTCGCCGTCCGCACGATCGAGGCGATGTGGGAGCATGAGGTGGATCAGGGGCGCGGGGCCATGTGGCTCCCCGGGGACGCGTGGGGCGGTCGCGACATCACCAACCTCTCCTACTTTGCGCCCGCCTATTTCCGGGTTTTCGGCGAGGTGACGGACAACGTTGCGGGGTGGAACGCGGTCATCGAGGGCAACTACACCATTCTCGAGCGGACCCTGAACGACGCTCTCGGCAATACGGACAATGGCCTTGTGCCCGCCTGGTCGGACTCGCAGGGCAACCTCGTGTCGGCGTTCGATGGCGCCCCCACCCACTTCCAGAACGACTCGACGCGCACGCCATTCCGCGTCGGTCAGGACTGGTGCTGGTTCGGCGAGCCGCGGGCGAAGGCCTACCTCGACGAGATCGCGGCGTTTTACGCTGGGGTGGGGGTGGCCAACATCGAGAATGGCTATGATCTCGACGGCACTCCACGACCGGAGAACGACTTCCCCGAGCAGGCCGCGTCGTTCGTCGGTCCCGCGGGTGTGGCCTTCATGAGCGATCCAAGGTGGCAGGCCGAGCTCGATTCGGCCTGGTCCCTGGTGGTGACGGGCGACCTCATGAACGGGACCATCTACTATCAGACCTCCTGGACCGCCCTCTCGCTGCTCATGATGTCGGGGGAGATGGTCCCCGATCCGTGAGTCTTCCCGATCCCTGAGGCGAAGTGGCGGGATCCCGAGCACGGATGGCCGTCACCGCCGTCCCGCCTCCTCTACCCGACCGCCAAATACGCGAATGGTCTCCGGTCGACGCGGATCCATGGACGGAGCCGTGAGGGCGACGGGGACTGCGTGATCGATCCGGCGAGCCCGGCCACTCCGGTCGGCATGTGCGACGACGTGGGGAACGGGGTTCGTGTCTGCGGCCTCGAGAATCCCCTATTCGCCGCCAACCCACGCTATCCCGAGCTTCTTCTCGCGCGATCGACCCCATGGATGGCGCCGTCTACCGACCGAACCACCTGGTCCGCGGGGACTGGTGACGCACCGCCCGGTGCTTGTGTATCCTGACCCCGGCGTCGGGCACCGT
The DNA here is from genome assembly GCA_016933275.1 of Polyangiaceae bacterium. Classification (GTDB taxonomy): domain Bacteria; phylum Myxococcota_A; class Polyangia; order Polyangiales; family Polyangiaceae; genus JAFGBI01. The sequence continues at coordinate 25,216 of JAFGBI010000074.1, read as the reverse complement.
CGCCCGGGTACCAACGGAGCTCAGGAGCAGGATCGCACATGAACGTTCTGGTGACGGGCGGCGCAGGTTTCATCGGCAGCCACACGGTCGTCGAGCTCCTCGCGGCCGGGCATGTGGTGACCGTTGTCGACAGCCTGGTCAACAGCAGCGAGGAGTCGTTGCGTCGGGTGGCCCGGCTCGCGGGGAGGCCGGTGGATTTCTACCAACTCGACATCCGCGACGGGGCGGGGCTCGATCGACCGTTCGGGGCGCGGCGCCACGATGCGGTGATCCACTTCGCTGGGCTGAAGGCCGTGGGCGAGTCCGTCTCGGTCCCGCTGCGCTACTACGAGAACAACATCGGGGGCACGCTCGTGCTCCTCGAGGCGATGGCGCGCCACGAGGTCAGAAGCCTCGTCTATAGCTCGTCGGCGACAGTGTACGGTGAGCCGCACGCGGTCCCCATCACCGAGGATTTCCCGGTTGGGGCGACGAATCCCTACGGTCGCACCAAGTTGATGATCGAAGAGATCCTCCGCGACCTTCATCGAGCGGATCCGCGTTGGAGCATGGTGCTGCTCCGCTATTTCAACCCTGTCGGGGCCCACGCGAGCGGTCAGATCGGGGAGGACCCCCGCGGGATCCCCAACAACCTCATGCCGTTCGTGGCGCAAGTGGCGGTGGGTCAGCGTCCCGAGCTCAGCGTCTTCGGTGCGGACTATCCCACGCGAGACGGGACCGGCGTGCGGGACTACATCCACGTGGTCGACCTCGCGCTCGGTCACCTCAAGAGCCTCGACCTGCTTGCTGCGCGGCCGGGGCTCGCCACCTACAACCTCGGGACCGGGCGAGGTCATAGCGTCCTTGAAGTCGTGGCGGCCTTCGAGCGGGCGAGCGGGCGCCAGGTCCCCTACCGGGTGGTGCCTCGCCGGTCGGGCGACGTCGCCGAATGCTTCGCGAATGTGGACCGGGCGGGCCGTGAGCTCGGGTGGGTTGCGCGGCGAACCCTCGATGAGATGTGTGCCGACGCCTGGCGCTGGCAGTCGCAGAACCCTGCCGGCTTCGGGACGTGAACGCCGTGGTCCATCGTTTCTGCTGGGTTCCAGCCTGGGTGATCGGCGTCCTCCTCGGTTGTGGGGGACGCACCGTATTGCTCGACCCAGAAGCCGCGGGCGAGACGCGGGCGGCGGGCGCTGCTGGCAGGGGCGCTGCCAATGGCGGTAGCGTGGGGGCACAAGGTCCGGGGATCGCCGGTGGCTCGGGTGGCGGGGGCGCGGCTCCGGGGGGGGCGGGTGAGAGTGGGGCCGCGGGCGAGGCAGGAACGCCCACGCTCTGCGCGCCGAGTCCCTGCGAGAACGGCGGCGAATGCCTCCCGCATCGGGGGCGCGCGATCTGCGGCTGCCTGCCGGGGTTCTTCGGCGACCGTTGTGAGCTCGGGACCAGGATCGTCGCGGCGGGGCTCTTGCACACCTGCGTCGTGCGCACGGACGGCACTCCGACCTGTTGGGGCAACGACCAGTACGGCCAGGGGTCGCCCCCGGAGGGGATATTCACCGCGATGGGAGCGGGCGCCTACCATGGCTGCGGCATCCATCCGGACGGAACCCTGGCCTGTTGGGGGCGCGACGCCGAGGGCCAATCTTCGCCGCCCGCCGGGGAATTCGCCGCGGTCGCCATGGGTCGGTTCCATGGCTGTGGCGTTCGCACCAACGGGGATCTCGCCTGCTGGGGCAGCGACGAGTTCGGGCAGTCCTCGCCGCCTGCCGGGGCGTTCCGCGCGGTCGCGTCGGGCGCCAACCACACCTGCGGCATCCGCGCCGACGGAACCCTGGCCTGCTGGGGCGACCACGCCGAAGGTCGGTCTCTCCCGCCCACCGGGGTGTTCAGGGCGATCGCGGGGGGCGGCGATCACAGCTGTGGGATCCGCACGAACGGGACGCTGGTCTGCTGGGGACTCGACGACGACGATGAATCCTCGCCTCCGGGGGGGACGTTCGGCGCGCTCGCGCTTGGCGACCACCACGGTTGCGGCATCCGTCCGGATGGCACGCTCGCCTGTTGGGGGAACGATGCGCACGGCCAGTCCGCACCTCCCCAGGGGGAGTTCTCGGCGCTGGTGGCCGGGGCCAACCACAACTGCGGGGTTCGGGCCAATGGCAGGCTCGTGTGTTGGGGGCTCGACAGCGTCGGCCAGGCCTCGCCGCCGGCAGGGATGTTCAGGGTGATCGCGGCGAGCGGACACCACAGCTGCGGTATCCGCACGGACCTCACCCTCACCTGCTGGGGCCGGAACGAGCGCGACCAGACTTCACCCCCCGAGGGTGCGTTCCTGGCGGTGGCGGCGGGCAGCTACCACAACTGCGCCCTACGCACCGATGGCACCCTGGCCTGCTGGGGCTTCGAGTACAGTGATGGGACCCTGCCCCCCGGCGGCGAATTCGCGGCGATCGCCGCCGGCGCCTGGCACGATTGCGGGATCCGAAGGGACGGCACGCTCGCCTGTTGGGGCGAGAACGGGGCCGGTCAGGCCTCCCCGCTCGATGGCACCTTCCGCGGGATCGCAGCGGGCTCCTACCACAGCTGCGGACTCCGCATGGACGGCACGCTCTCCTGTTGGGGGCGGGACGAGGAGAACCAGGCCTCGCCACCGGGCGGGCTGTTCGCGGCCGTCACCGCGGGTGGGGGTCACAGCTGTGGCATCGGCGTGGAGGGCAGCCTGGTCTGCTGGGGCGACAACGACTTCGGCCAGGCCTCGCCGCCAGCGGGGACGTTCACGGCGGTTGCTCCGGGGGATGTTCACAGCTGCGGTATCCGTGCGGACGGCACGGCGGCCTGCTGGGGTGACAACGGAGAGGGCCAAGCTGTGCCCCCCAGCGGCTCGTTCGCCGCCCTCGCGGTGGGCAGTGGCCACGGCTGTGCCATCGGGCAAAGGGACCTCCGCGTGCATTGTTGGGGTGACCAGGTGCGTTGAGGGCGCCCATCCTTCTCGGGGTCGCCTGTCACGCGGCGGCCAGGGTATGCTCGCCACCATGTTTCGACCCGGGATGACGCTGGGGCAGTCCGAGCTGGTGGCGCCCGTCACGGACGACGGCATCACCGCAGTGTGGCGGGCGCGCCGCCGAGGCACGGGCGAACCCTGCATCGTGGAGGTGCTGTCTCCGGGGCTGGTGGCGACTCCGAACGCACGGGTGGCGTTCCTGGCTGCGGCGGGTGCCATCGCGACCGCGACGCTCGACCGACGGATCCTGCGAGTGTTCGAGGTGGACGAGGACCCGGCCACGCAGATCCCGTTCATCACCACGGCCGAGGATCCCGGTCCGTCGCTCGCTCATCGGCTCGAGGCACGGGGACCGTTGGCGCTGGCCGAGGTCGCGGGGATCGTGCGCGCGCTCCCCGAACCCCTCCGAACACTCCATGATCGTGGCCGCGGGCACGGTGATCTCTCGCCCCGCAACCTGGTCTTGCCGGAGGGTCCCGGCGCCGAGCCTGTCCTGCGCGGATTCGTGCGCGGTGCGCTCGCCGGTCAGCTGCCGCAGCCGCTGCTCTCCGCCGCCGGACCCTACGTCGCTCCCGAGCTCTGTGGCACCGGCTGCCGCCCCACGCCAGCGAGTGACGTCTTCAGTCTGGCGCTGCTCGCGCTGGCATCGCTCACGGGCGACGAACCGCCGCGGTCGTGGGATCCCGTCAAGCCTTCCGCGAGCGGGATCACCCGGCGACCGAGCCTGCTCCGGCCCGCCTGGGCGGAGCGCCTGCCGAACGGGTTCGACGAGTGGTTCCTGGCCTGCGTCTACCCCGTCCCGGGGAAGCGTCTCTCCTTCGGCAACGCGGCCCGCAACCTCAGCTCGCTCCTGGTTGGACCGCGGGAGGGTTGGCCCAAGGGGAGGGTGGCGCTCCCTGGGGCACCGGAGGTCGGGGCGGAGAGCGTGGTGGAGACCGTCGCGGAGCCGTTCTCCGCGGACGCGCCAGTGTCGGCCTGGGAACCCCCTCCGGAGATGGCGTCGGCACCCATGGGCTCGACAGAGGGCCGGAGGCCGTCGGCGTTCGGGTTGGCTCTGGTCGTCGGGCTGGCCCTCCTCGCCCTCGCTGCTCTCGCGGTGGTCGGCGTCGCGGCGGGCGTGGTGTACTTCGAGGCGAAGCGCTCCGTACCGGTTCCCAGTGCCACCGCCGTCGAAACGGTCGCGAGCGCGGTCGATCCGGGCCATGCCTTCGCCGCCATCGCCGTGGGCGCCGACGATCCGATTTCCGGCGCTGCGGATGCGCCGGTCACTATGGTCGTCTTTGGGGATTTCGCCTGTCCCTTCTGCGCGCAGGCGAACATTGTCTTCGCCGGCCTGCGGAAGGAATTCGCCCCGACCGAGCTGCGTGTCGTCTGGAAGCACTATCCGCTCCCGTCCCACCCCAATGCCCGCCCGGCTCACGAGGCGGGGGTCGCCACCTTTCTTGGCGCGGGGGGTGGGCCACGGGGCAGCGAAGCGTTCTTCCATTTCTATGACCTAGTGTTCTCCCACCAAGAGGAGCTGGGCCGAGACGAACTCGCGGCCTGGGCCGTCTCCGCCGGCGCGCCGCAGCAGAGCTACCAAGAGGCTCTGGTGAGCGGGCGCCCGCGCCGGAAGGTCGACCTCGACATCGCGCTCGGCAAGCGCCTCGGGGTCGACGGGACACCGACCTGCTTCATCAACGGGATCGAGATCCGCGGAGTCGCGCCGGAGGCCAAGTACCGCGAGGTGATCGAGGCCGAGCTGGTCGCGGGGCGTCGCCTGATGGACGGGGGGACTCCCCGCTCACGCGTCTACGTCGAGCGGGTCGCCGCCAACTCGTCGGCGAGCGGAGCGCCCTTTGCGGCCTCGTCGGCGCGATCGCTGGTCAGCGCTGACGACGGCACCATCTGGCGAGTCGCCGTCCAACCCGACGATCCGGTCATGGGGCCCGCGGACGCGCTCGTCACCATCGTGGAGTTCGGCGATTTCGCCTGCTCTTCCTGCGCCCGTGCCCGGGCGATGGTGGGGCAGCTGCGTGAGCAGCACCCCGTCGACATCCGGTGGGTCTGGAAGGACAACCCGCTCCCCGACCATCCGCGGGGCAAGCCCGCGGCCATGCTCGCCCGTCTCGCCTTCGCCGGGCGCGGCAATACCGGCTTCTTTCGGGCGCACGACGCGCTCTTCGCCGCCGCCGCGCTCGACGACATCGACCTCCAGGGGATCGCCACGGGGCTCGGCCTGTCCTGGCCCCCGGCGGACGCCATGGCCATCCAGCTCGAGGAACGGACCGGGAAGAGCTTGGCCGAGGCCGCCGCACTCGAGGTCCGCGGCAGCCCCACCTTCTTCATCAATGGCCAGCGGGTCACCGGTGCCGAGCCGAGTGAACGGTTCGAGGCGGTCTTTGCCGAGCGCCTGGCGGCGGCCCGCGCGCTCGAGACCGAGGGTGTTCCCCGCATGCGGATCTACGAGCGGCTCATGGCCGACGCCAAGGAGCCCGGAGGCTCGGAAGCCAAGGGCGCGGCGGCCCCCGTCGCCTCCGGTCCGTAGTTGGCGGAAGACGTCACCGAGGAGCTGCGGCAGCGCCAGATGGCACGCCGTTAGCCGCGTCCGCCATCGGGTCCTTGCAATGGGCTCCGCACCGGGTGAGGGGTGGAGCCGGGGTGGGCTGGCATCGTTGCGTCAGGACGAGCCGGTGGGGCGGAACGGCTGGAGGAAGCTTGCCAGCGACCCCGGGTTGCGGGTGGAGAGCCAGAGGCGTCCTTGGCCCTGGAAGTTGCAGACGAGGCCCTCTCCGCTGAAAAATAGGCTCTTGAGACCACCCATCTTCTGCACGGTGTACTGTAGGCCGCCGGCGAAGCCGACGATGTGGCCAGTGTCGCAGATGTACCCGCCCGGGCCGACGTCGATGGCGTGGATGCCGCCGTAGGACGAGAAGAACAGCTGCCCCTGTCCCTCGGCCTTCAACAGGACCAACCCCGCGCCGCTGAAGAAGCCCTTCGCCCCGCCCCATTTGGTGTCGATCCGCACGGTGGGTACGCACGCCACGAAGGCGCCCGAGTTGAGGAAGATGGGTGTGGCGCCGTCGCACTGCACGGACTCGACGTCGCCCTCGGGTGCTGGTGCGAGGTACAGGCGCTGGCCGGGCGCGGTCGCCGTGAAGGTGTTCTGAAAGAGGCTCTCGCCGCCGAGCATCCTGCGTTTGGCAGCGGCGAGGATCCCGCCCTGTAGCTGGGTCTTCATCTCGACCCCAGCGTCCTTCGCCACCATGGCGGACGCCTCGACCAAGAGCTGTTCGCCCGGCTGTTGGAAGACCGCACGGACCATGGTGAAGTCTGGCTTCTGCAGAAGATCGAACTGCATCGCGGGCCTCCTCTCACTTCCGGGGCGGGAGCATTGCCCCCACGTTGTGGCCGTATTCGGCCGGGTTGCGGCTCTGGATCCAGATGCGGCCCTGCCCCGTGAAGTGGCACACCAGGCCTTCGCCGGAGAGGAACGAACCGATCCAGCCCGACGCGCTCTTGCCGACCTTGTACTGCAGGGCGGCGTCCCAGGCCACGAGGTGCCCGGTGTCGATCACGATGTTTCCATCGCAGTAGACCTCCTGGATCCCGCCGAACGCGCCCACGAGGACCTTGCCCGGGCTCGCGGCCGTCGCCTGGAGCACGAACATCCCCTCGCCGGAGAAGAAGCCGCGGAAGCCGGCCACCTTCGTGTTGATCTCGACGTTCGGCGTGGACGCGACGAACGATGCGCTGGTGATGCAATACCCGTACTGCGACATGTCGAGGATGGCCATGTCTCCGCAGAGAGATTGGGCGAGGAGCACCTCGCCGGGCGCTCCCTGGGCCGTGAAGGTGTTGCGGAAGAAGGACTCGCCGCCGAACATCCTCAGGAGCCCCTTGCCGAAGCCTCCCGATTGCGTCTGCATCTGCACGTTGGTGGACATGCCGACCATCGCCCCGGACTCGGCGAGGACGGCCTCGCCCGGGGCGAGGTGAACGCGGGCCAGCGAGTGCGCAGGCCGATACAGGATATCGATCTCCATCTCGTGTCTCCTCTCAGCCCATCATCGGAGTGAGCCAACCCACCAGGGAGCCCTGGTTGCGGCTCTGCAAGTAGACGCGACCCTGGCCGTTGAACTTGCACACGAGCCCCTCGCCGGAGGCCACCATCCCCATCAGCCCGCCGCCGGCCGTACCAATGGTGAGGCCGAGGTTCCCCTCGTAGCCCACGAGGTGCCCGTTATCGACCACGAAGTCGCCGTTCACGTCGACCGCCTCGATGCCACCGTAGCTAGTGAACCAGAGGTCACCGAAGCCGGACACCTCGAGGAAGAACGCCCCCTCCTTGGCGAGCAAGCTCTGGAGCCCGCCGAACTTGAGGCCGAGGTCGACCTCGCCGGCGTGCGCGAGATAGGCGCCGGTGGAGAGGGTGAGCTTCTCGCCATTCATGCGGCGGTACGCGACGTGCCCGGACATCGCGGGGGCCAACCAGACGCTTCCTCGCTGTTGGTTCGCCGTGAAATGGTTGACGATGAAGGTCTCACCACCCACGTACTTGCGAATGACCGCGACGAACAGCGCCTTCAAGATGGCGAAGAATCCGCCCGACCGCGGTGCGTTGAGCTTCGCCTCCATGCCGACGGACTGATTGCGGGCGACCATGACGCCAGCCTCGGCGACCACGGACTGTCCGGATTCTAGATCGACGCGGAGCATCGCGAAGGATGGCCCGTGCGTGATCTCGTGACGGAGAGCGGGAAGCTGGGATCCCGCGGGGACGAGATTTGGTGGCATCGCTTGCTCGAGTGGCTACGTGGGGTTTCGCCGGCGTGGGCGCAGGGCACCCCTCGGCCCCTTCGCCCGAGCCCTTGAATACCAAGGAATCGTGGCCGCACCAAGCCCCCTGGCTTCTCGGGCGCTCCGGGGCCTGGTATGCCGATCCAGTGATGCCGCTCGAGACGCGCATTCCGGGGCAGGGGGCGCGGACCCTGTTCGTCGTCACCGCGGCCTGCCTCCTCCTCGGCTGTTTCAAGCTGGCGGCCCCCATCGTGGTGCCGTTGCTGCTCTCGGCCTTCGTGGCTGCGGGGATGAAGCCGATCATCGCGGCGCTGCGTCGGCGCGGGCTCCCGAGTTGGCTCGCGGTGCTCTTGGCGATCGTCGGGGCGGCCATGGGTGTCTCGAGCGTCGCCATGCTCGTCGTCTACGCTACTGGCGAGATCCGTGACGCCTGGCCGACCTATGGCCCCCGCCTCGCCGCGATCAAGACGCAGCTCAACGACTGGCTCCAGGGAGTCGGCTTTCGGCACGCTTCCGTGGCGTTGCAGAGCCTGGACCTCAGACGGGTCGGGGAGAATGCGTTGGCCAGCAGCGTCGCCGGGATCACGCGCGTCCTCACCGCCGCTGTCCTCATCATCTTCGTCACCATCTTCATGCTCCTGGAGCTCGGGAACCTCGATCTCAAGCTCGACCACGTGCGGACGTCCCGGGGCGGGGCGCCGCTCGCGCGGTCACCGCTCCCGTTCGACGAGATCCAGCAGTACATCCTGCTAAAGACGGTCGCATGTTCCATCAGTGGCGTTGCGGTCGGGCTGTGGACGGCCGTCTTCGGGCTCTCCGCGCCGGTGCTGTGGGGCCTCTTGATGTTCCTCCTGCGCCTGGTGCCGCAGCTCGGCGCCGTGGTCGCGGGTGTGCCGGCGGTCCTCCTCGCCGCGATCGAGCTCGGCGTGGGCCCAGCGCTCGCGATCGGAGTCGGCATCCTTGTCATCAACATGATCGTCGCGAACGCCATCGAGCCCCGCATCATGGGCCCCGCGCTCGGACTCTCGCCGCTCGTCGTGCTGATGTCCGTTGCCGTCTGGGGTTGGGTCTTGGGACCCGTGGGGGCCCTGCTCTCGGTGCCACTCACGGTGGCCGTCAAGATCTACTGTGCGAGCACCGAGGATCTCGAGTGGGTCGCCGTGTTGCTCGGCCCCGCGCGAGAAACCCATCGGCCTCGGTTTCACCACCCGGTCCAGGATCGCAATGAAGGGGGCGAATGAGCCGTTCGGTCGTCCTTTCGCTCACGCTGTTCGCCACGGTTTGCGCTCTTGGTTGCACGGGTCGCGACGAACCGCTGGCGTATGGCAGCGGAGCGTGGCCCCCCGGGGGAGGGGCCGGGGGGCGGTCCGGGGCGACCGGCGCGGCCAGTGGCGAGGGCGGCGCGGTCGGAGACCCCGACGAGACGGGAGCGATGGAAGGCGTCGTGAGCGACCTATTGGCCGAGCTTACCTTGGAAGAGAAGCTTGCCATGGTCGCGGGCACGGGTTTCGACACCATCGGGGCACCGCGGCTCGCGATCCCCGCGCTCCACATGACGGACGGCCCCGTGGGGATCCGCACCGCGGAGGCCACTGCCTGGCCGGCCGGCATCGCGATGGCCGCCACCTTCGATCCCGAGCTCGCCGAGCGCTGGGGGCGCGCGCTCGGGAGGGAGGCCAAGGCGCGTGGCAGGAACGTGCTGCTCGGTCCTTGCGTGAACATTCAGCGCGCACCCCAGGGTGGGCGCAACTTCGAGAGCTTCGGCGAGGACCCGTTTCTTGCTTCGCGCATGACCGTGGCGGTCGTGCGCGGCGTCCAGGCGGAGGGGGTGGTGGCGACGGTGAAACACTTCGCGGCCAACAACCAGGAGACCGACCGGTTTGCGGTCAGCGTCGAGGTCGAACCGCGCACCCTGCATGAGATCTACTTCCCGGCCTTCGAGGCCGCGGTGAAGGAGGCGCGGGCCCAAGGCGTGATGTGCTCATACAACCGAGTGAACGGCGTCTACGCTTGCGAGAACCCCTATCTTCTCCAGGACACCTTGCGCGATCGGTGGGGATTCACCGGCCTTGTGATGTCGGACTGGGGAGCCGCCCACGGCGTGGAAACCGCGATCCACGCCGGGCTCGATCTCGAGATGCCGGAAGGCGTGCATTACTCGCCTGGGAACCTGGCGGCCGCGCTCGAGGCAGAGACGATCGTGGAGGCGGATCTCGACGTGATGGTGCGCCGACAGCTCCGCGTCATCACCCGGATGGGCCTGCTCGAAGGACCGCTCGACCCGGGGGGGCTCGACACCGCCGCTCACCGGGCGTTGAACCGCGAGGCGGTGCGGTCAAGCTTCGTGCTCTTGAAGAACGAGGGGGGCGTGCTTCCCCTCGCTCGGGGATCGGTGACGCGGCTCGCGGTTCTGGGGCCGCTCGCCGCGGTGGTCGAGGCCGGCGGTGGCAGCTCGCTCGTGTCACCGACCTACGAGGTTTCGCTCCTCGACGCCCTGCGCGCCCGGCTGCCGGAGGTGACGGTCGGCGAAACGGTGGGTGACGCCGTGGGCGCCGATGCCGCGATCGTCGTCGTGGGTCACACGAGTCTGCAGGAGTCGGAGGGGTTCGACCGCGCCGCGCTGGATCTCCCCCCCGTCGACCTGGACCTCATCCGAGCGGTCGCCGCCGTCAACCTGCGCACGATCGTGCTCGTCGCCACGGGGTCGCCGGTCCTGCTCGGTGGCTTCCTCGGCGAGGTCCCGGCGGTGATGCAGATCTGGTTCGGGGGACAGGAGCTTGGCAACGGGCTGGTGGACGTACTCTTCGGCGGTCCAGGTCCCAGCGGTCGGTTGCCGATGACCATTCCACGGCGCTGGGAGGATTGCCCGGCCCATGGCCATTTCCCCGGGGCCGATGGGGTCGTGGCCTATTCCGAGGGGCTGTTCGTCGGGTACCGGGGGTTCGACGCCAAGGGGATCGAGCCCGAGTTCCCCTTCGGCTTTGGCCTTTCCTACACGAGCTTCGAGTATCGAGCGCTCGAGGTTGGAACGGCTACGGAGGACGGCGACGTTCCGGTGATCGTGGAGGTGGCGAACATCGGCCAGCGCTACGGCGTCGTGGTGCCCGAGCTCTACGTCCGCCATCTCGAGGCGTCCCTGCCGCGCCCGGACCAAGTCCTCGCCGGTTTCGCCCGGGCCGGGCTGTCACCCGGCGATTCGCGGCGTGTCGAGCTGGTGGTCCCGGCGCGTTCCTTGGAGGTCTTCGAGCCCGCCGCGGACGGCTGGGTCCGGGAGGGGCAGCGCTTCGAGCTCTGCGTGGGGGAATCCTCCCGCGACATCCGGCTGCGCCGTTCGTTCGAGCTTCCGTGACGGCGCCCGCCGGCTTCGGCTATCATGCTGGCCATGCGCGGGTGGGAATCGTGGGTGGTCGTCTCGGGGCTCCTGCTGTCTTCGGGCTGCGGCGGGTCAGCTGGCAAGCGGGCGGCGGCGCCGAAGGGGGGCGAGGGGACCTCCCCCGAAGCCCAATGTCTCGCGGACGCCGCCGCGTCTCGGGAGCCGAAGCCGGACGCACCGAGGGAGATCGAGGTCGCGCACATCCTCGTGCGTCACGCGGATCTCGAGCGGCCCGAGGGCGCGACGCGCACCCCGGGACAGGCGTGCCTGCGCGCCCTCGAAGCGCTCGAGGCCCTCAAGGGGGGCCGGGAGTGGGAAGGGATCGTCGCCGAGTACAGCGACGAGAAGAGCGCTACCGAGGGCAATCTCGGCAGCGTGTCCAAAGACGACCTCGACCCCGCCTTCGCCGCCGCCGCCTTCGCCCTCGAGGTGAACGAGCTGAGTTACGTGGTCGAAACGAATCGTGGATTCCACGTCATCGTCCGGCTCGAGTAGCGGTGCGGGTGGGGCGTCCACTCACGGCAGCGCTTGCGCGGCGGCAAGCAGCTCGGTGGCGTGACGGCTGACGAGCCGGGGCGGTGGGCGCGGGTCGGTCATGCGGCAGACATGGCGCGGCGTCGGTCCCGCGGCACGGTGCGGCTCCCGGCGCGGTCGGCCTTGGACGTCTTCTCGGCTGCGTTCGCCGGGATGGGCCGCTGCCCCCCCTTGCCCGGACGAGAAGGGGCCACGGTCGCCGGCGGGACGGGTTCGTCGGGGCGGGTCGAGCGACGGCCATCCGTGAGCAGCTGGCGCGCGTGGACCCGCGCGCTCTCCGTGACCTCGGCCCCGCCCAGCATGCGAGCGAGCTCCTCGACCCGTTCCGCAGGGTCGAGCTGCGCCACCCTCGTGATCGTGCGCCCGTCGCGCAATACCTTCTGCACCGAGAGGTGGGTGTCGGCGAAGGCCGCGACCTGGGGCAAGTGGGTGATGCAGAGGACCTGACTCCCTCGGGCAGCCTCGTGGAGGCGTTGCGCGATCGCCGCCGCCACGGCTCCGCCCACCCCGGCATCGACCTCGTCGAACACGTAGGTGGCAACGCTGCTGGCGGCACCTCGGCCGGGTTCGTGAGCGCGTCCCTCGCCTCGTCTTCGGGGTTGGGTCCCATCATCGGTAGGAACCAGGCTATGGGCGGCCACGTGCTTGATTGCGAGGAGCACTCGGGACAGCTCGCCACCGGAAGCGATGCGCGAGAGCGGTCCGAGGGGCTCGCCAGGATTGGCAGAGAACAGGAGCTCTACCCGATCGATCCCACGGGGACCGGGCTCGTCATCCGAAGCTCGCGTGACGCTCACCTCGAGGCGGGCGGAGCGGAGGTGTAGGCCGGCGAGCTCTCTCGTGATGGCCTGTCCGAGCCGGATGGCTGCGCCGACTCGGGCCCGGGAGAGCTCGGCCGCGAGGGTCAGGGTGGCGTCGCGGAGCTCGTTGGCTTGGCGGGCTGCCTCCGCCAGCCGGGCCTCCCGGTGCTCGAGCGATTCGAGGTCTTGCTCGAGGGTGGCGATCACCTCGTCGACGGCATCGAGATCCCCGTGTCGGCGCTCGAGCGAGCAGAGTTGGTGGAGCCGCTCCTCGGCAGCCTGGAGCTCGCCCGGTTCTATCTCGACGTCGGCAGCGAGCCGGGACGCGAGCTGAGCCGCCTCCGCCGTGGCGGCCCGCGCGGTCTCGAGCTCGGCGACGAGCGCGCCCACGAGCCCCGGGGGTTGAGGGGTTGTGCTGCCGTCCTCCCGTTCGAGGGCCCGAGACGAGAGCTCGCGGAGGCGGGCCAGCAGCAGCGTGATCCCGCTCGAGATGGCCTCGTCGCCGTCGTAGAGCGCTTCCCGTGCCTCGTTCGCGAATTCGCTCCAGGCACTTGCATCCCGGAGCAGCGCCACGCGGGCGCGCAGCTCCCTGAGCTCCCCCGGTCGGGGTGCCGCGGCCAGGAGCTGGTCGAGCTGGTCACGGAGGTAGCCCACCCGCCCGGCGGGATCGTGGTTGGGGGTGGCCAGCGCCGAGCACGCGCGTCTCGCGTCGAGGTACGCGGTGTGGACTGCCTCGTAGCGGGCGAGCAACGGCCCGTTGCCCGTGCAGTCGTCGAGCAGGGCAAGCTGCCGGGCTGGGCGAGTGAGCGACTGGTGCTCATGCTGACTGCAGAGATCGATCAGGTGCTCGCCCAGCTCGGCGAGCACGGATTGCGTGGAGAGCTCGGTGTCGATCAGGATGCGGCCCCGTCCGGTGCGGGGCACGGCGCGCTGGATGACGAGCGCGCGCCCACCAGTCACGTTCGCGCCATCGGACGGCGTGCTCCTGGTTGCGGTCGCCTGCGGCGCGGCAGCGACCGCTGTCGGCCCCTCCTCTTCTCCGGACGGACTTCCATGCGGTCCGAGGACGGTCGCGACCCTTCCCGCCAGGGGCTCCTCGAGCTCGAACTGCGCATCCACCAGGCAGGCGTCCGCGCCGCTCCGGATGAGCTCCGCGCGGCCGCGCCCCCCGCGGATCAACGCGAGGGCATCGACGATGATGGATTTTCCGGCGCCGGTTTCGCCCGTCAAGACGGTGAGACCTGGTCCGAGCTCGAGCGCCACGTCATCGAGCAACGCCAGGCCGCGAATCCGCAGATAGCTCAGCACGTCAGGTCTCCGTTGAGCAGCCCTCGGTCGGCCGTACGGGAAGCAACGACCCGGTGGGGCCGAAGGGGATCCCCTGGCCAATCGCCGGGGCTTTCCAAGTACCTAATCCAATACTGCTCTGATGTCCAGTATGCGCGGTCGGGGGCGGAACTTCTTGGTCAGGGTTGGCGACCGCCGGGGCCGGCGTGTAAGGAGGGTCCCTTGCCTCGACCATGGGTGATGACGCGATGACGGAGACGACAGCAGGACCGGGCTCGGGCACAGCGGCGGTCCAGGCCAGCGAGGGGACCGAGGCCGAGCGATCCGGCGTGGACGGTCCTGTGTCGGCCGCGGTCGAGCCTGCGGGGGGCGCGAGTGGTGAGCCGTGCTGCGCCCTCTGCGGGGTGGCGATCCCGACGGGCGCGGAGCGCCTCGTCAACCGGCATGTGGTCTGCGCGAGCTGCGCCGAGCAGGTGCTCAAGGAGCTTCGGCAGACGGCCCCGACCACCGCCGAGCTGCTGCGGGCCGCGCTCGGCGGCCTGGTGGGCGCGTGTCTCGGGGCCGGGATCTGGGCCGCGATCGCGGTCGCGATGGACTCCGAGATCGGATACGTCGCGGTGCTGGTCGGCTTTCTGGCGGGCATGGGGGTGAAGCTCGCCGCCCGGGACAAGCGGGGTGGAGCGCTCCCGCACCTCGCGGTGGCCATGGCCGTCTTCGGGCTCGTCCTCGCGAAGTACCTCATCTTCGCGCACTATCTCGCCTTGGCCGTGCGCGAGGAGACCGGGGTGGAGATCGGCTACCTCAGCAGGGCATCGGTCGATCTCTTCCCCTCGATGATCGCGAAGATGTTGAGCGCGTTCGACCTATTGTGGGTGTTTCTTGCGGTCAGCGCTGCCTGGCGGGTCCCGGCGGCGCCAGCGGTGCGGGTCGGACCATGAGCGAACCCCGGCCTCGATCCGCGCTCGAGCGGCTCCGGGACCTCGACCGAGCCCGTGCCGCGGGTGCGTACCCCAATGGGGGTGGGCTTCCCATCGGTGCCGACCCGACCGATCCCTTGGATCCGCGTGCTCGGGGCGAGGGAGTCGTGGCGCCGGAGTCCGCACGCCCGCCTCGCTCGTGGGGAGGCTGGCTCGGCGGGGCGCTCATCGGCGGGGCCCTCCTGCTTTGGAAGCTCAAGGGGTTGGCTCTGCTCCTCCTATCGCAGCTCAAGTGGCTCCTCGTCGGTCTCAAGCTCCTGAGCTTCGGCAAGCTATTTGCCACCCTGTCCACGATGGGCCTGATGATCTGGACCTACTCGTGGTTCTTCGGTTGGCGCTTCGCGCTCGGGCTGGTGCTCCTCATCCTCGTCCACGAGCTCGGCCACGGCGCGGCGGCTCGGTGGCTCGGGTTTCGGGTGGGGGCGCCGGTCTTCGTGCCCTTCTTCGGCGCGTTCATCGCCTTGCGGGACCGTGTCCGTACGACCTACCAGGATTTCGTGATCGGCGCCGGTGGACCGCTGGCGGGTACTGCCGGGGGGATCGCGGCGATCCTCGTCTCCGGCCACCTCGGGTCGGAGATGGGCGGGCTCTTCTTCGTTGTCGGCTACTTCACCCTCTTCATCAACCTCTTCAATCTGTTCCCCCTCGGACAGCTCGATGGTGGGCGGATGACGGCCCCCATCACCCCCGTTGGATGGGGGATCGGCGCGGCCTTGCTCGTGGCAGCTACCATCTACTCGACGGGGCTCGCTGGTCACGTCCAGCCGTTGCCGCTCATTCTGGTCATCGTCGTGGTGGCGATGGCGGCGCGCGTCTGGTGGAGGAGCCGGGGCGCGGCGCCGCCCACGGGCGCTCTCGAGCGGCTGGCGGTGGCGGACGCGCGCGTCCGGTTCGCCGAGGAGCAGGTGGTCACCCGCGGGCAGCGCCGCCTCGCTGCCATCGTCTACTTCGGGCTCGCGACCACGCTCGTCGTCCTCACCCACGTTCTGGTCGCCGGGTTGCCGGACATGGCGGGCGGCGGGTAGCCTGGAGGCCCCATGGCAGACCGGACCGCCGAGCACGAGGTGAGCATCATGCCTGTCCCCTTCTCTGGTGGCTGCGCTTGCGGCCGGGTCCGCTACGAGTGCACGGCCGAGCCGAAGCTCATGTTCAACTGCCATTGCCGAGACTGCCAGCGCGCATCGGGCAGCGCGTACGCGGCGGTGATGATGGTCCCCGCCGCGGGCTTTCGGTTCCTCTCCGGCGCGCCCCGCTTTCACGACCGCATCCACGACGACGGTCGGGTGATGGGTCGTGGGTTCTGTCCGGACTGCGGCACCCCGCTCGTTGGCCGGCTCTCCCGCCTTCCCGACCTCATCGGCATCCGCGTGGGCACGCTCGATGATCCGTCCTGGTTCGCGCCCATGGCGGATTTCTGGACCTCCAGCGCGCAGCCTTGGGACGAGATGAACCCCAGCGTCCCCAAGTACCCGACTCAGCCCCATCCACGCGCCGAGGGCGGCTGACCACCGAGCGGTGGTCGGGCATCGTCGATGCGATCTCCGGCGCGGGGCTAGGCCCGCGGGAGGTGCTGCTTCATCAGGAGCACAGCCGTGGTGGATCCCTTGTTCCAGACCCTGTCGATCCACGGGTGGCACGAGGTTGTCCCGGAACGGGGCGGGGTCCGGCGCCAGTTCGAGTGCCACGGCTCGCCGACGGTGAAGCTCCTGCTCGAGGAGCGCATCGACTCCTTCTGGCTCTGGATCGACGATGATACCCACGGCAGAGCCGTGCTCTCGCTCGACCCCGGCTCTTCCCCAGTGGCAGTCGCTCAGGTGATCGTGCGCCATCAGGCGGAGCTCTCGGCAGCGGCGTACCTGAAGGCGTGCCGGGATTTTGGTCGGATCTGTCCCACGGCGATCGTCGCCTGGGAGCAGTTCGAGCGCCCCTACGTCAACTACCTGCCCCCGCACGGCGACGCCATCTGCAAGTTCTTCCAGGACGTCCTCCTCGCGGCCCGCGAAGACCCCCACGAGCCACTGCGCCTGGAGGCGAGATTGAGCGAGCTCGGCCCCCCGAGCGCGTGGACGGCGCTCTCCATCGCCTCGGCCCACCTCAAGCACCGGCCGGAGCCGATCCCTCGCCCGAACCTGATGCAGACCCCGGATCCGCGGGCTGCCAAGGGAAAGTTGGATTTCACGCTCTTCACCTATCGCGGTCTTCTGCCGGTCCCGAACGGGCCGGCGCCCGATCCCACCGTCGCCGAGGCCGTGTCGCGCATCGCGCGCCAGGGCTTCTCGGTTGGCGATTGGGAGGCGCAAGCCAAGGCGATCGCACCGGGGCTCGCGTGGCACGAGGTGCTCTCCGTCATGCTGCATGGTGCGCCCATGCCCGGCGAGGGAGACCCCTTCTCGTGGGTTTTTCGGTTGCAGATCGCCGCGGCGCTGGTCCTCGCCCACGTCGATCGGGGCTGGGACGGCAGCCGGCGCAAGCGAGTCCTGTTTCACCTCGCGCTCGGCCCCGTGGACTGGGCGGTGAGCGCGGCGCTGATCGCACTCGCGCGGCTCGCGGAGGCGGACCTCGAGATCCGCCGCGACGTCGAAATCCTCTTCTGGTTCCTGCGCCGCCAGGCGCCAAGCAAGGGCTACACCACCTACGCGTACGTCCTCTCGATCCTCTGGCTAGGGCTGCGCGGCCGCCGGTCGGCCGACGACGAGGAATGGCGGATCTGGGGACGCCGGGCCTGGAGCGGTGGTGACGACCGCCCCGCCGCCAGGCACGGCGACCTGGATCTCGCCGGTTATGCCGAGTGGCGCGTCGAGGGCGGGGCGCCAGTGCCGGACTGGGATCGGGTGCTCGCCGAGGACGACACCCTGTGCGGGGAGTTCGATGGCGAATGCGGGCGGGCTCGGCAGCGGCAGCGGCTTCGCCTCGTGGATCCCGCGAGCGCCGAGGGGCTCGCCATCATGGCCGAAGGACTCGCCACGTGAGGTCCGCCGGCTCGGCGTGGCGATGATCAGAAGGTGCCCGAGACCGTCACTCCCGTCGGGACGAGCGTCACCGTCGCGCTCCTCGGAGGTGGCTCCGACGACCGGCGAGGTGTCATGAGGAGCAGGGTGATGCCCGCCGCCACACCCACCCCACCCACCACGTAGCCGACCGTGGAGACGGTGCGCAGGTTCCGAAACTCTTCGAGATCGTCGTGGTAGGCGGGCGGACATTGCTCCTGCGGGCATTGCTCCTCTAGCGTGCCGTGCTTGCGCAGGCCGAGGAGCCCGGCGGTGGCCCCGGTGCCGAGCCCTGCCGCGCCGACGCCCACCCCAACCCAGCCCGCCACCCGCTTCCACTGGCCAGGTGTGGGAGCCGCGCCCTCGTCCGCGGGATGCCCATCGTTCGTCGCGGGCGGTGAGGACACCAGTGCTTCGGTGGGCTCGGCGTGAAGCTCGACGGTCTGTCGGGTCCCCGCTCCGAGGTCCAGTGTCCTTCGCGCCACCTCGGTGCCCCGAACGGTCAGCGTGACGACGTGGCGCCCGGGGTCGAGCGGGTTCGGATAGCCGAGGAGGGCAGGGTCCAGTCGATGACCGTCGATCCTCACCTCTGCGGTCCCATCTCGCGCTGCGGCGTCGGCGACCACCAGCGTGACGGTGGGGATTTGCGTGCGCAGTCTATCGATCTCGTCCTGGGCCTCCGCCACGGCGACGCGGAAGGCGTCCGGATCCTGCGGATTGAGCGGGTACCGCTCGACCGCGGCGTATCGCTCCTCGGCCGCGACGAGTCGTCCCAGCTTGGCCAGGCACCGCGCCTCCCAGAGGACGAGCGTGGGTGCTGGATACACCTCGTTGGCTCGATGGAACAGGTCCCGCGCCGCATCGTACTGGCCAGCCTCGAACCGATCGGCGGCTTCCTCTGCCATCCGGCGCGCCACGGTGCGCGTCTCCTCGCTCGGCTCCGCCGGTGGGGCTTCGGGCCGCTCCTGCGCGGCGGCCGAGGATACCGACAGGAGCGGCGCGGACACGAGCGCGACCCCGACCAGTCGCCTGAGGTGATGCCATCCTCGATGGCGGTCGCCCGGCGTAGCTCTCGGACTCGGGGTCAGGAGACAACGCGCCTGCATGACAACCGCATCCTACTCTGGCTGAGCGGCTTCTGCTCAGCTGGAAGAATGACGACGAGGCAAGGAGCCTCCTCTCGGCTGGAGACAGCCCGAGGAGGGTCACGGAGGTCGTCACCGTCCCGCGGCTGCCGGGCATTCCGGCCTCGCGCGAGTTGTGCACTGGTGCGGGACATGGCTGACCCCGCACGCAGGTTCCCACGAGAAGCGGCGGTGTCTCCCTGTGGGAGGTACCGGGGGCCAAACCGCGGACCGCGTGGGCGTTTCGTCGCTTGCCTGGTAAGCTCGAAGGTCGTTCATGCCTGAGCGTGCCAGAAGCGCCCCGTCCATGCGGGCGACGAAGTACCTCGAAGGGGATGTCATCGAGGGAAAGTACCGGCTCGTTCGCACCATCGGTGAGGGTGGGATGGGCGTCGTGTGGATGGCCCGCAATCTCGTCCTCAACGTCGATGTGGCGTTGAAGCTCATCCACGGGGTGTGGGCCAACGAGAACCTCCTCGGGCGACGCTTCCTTCAGGAGGCGCGGACCGCCGCCCAGCTCGCGCACCCGGCGATCTGCCGCGTGTTCGACTACGGGCGGACCTACCACGGCGATCCATTCATCGTGAGCGAGCTGCTCGAAGGCGAGACGCTCGGTAGGCTCATCGAGCGGGATGGCCGCCTCCCGGGGGCTCGAGCCGTTCAGACCATCCTGCCCGTGATGGACGGCCTGGTCATGGCTCACACCACCGGGATCCTCCACCGCGACGTCAAGAGCGACAACATCTTCCTGGCCCAGGATCTCGCTGGTCGGGTCCAGCCGAAGCTTCTCGATTTCGGCGTGGCGCGGTTCGTCAACGAGGACCACAAGATCACCGCCGACGGCTGCCCGCTCGGCACTCCCGACTACATGTCGCCCGAGCAAGCCCGGGGCGAAGGGGGTGCCGACTTCCGCACCGACATCTGGAGCATGAGCGTCGTGCTCTACGAGCTATTGACCGCGCGTACGCCATTTCTGGGCGAGAACTACAACGCAGTGATGTACGCCATCCTCAACGAGGCGGTGCTGCCCATCACCGAGCTCAACGCGGGCAACGAGTCGTTGTGGAGACTGCTCGAGCGTGGTCTCGCCAAGGATCCGCTCGAGCGGTGGGAATCGATGCGGGTGTTCGGCATCAACCTCGCCGCGTGGCTCTACGAGCACGGGGTTCGTGAGGACATCTCCGGGACCTCCCTCCGGGCGACCTGGCTCGCGTCGACCGCCGACCGGGCTTCCCTCATCCCGTTGGCGAAGTCCTCGGTGCCGCCCGCGCTCGACCTCCCTTCGCTCCCGGATCCACCGGGGGACATCACCAAGGCTACGGTGCCCGGGCTCGTCAGCAGCGCGGCGCGCCGAGGGCGACCTCGCCCTTGGACCACGGCGATCGCCGCCGCGGTCGCGGTTCTGTTGGTCATCACGGGGGTGTGGATTGGGGCTGCCTTCTTCACCCGCTCCAGCCCGAGCGCCCAAGCGGAGGGCGAGGGGTCGCCCGGGCTCTCGGAGCGTGACTCCGCTGCCAGCCGACCCACCGCGGCTGCCGCCGATACCGGTCCGGCTGCGTCGGTCCCCGCGGCCACTTCGCCGAGTGCGTCTCCTTCGGCGGCTGACGCGAACGCCGAGCGGGGGATGGAGGGCCGAGCCGCGCCCAAGGCGCCCACCCCACGCAGCCCCGCGGGGCGCTCGCCGCGCTCCGCCCCAAACCCCCGCCGGCGTCCTGACTTCGGGTTCTAGTCCTGCGCGCGCCGAACGCGGACAAGGCTCGAAACCTGGCTCGGATTCTGGCATGTCGTCCGTCGTCGGCGCGAAATCCATGCTGATCGGTGCGGTGGCGTCCACCTTGCCACCCTCGACCGGACGGGAACGGGCGTTGCTGGGTGATCGAAGGCGACTCTTCCCCGCGTCCTGCCGTGGATTGGCTCGAGCGCGTGACCGGATCCGGCTGCGCCGGGCAACCTGTCTCAGGGGTTTGGTCCCCCCTCCGGGCGCCATCGAGGCGTGGCGGATCCTCTGGCACGACTGGGAATCATGAAAAACTCTCGGGTATTGGGCGTGGCGGCCGGGCTTCTCTGGTCGCTCGGCTGTGGTGAGTCGAAGGACGATGGTTCGCCGAACGAAGGGGAGTCGGTCTGTGGTGCCGGCCAGACCGCTTGCGCTGGGACCTGTGTGTCGCCAGCGGTAGACCCCCTGAATTGCGGGGTTTGCGGGAATGACTGCCCGGCCGGAGCGACCTGCGCCGAGGGGGAGTGCGTCTGCCAGAACGGCCTGAGTATTTGCGGCGAGCTCTGTACGGATCTCACCAGGGACGAGGGGAATTGCGGCTCCTGCGGAACGCGCTGTCCCGCCGGCAGCGCCTGCCAGGCGGGCACCTGTCAATGCGACGGCGGGCTCCTCGCCTGTGGCACGAGCTGTGTGAACCCGGCCGCGGACGCCACCAATTGTGGCAGCTGCGGGCGTGCATGTGCGGCCGACCAGGTGTGCTTCGAGGGCGAATGCAGCACCGGTTGTGGTGGGGGCCTCGAGCAATGCGGCCAGGACTGCGTCGACCTTGCTGCCGATCCGCTCGCCTGTGGGACCTGCGCCACGGTCTGTGCGTCGGGCCTCGCGTGCATCGCCGGGGTCTGCTCGTGCCCTGCTGGGCAGACCGCTTGCGGGGCGGTCTGCGTCGACCTTGCCTCCGACGCCGGGAACTGCGGCCTCTGCGCCAATGCGTGCACCGGCGGGCGAGCATGCCTGGATGGTGTCTGTGCTTGTCCCACCGGGCAGGATTTCTGCACCGATCACTGCGTGGATCTGGCCGCGGATTCGGCGCACTGTGGGGCCTGCGGTCGTGCTTGCGCGACGGGCTCCTCCTGCGTCGAGGGCAGCTGCGCGGGCGGCACGGGCGGCGTTGGTGGGTCGGGAGGGCTCCCGACGGGTGGCAACCGGAGCGGCGGCAATGGTGGAACCGGCGGGTCCGGGGTCGGCGGGGTCGGTGGCGGGAATGGTGGCGGGTCCACCGGCGGCGTGGCTACCGGTGGTGCGTCCACCGGCGGTCGCTCGGGTACCGGGGGCACGGACGGCCCCTGTCGGGAGACGGACTGCGGCACCCACAAATGGGCGTGCTGGCCGATGCCCAACCCGGCGAGTAGTCCGGCCTCCGTGCCCAACCACCAGACCTATGCGGATCTCGGTAACGGTGCCGTGCGCGATGACCTCACCTGCCTGGTTTGGGAGAAGGAGAACCCAGCATCCGTCGGGAACTGGCAAGCGAACCACGATCGGTGCGCCGAGTTGGCGGCGAGCGGCTATGCCGGTTTCGACGATTGGCGTCTCCCCACCCGGATCGAGATGGCCTCGATCAGCGACGTGACCCTGGGGCGGACGGGGTACCCGACCGTGTTCGGGGTCACCTCCGGCTACTACGTGACCGGCTCTTTCTGGTACAAGACCATCATCACGACCACCGAGGACCGGGTGTGGGGCTATGGCACCAACGGGTTCACGAGCAACGCCATCGTCCGCTCGGAGACCGGACACGTGGCGCGCTGTGTCCGCGGGAACGGGCCGGGTGAGGCTGCTGACGAGCTCGCGGTCGAACCACCCGACCATTACACGATCGGCGCTGACACCGTCACCGACAACTACACGGGTCTGACCTGGCAGCGGGGGCGATCACCGTCGCTCATGGCCTGGGAGGACGCGGCGGGGTACTGTGAGGGGCTCACCCTCGATGGGTTCACGGGCTGGCGGGTCCCGACGCTCAACGAGCTTGCTTCTACCGTCAACGAGGCCAAGGTCGGCGGCGCCATCGTCGAGAGCGCCTTCCCCGACAACCCGAACGGCTGCCGGGAACCACAGTACTGGTTCTGGGCCGCGGAGGCGTCCGCCGTGGGGGGCACGGCCTGGGGTCTCAGCTACTGCGACGGCTTCACCGGCTACAACGTCGGCACGAGCGGCGCCTGGAACTACTTCCCGACGGCCAACGCGCGCTGCGTGCGTTGAGCCTCCCAGCGACGTCATCGGGCTGGGTCGTTCGGTGGCGTCGGCGCGGGGGATGGGCCGCGGGGCGCCGCGCCCTGCGAATTCGGAGGCTGGCGCCGCACCCCAGCGAGAAACCATTTCGATCGCTGGCGGAGGGGAGCGAAACGGAGTACCGGATCGCAATGGATGAGACTTGCCGGGTGTGCGGGGGTGACGGCCGGATCGGCAACGCGTTCGGCGGCCAATCGACGACGTGTCCCGCCTGTCATGGGACTGGGCGACGGGTCACGGATACCCTCTTGCGCGACGTGACCAAGACCAAGCCCTCCCATTTCCGTGGCCCAGACAAGGCGCCCGTTGCGGCCAAGGTGACCTGGCCGCAGACCGGTGAGGGCATCACCCTGGCGAAAGAGGTCCAGGCGTCATCCGTCATCTCGGATGACATCAAGGCGCGCCTCATTCGCGAGATCATCGAGTACGAGGGGAGCCACGGCAAGTGCACGCAGACCTTCAGCCGCAAGGTCCGCAAGCAGCTGCGCGCGGCCCCTTGATCCGGACTCGTCACCGCGGGGACGAACGGAAATGCACGGCTCGGAGTGGCGCGGTCGGTCATGGCTTGGTTCGCCCTCGATGGCAGGGTTCCCTTTGGGTCTGGTTCGGCTAGGGTGCCCCCGATGCGTGCTTTGGTAACCGGTGGTGCCGGGTTCATCGGCTCGGTAGTCGCCGATCGGATGCTCCACGACGGCTGGGAGGTCACCGCCTTCGACAGCTTCGACCCCTACTACGATCCCGCCCAGAAGCGCCGCAACGTCGCCCGGGCCTTGGAGCGACCCGGCTACCGGCTGATCGTCGGCGACGTCCGTGAGCCGGCGGCCGTCGAGGCGGCGTTCGAGACCGCAAGTCCAGAGGTGGTCGTCCACCTCGCTGCCCGGGCGGGTATCAGACCGAGCGTCGACGACCCCCTCAGCTACCTTACCACCAACGAGATCGGCGCGCTCCACGTGCTCGAAGCATGCCGTCGTCGGGAACGGACGCCGCTGGTCCTCGCCTCGACCTCCTCGATCTATGGGGGGGGCGCAACCCCACCGTTTCGTGAGGACGATCCGCGCGCGACGCCCCTCTCCCCCTATGCCGCGACGAAGCGAGCGAGCGAGTTGATGGCGCTCACTTATCATCACCTGCACGCCTTGCCCCTGGCGATCCTGCGCTTTTTCACCGTGTACGGCCCGCGCGGAAGGCCAGACATGGCCTTCTGGCTCTTCACCCACGCGCTCCGGCATGGCGAGCCGATTCGCCTGCGCGGGCGGAACACGAAGCGTGACTTCACCTTTGTGCGGGACATCGCCAACGGGGTGCTCGGCGCGGCTCGGTGGGTCTACGCGGAGCGCGGGGCGGGGGTCTTCAACTTGGGCGGCAGCGAACCTCATCGCGTGATCGACGTGGTGGAGGGTTTGGCGAGCCGGCTCGGGGTGGACTCGCGGATCGAGCTCGCCGAGCTGCACGCGAGCGAGTGTGAGATCACGGCGGCGGACTGCACTCGGGCGCAAACGACCTTCGGGTTCCAGCCCGAAACGTCCCTGGACGCCGGCATCGACGCGTGGATGGCCTGGGTGGACGGGAGCGACGAGGCCCCAGCCGCGCTGCGGCCCGGCGCTGCCTCCTGACCGTGGTGCGGGGGCTTCGTGGCCGTCAGCCATCGGCTGCAAGCTTCTCCGCGTTTCGCCCGATCGCTGACGGCTGACGGCTCGTTTGGTTCCGGCTCCGCCAGGTTGGGGATTGTGGTATCGATCCTGCCGGTGCCATGAACGAGCCTTTCGACGAGAAGCTCTCCCTCATTTTCGGCCGTCGGAGCATCAGGAGCTACGCACCGACACCGGTTCCGGATGAGATGGTGACGGCGCTGTTGCGCGCGGCAATGGCGGCGCCCTCCGCTTGCGCCAAGGATCCCTGGCGCTTCGTGGTGCTGAGGAGCCAGACCACCCGCGAGCGGATCGCTGGCGTCTTGCCCAATGGCAAGATGCTGGGAAAAGCCCCGGTGGGGATCGCCGTGCTGGGTGATCTATCGGCGGCCCATGGGGGCGAGCTCAGCTACCTGCTGCAGGACTGCTCGGCTGCTATCCAGAATCTGCTGTTGGCCGCCCATGCCCTCGGGCTGGGCGCGTGCTGGCTCGGGGTGCACCCGCGCCAGGACCGGATCCAGGCGCTCACCGAGATCCTCCGCCTCCCGGAGTCCATCGTTCCTGTCTCCTGCGTCGCCCTCGGGTACCCTGCCGAACGGAAGTCATCGCGGACGCGCTTCTCGTCGGCCTTCGTGCACGACGAAGCTTGGTAGTCTCTAGAGCACCGATCAGGTTGCCAACAGCAACGGCAGCGCTGGAAACGCGTCCGTGCGAGGCGAGGACGCGTTTCCAGCGCTGCCT
>JAFGBI010000073.1 GCA_016933275.1 Polyangiaceae bacterium | reverse complement strand
TGCCGCACAACGGGCAACGGCAACGCTTCACGCCGCCTGACCCTCAGCGTTCACGCGGCGCGCGCCTGGGGGCGTGAACGGATACCCGCTTCCGCCGCTCCCGCGCCATGCTTCCAGGCCTGCGCCGCTGGGCCAACGCCCAGTAGCGCCAGCAAGGGGCGTTGACTCACGGAAGTGAGGGGGAGTGAAAGGGTCGGGTACCGGTACGGTTTGGGATCGGGGCACGGGCATGGGGCGGGTTCGGATCCACACACGGGCACGGATCCGGGGAGGGATAGGGTCCGGGTACTGACCCTCCCTCCGCGAGCGCGGCCCCAGCCCAGCCCCCGATCGCCGGTTCTGCCGGAGCTCCCATCCGGTCTCCTCCCCCGGCGCCCAGTCTCCTCCCCCCTCCTGCGGTTCCTCCCACCTGCCTTCCGATCCCTCGTCCCCCGCCGCCCATTCCCGTCCACCGCCGCCCGTCTCTAGCCGTCCCCCCAGCGTTTTTCGGCACCCGCCCCCCGTTTGCTCGGCGTCGTCCCGCGATTCTTCCGCCGCTCCACGATCCTCGGCGGCCGCCCCACGATTCTCCGCACCCGTCCAATCGTTTCGTCCGGCCAGCCGCCGATTAGGGCGGAGCGGGCACGGATGTCCGCGCCCTCCCCACGGATCTCGGCGGTTTCCCGACGGATCGCGGCGCCCTCATGACGTTCCCCCACGAGCGGTTTCCGCGGGATATCGCGCATTCTCGGCCCTCCCGCAGGGGGACACGGCGCCGCCCACTCGGGCAGGCACCAGCGGTGTGACGGTTCAGTTCGCGGCCGGATCCCCCGGCGGCCTTCCTGCGGGCAGCCCCGCGATCGGCACGACATCCGGATCCGTGGCATCGGGGTCGTCTTCCTCCTCGGCAGCACCCGCGCTCCGATCCCGCAGCTCCCGGTACTCCCGCGACGAACGCCCGAACGCCGCGCGCACCGAGCGGCGGACCGAGACGAACACGGGCCGCAGCGTGCCCGCCGCTTGCTCGCGGTCGGCCTGTGCCTTCTGCAGCGCCTTCATTGCCGCGTTTCCCTCGAGCTGCTCCTTGACCGCAGCATCGAGGACCGGACCCAGCGCGACGAGCAGCGGCGTCGTCCAGGGCTCCGCCTGCCTCGCCTCGAGCTCGTCCTCGATCGCCTCGCACACGGTGATGAGGTCGTCCGGCGTCGCATACGCGGAAGCGGCGCGGTATGGCGTCCCGAGCTTCGCGGCGAGGATCGACCGCACGCCGTCGTACTGCTGGGCGAGCGGACGGAGCGCGGCCAGCGCTTCCGCCGTCTCCTTCGCCGACGCCGACTGCGCCCCGCGCACAGCAGCGTCGGCGCGCTCGAACGCGGCCGCGGCCTCGGTGAACGCCGGTGCGAGCGAGACGAGGCTCGCCGTCTCCGGGCGCGGGTTGCTCAGCGCCATGCTGACGGTGCCACGGGCACGACGGATCTGACGTCGGATGTGTTCGAGGTTCTGACTAGCCATACAGTCCCCTGCTTCGCGCTCGCTTCATGGTCGAACGATGAGCGAAAGGCGCGTTCTTCCGCCCATTCCCCGTGCGCGCGACGCGCACGCCGCGCACGATACGCGGGGCGTCGCGCACGTAGCGACAGGATTCTGCGGACGGACCACTCGGGCCGTGGACGTGCGCAGTATAAGTGGCACTTTTCGGCACGCGCATCTCGATCGGTCGGGCACCGGCCGTGAACACATACGGTGTCACTCCAGGTTCTGCGAAATTGTGCCCAGCCTTCGACTGCACACCTGTTCGGTGGCGAACTGAGCCCAGCGGTCAATCGCGGTCCTCATCGTGCCCGAAGCGCCAACGACACCCTCGACCCCCTCCGTTGCCACCTCCTTACCGCCAAGGCGCCCGCGAATCCGCGCCGGCACCCCCGTGCGCGTGCGCCACCCGTCCGACCCCAGCCCCTACCGCCGGACGCGCGTCAACACTTCGCCACTCGCGCGAGCGTTCAGCATCGCAACCGCGGTCCCCCGCAGCGTGGACCGAGCGCGGGACCGGCAGCGAAGAGAGGACCGCCTCCTGCCGTGCGGGGTGCTATCGTCTTGCGGCGATGCGTTCGTTCCTGGCGATTCTTCTGGAGAGAAGCGGGATGAGAGAAGCAGCGATCCTGGGGTTCCTTCTGGTGGTAGGTTGCGGGGGGGAGACTTCGGAGGGGAGTCGACCAGGTACCGGCGGGGCCGCGGGCCAAGGCGGGAACGAGGCTGCTCAGGGACAGGCTGCGAGCGGCGGCGAGCGGGCTCTCGGCGCGGCTGGTGGCGGCGGAGCCGCTTTCGGCGCGGCTGCTGGTGACGGGGCCGTGGCTTCCGGTGCCGGCGGCATCGGGATCGGCAGAGCTGGCGACGGCGGCAGCCTGCCGCCGATCGAGCAAGGCGGAGCCACCGGGGTCGTAGGCGAAGGAGGAGCCACGTCGGGGACGCGTCCCGGAGTGGCGAGCCGCTGTGGCGGCTTCGCGCCGATGCTGAACGGAAGGGTCGACCTCGGCGCGAACGCAGAGCTGCCGTCGCCCTATTGCCTGGATACCGAGCTCCGTTGGGCATGCGATGACGGGTCCGGGCGCCTGTACGTGCAGCTCACCCGCCTCGAGCATCAGTGTTGCGCCGAGCTCGCCGTGCGCGTCGTGCCCGACGGAGGGCGGATCCGCATCGAAGTCGTGGACGAGGCGGAAGAGCAGTGCAACTGCCTCTGCACCTTCGACGTCCAGGGCACCATCGACACCGACTGCACACCGCTCAGCATCGTCTACAGCTCGACCGTCCTCGAGCTGCCCGTCGACGGTACGAGCTCTGGGCAGGTGATCGTCCCTGCTCCCGATCCTGTGATCTGCAGCGCCCCCGACGCTCAGGATCCCGACGAGATGCAGGCGCACTTCGCCGGCCAGGGGGCGACTTTCACGGTGACTCGTGAGTGGACAGTTCGTACGTCTAGCTACACCCCGGCGGAGGCGGAGTATGTGACCGTCTCCGCTGGCGTGGAGTGGTCCGTGGTGTTCTCCGACGACGGCAGCGAGGTGTCCATCGAGAGTAGCGATGGCGAGCGCTACCATGGTGTGCGTTCGGGGAGTGGACCGCTCGCCTACGTGCTCGATGAGGGCACGTTCGCGGGCGGGGTGTTCCTGATCGCCCCCAGTCTTGAGGGCTATTCCGCCGAGATCCTCATCAACGGGTCAGGCGTCCCCGTGGTGCAGAGCTCGCTCGGCGCATTGAAGTTTGGGGAGTAGCTCCGATCCGCGCATCGAGCCCGGGTGACACAGATGCCCGTTCGGCGGGCCGGGGCGTTGCGCGCCTGGCGGGGGAGCAGGCATGATGCTTCCCGCACGTGCGGGTGTCCGATCCCTCTCCGCGCCCGATTGCCGGCTTCTCCACCGCAGTCGCGCTGCCGCTCGAACACCCCCATCCCGGTTGGGATGCGGGATTCCCTGCCCGCCGAGGCTCGCCTGCGCGGAGCGCTCGCCGCGAGGGTGGAGCGAAGCTTCGCGCTCCACGGCTGCCACCGCGTGGTCGTCCCCGCGTTCGAGCGCACCGCGGTCCTCGAGCGCGGGCTCGGCAGCCTCGATCCCGACGAGGCGCTGCGCTTCGTCGAGCCGGGGACGGGAGCGGTCGTCGCGCTCCGTCCCGACCTGAAGCCCCAGATCGCGCGCCTCGTGGTCACCCACCTGCGAGACGAACCGGGTCCCGTACACCTCGCGTATCACGGCTCCGTGTGGCGTCGTCCCACCTGTCGGACGCGCGTCAACCTGCCGCCACTCGCGCGAGCGCTTAGCATCGCAACCGTTGTCCCCCGCAACGTGGACGCCCTCCCGTGGGCCCTCCGCGCGGGCAATGGCCCGCGCTTGGGGGGCCGCCCGCGCACCCCCACGGCTCACCCAACCGGCTTCGCCGTTCGGGGCCCGGAGCCGTGGGGCCCCGCGCCAGCGAGCACGGGCTCGCGCTCGCGACGCCACGACCGGGGGGCAGCTCGACTCGAGATGATCGACGGGGCGCCGTGCGGGGCGTCGCCGTTGGCGAGGTATCTCGTGGCGGCGGGGTTTGCCGCAGCGAGACGCGGGTTTCTCGCGCGGGCGGGCGGACGTGCCGCAGCTGCCACCCGCGGACAGAACCGCTCAGATTGGCAATCAGGTTGATCGCCGCGAAGAATCGATGACCCAGCGCGCGACCCCGAGGTCAGGACGGTGGTTCCAATCGCTACGACCTCATCGCGGCAGCCGCGCTGGAACGTCCGCAGCTCCGCGGGAAACCCTCGCCGCGTTGGCGGTACACGCAGTGAGAAATCCAAAGGGGGCTCCACCTCGTCTTGACCCATCTGCCGGACGAGGGTATTCCGACCATACTTCGCAGGCGGTCGAGATGGGCAACGGGAGCATCGTGATGCAGTGGGAGGAACGAAGCGCAAGAAACGAAGCGCGAGAAACGAACGCTAGTTGCAGAGTCCCGTTCGGGCTTCGGGTCGCTCCGACAATCATCGCGGGCCTCCTGTTCCACCACCCGGCTGCTGGATTCACGATCCCCATGCCGCAGGGATTCGCAACCGAGGATGTCGCGCTGATCGCGAACGGGACCCTCCGCGTGAATGATCGGGCGGAGGTCGTGCGCGCCAGCGGCGGCCCCGCGCCGGTGTTCAACCGTGGCTATACAGAGATTGGGGCGGATGCTCGAGTCGGTACAGTTCTCACAACGGGGAACGTGTTTCTTCGCGAACGAGCGCTAATCACTGGTGACCTCATCTCGCCGTGGGTCCCGCTCCAGCAGAACGGCGTGACCGTGCTCGGTACCACCCAAACGGGCGCGTGGGTCACGGAACAATGGTACCCAATCAACTGGAACCCCACCTACCCCGACCTCTCTGCCGAGCAGGACATCACCATCTTTCAGAACCATTCGCAGTGGCCCAACCCGGGCAGCTACCGGAACGTGACCGTATACTCCGGTGGGCAGTTGTGGCTCGATCCGGGGGAGTACCATTTTCGAGACTTCGTGATCGAGCCGGGCGGCACCGTCCGGATCGCCACCGAGGAGGGCACGGTGGAGGTGACCGTCCAGGGAAACTTCACCCATCGTGGCACGATCTGGGACGCCGCATTCCAGTCCGGTCGGTCCGGGCTCGTCGTCAACTGCACGGGATCCAACTGGTTCCACGTCGAGTCGGAGTTCTCGGGTACGATCGTCGCACCCCTCGGTAGCCTCGTCCTCGCATCGCGCGTGCACCGTGGGCAATTCATCGCCCGCGACATCGAGGTGCACCAGCAGGCGAGGATCGTGCTGGCTCCTGCTCGCCCAGAACCGCGTGACGCTCGTCGCCGATGACCTCGTCCGCCTGACGCTGAAGCGTCCCTTCAGCGACGGGACCGTCGCCCTC
>JAFGBI010000072.1 GCA_016933275.1 Polyangiaceae bacterium | reverse complement strand
ACCTACCCGACAGGCCCTGGTTTGTCTCCCGTCATTTGCGCCTAACTACGCGATATCTCAGCCGTTACGAAGGATCTGCTCCCAAGCGCCTCTTGACGTCGGACGACCACCACGGTGTTCGTCATACCACTTGGAGGGTCCAGCCATTGGCGACCGCGGGCGACCTGCCAGCGTTCCCGGAGCTTCTGCCGCATAAACGCCTCGTCAGCAAAGCTCACCGTCGCGAAGCTACTGGGCACATCCTCGAGCCGAGCCGTGCCCGTGCTGTCCGTGGTGCGCTGCTCCTTGGTACGGCCGAACGTGAACACCAGGTCGACGCCAGCGAGGGGATCGCCCACCTCGTCGATGACGAGGACGCTGAACGAACCAAGCTCCTCCGTTGGGGCCAGCGGCGGCGGTGGTGGTTCGACGACGGGGGCGGGGGTCCCCTGCTGCACACGAACGACGAGCGCCGGCTTGGCCTCGAAGACGAGTCGTCCGCTTTGGACGGTAGACGCGAGGAAGCTGCGGAGCTCGGCGATGACGGAGTCTTCGACGCAAGGGCCGGGCACGATTCGGCGAGCCTCGGAGATCTCGCCACGGAAGCGGATGATTGCCGCCATTGCGTCGGGGTCGCGGTTCGCGAGTTCCCAGTCGGCGAGGCGCCAGACCGCTTGGCGTTCCGATTCGGACAGGCCCACCAAGGAGTCACGCTGCCGCGCGACTCGCAGCACGAAGTCCCCCAGCGGAGTCCGAAGCAGCCACGGCTTCGTCATCGGGGGCGAAACATACCGCACACGGTGGCGATGCGAAGGTGAATGGTGAGGCCCCTCCGCCGCCTGAGCGCGGCGGCTTCGCTGGCGGCCAAAGCCCCCCGAAGGCCCGGCGCCGCCCCACCGCGCCGGAGAGGTCGCCGCGACGCGCCAACGCGGCGGGGTTTCCAGCGGAGCTGCGGATGTTGCAGCGCGGCTGCCGCGATCAGATCGTAGTTGCGGCGTCATGTTACCTTTGGCCAGTGACCCAGGGCGGTTGGAACCCCTGTCCGCCGACGGCTGCTGGAGCGGCGACTGCATCGATCCGTCGTGGTGCAGCGAGGTTTCGAGCTGTGCAGCCTGCCCCGAGGGCACCATCTGCGTGCTTGATGCCGATGGCACTCCTGGTTGCTCGTCAGCGGGTTGTCACTACGAAAGCTGCTACATGGCCACCTGCGCCAACCAGGACGTCGAGGTCACCTGCGATTGTGCCCGGGCAGTGGATCTGCACTGGCGGCCGCAGCTGGTGTCGCGGCTCGGAAGCCGAGGGGTTTCGCTGCGTGGAGCCCTGATGCTGCACCAACGCGGGTTCCGCCGTGGTGCCTCCTGAGAATGCTCGTCTCCGGTGCTCCAGCGAGACGGATAGCCGGACGCGCCTAGGACCGCTTGGCGTCGTCACGAGCGGCTTCGTTCTCTCCGGGCGTGGTCGATCCGGAGCGACGAGAAGTGCTCGGTGACCCGACGTGGGCAAGATAGCGCCGCCGATCCCGGCGCCTGCCGGGGTCGTGCCGTTCGATTTCGCCGAACGCCGGTGCGCCGTGATCGAACGCTCGGGTCCCAACCAATATAGGCGAAGGAAAGACGAGACGGATCCCGAGGGACCGTCGTGGTGAGGTTCGGCGATGCCGGGAGGGCTCAGTCGGCGCGTCGAGACGGCTCAAACCGTCCGCGGACGGAGCGAAGAGGGATGATTTCATGCAGATTCTGGAGATCGGTTTCGCGCCCCAGGCCCAACGGCTGGGCGCGCGCACTCGCCCTCTCGTCCGGCCACCGCTGGGCGGAGCCCGTGGACGGCAGACCGCCGACGTGGTCCGTCTCGCATGTCCAGCCCTGGTGGCGGTCGCCTTCGCGTCGTTCGCGTGCGACTCGCGGTCGAGCGAGTCCAGCGACCCCGCGGGCGGCGCGGGGATCGGCGGCACGGCGGGTCCGGCGAGCGGGGCCGGGATCGGTGGCACGGCGAGTCCGGCGGGCGGGGCGGGGATCGGTGGCACGGCGGGTCCGGCGGGTGGGGCGGGGACCGGTGGCATGGCGGATCCGGCGGGCGGGACGGGGATCGGTGGCACAGCCGGCACCGGCGGAGGGACCGACGCGGCGGGCGCGCCGGCGATCGCATACGACGTCATGGTCGATCCCTACGGCACCAGCCCCCTGGTCGCGGTCGTCAACCTTCGTGGGATCGAGGCCGGCGACGTCCAGGACGTCCAGGTCGTCGTAGCCGGGCAGGACGGCGGCTCGGACTTCGAGCGGAACTATTCCGCAACCGACCTCGCCCTCGCGAGCCCGCTGGACAGCTCGGACCTGACGTTTCCCGAGCCCGGCTACCACGTGCCCGTTCTCGGCCTCCATGCCGACCGCGAGAACGAGGTCCGCATTCACGTCGACCGGATCGAACCAGAAAGCGTCGAGCTGACGCTGACGATCGAGACCCGACTCGTGAGGCCCGGAGAGGACTCGTGGGTTCCGACCGTCCAGGTCAGGACTGCCGTGTCCGAGCTGATGGAACCGGGGTGGACGGTAGCCGAGATCAGCATTGAACCGAACCCCAATCCTCCCATCGTGCTGGTCGACTGGACGCGCTCGATCGCCTTCGACGAACGGGGGGCCATCCGCTGGGCGCTGCGGCTCGATGATCTGCCGCTGGGCGAGACGTTCACCCTGAGGCGTTCGATCACCGGCAACCTCTTCACCGGCTCCTTCGACACGATCGTCGAGGTTTCGAAGCTCGGTCGCATCGTGCGCGCCTTCCAGCTTCCGGACTACACGCTCAACCACGAGATCTTGCAGGTCGGCAGCGACGACAACGGCGAGGGGGTGCCGGCCGGGACCCGCAGCGAGTATTTCGGCAACCTCCTGGTCCTCGCGTCGAAGAACGGTGAGTCCACCATCCAGGACCGCATCGTCGAGCTCGACGCCGAGACCGGCGAGGTCCTCAACGGGTGGGACCTCACGCAGGTCTTCGATCCCGCGCGGACGACCTTCATCGACCCAGCAGATTGGCCATCGGGCACAGCAGACTGGCTCCACGAAAACGGCCTCGCCTACTCCACGGCGGACGAGTCGATCATCGTCTCGGGCCGCCACCAGGGCGTCGGGAAGATCCGTCGCGACGGAACCCTGGTCTGGTTGCTGGCGCCGCACGAAGGGTGGAACGAGCCGCAGTCCGCCAAGCTTCTCACTGCCGTGGATGCCTCCGGGACGCCCTATGGCGAATCCGTGCAGCTCGGCACCGAGGCCGCCGGGGATCCCTCGGCCCCGGAGTTCGATTGGCCCTTTGGGCAGCACTCGCCGGCGCTGCTCCCCAACGGCGATCTGCTCCTGTTCGACAACGGTTGCAGCCGCCATTTTGGTTCCCCGTATGCGAGCTTCTCGCGCGCGGTGATCTATCACATCGACGAGGCGGCGATGACCGTCCGCCAGATGGGGCAGTTCGTCTTGAGCCGGTCCGAGTCGTCCTTCTTCGTCTCCAACACCCACCGTCTCCCGGAGACCGGCAACATCTTCCTCCAGCCCGGCGGCAGCGCCCGGGACCCCGCCATCGCCAAGGAGGTCACGACCCACGTCGCAGACGACGGGGCCATCTCCTTCGATACGGTCGTCTTCGACGCGACCTTGGACCTGGACGTCATCGATGAGAACCGCTGGTACATCTACTCCTACCGGGGCCACCGGTGGACGTTCTGACGCACGCCTGACCCGGCGCGCGCCCGCGAGCGAGGGGTTCTCGATTCTCGCCGCGCGAAACCCCGGCGCCGGTGAAGGTGCTGATGCCGTTCGGACTGGCGGCCTCCGTGAAGGCGGCGAAAACCAGGACGGGGCTCCTCGGCTCCGAGGAGCCTGGGACGGGTTCGAGTGCCCAGGTGGGCCCGGAAATCGTCGCCCGCGAGCCGTGTACCCGACGGTAGCGGCGTGACCCGCGAAGAGTCCCACCGTTTTGGAGAAGGGCGCCCTGTTCGACTGCGTCTGGCTCCTCGCGGGGCCCATTGCGTCCGCAGTCCGCGTCTCGTTCGCCGGATCGCAAGTCAAGCGGTCGTCCCACAGGGTCTTCGTCGTTGGCAGGTTCTCGTCCCACGCCTTCTGCCAACCGGTCCCTGCGATGCCTGGATGCGCTCCGCCTCCCTCGGTCGCCGGGGCCCAACTCCCGCCATCGGGTCGGCTCGCCACGAATGCCCGGAACCGACCCACCGTCACCTCGTACTTGTCGAGCAGGTAGTCTCTCACCGTCACGTCGTGCTCGGGTCGCTCGTACGGGTACCCGCCCCCATCAGCATCGCAGCCGCTGTCGCCCCTGCCCATGGCGACCGTGCATCCCGGTACGTGCGGCGTGGTGCAGCAGCTCTCCCCCCGGCATTCGTCGCCTCCCATCCCGCTGCACGACGGCCCCTGGGGGCCATGGCGTTCACCGCCGAACAGCCGCCGGCGCCGCCCTCCGTGCATCCGCTGAGCGCGCCAGAGTTCGGACGGCGCCGGGCCAGGTGGAGCGTGGGGGCTGGAATCGTGCTGCGTTGCGATGGGTCGGGTGACTAAAAAAGGTGT
>JAFGBI010000071.1 GCA_016933275.1 Polyangiaceae bacterium | reverse complement strand
GGCGAGGACGCGTTTCCAGCGCTGCCTCTGGAGAGGTCCGCTGCCGGTTCGGTGCTCTAGGTTGTTGATTTGACGCAGCAATCAACCGGGTTGCTGTTCTAGAGGTACTCGAGGAATTGGATCAGGTCGAGGATCATCGTGACGCGAACGCCGAGTTCCTTGCAGACGCGGCGCACAAACCGGATCTGGTTCGGGTTTCCGTCCACCAACACGATCCACCGCCGCTGCTGCTTGGGGTTTCGCCGAAGAGCCTCCTGGAACGTTTCACGGATGACGTCGCGGGCGTTCAACGTCACGCGGGCCCAGAAGCGCGCTCCAGGATTCCAGTGTCCGTGGCCGTTCTTGCCCGAACACGAAGCGGCCCGGACGCGCGCTGAGCCATTCGCGTTTCGCCGTCAGGAGTGGTCCGAGGAGCACCGCACGCGGTCGCGGCCGCTGCACGGCGAAGACGCGGTGACCGCCGTCCTTGAGGTACTCGAGCTCGACGCCGTCGGTGGTCGCGAGTCGGTGGATGACGTCGTTGGCCGCCGCGTCGAGCTGCTTCACCGAGCCGCGTGTTCGGGTCACCGGGATCACGTAGAGGGTGGGACCGACGATGGCCGAGCGAGACTCGGCTGCGATCCCATCGCGCCGGAACTCGTCGAGGATGCGCTTCTGGATCCGGGTGGCCTCTGTCTCACCTTCGTCGTCACCTGGGTGGTCCTCGCGGGACACGACCGACGCCGGCGTCATCGGCTCACCCTCGGCGGCGGGTCGCGGGCGCGAGGCGGCCATCGGGGGATCGTCCCGGGTGGCGAGCCGCTCCGGGTGCGTCTCCGCGCACTCACGAGCGACCGGACACGCGGAGCAGAGATCCCGTCGGGCGGTTGCCGGCGCCTCCTCGGGTCGGGCGAGCCAGTCGCGCATCCGGCGGAGCAGCGGGACGAGCTCGTGCGTCATGAGCGAGTCGGCGCGATCCTCGCCGATGTCGTACACCGTGAGCTGGGAGTTGAAGCGCATCACTACGGGCCGCGTCACGACCCCCTCGGCACGGAAGAGGAGCTCCCGGTACAGCGTCACCTGTGCGCGGTCGAGCTCCTCGTTTGCCTCGTCGGTCAGCTTGTACTCGACCGCGTCGAGTCGGTCACCGCGAGGCGCGTGGATGGTGTCGATGCGTCCCCGGAGCGGCACGCCGGGCTCTTCTCGGTCGTGAATGGCCACGGGAAAGGCCCTTCAGGGTGGGCGAGCTTCCCATGCCAGAGCTCGAGCAACGCGATGGCCTCCTCCGGGGATGGGAGCCCCAGCGTCAGACGGCGCCCCTCGACCCGCATGCGCTGCGCGACGCTGTGATGTGGCGCGACGCCGCGGCCTTTCGCAGCGAGCGCCTTATCGGATCTCAAGGTGCGCATCGATGCGACTGATCTGACGACCTTTCCGGATGTGACAGTCGTGTGCGGTGAGCGCGAGCTCGCGACGATGGATCAGAACGTGGTGGTGAACCCGACTCTGCTCGTGGAGGTCACCGGCCCGTCGACCGAGGACTACGACCGCTGGGAGAAGCTCAGGTGGCCTTCTGCAGCCGGTCGCTGATCTCCGCCATCTTCTTGGCGAGATGGCGGCTGAGCGCCTCGGCCTGGGCGACTCGCCGGAGCGACACGAGCTGTGCGTTGATCTCGTCCGCGCGCGTCCGGTACTCGACCATCTGGGCGCGGACCGTCTCGATGCGCTCCCCGACGTCGTACATCGCCCGGCGCAGCTCCAGGATCTCGCTCAGGCGGCGCTGCAGCTCCGGGTCGACGTCGCGCGGGTGCTCGAGAAACACGGCTATCTCCCGGATGCCAGCGTCAGTGTTCACGTCCACGGACTTCTACGTCCACGGGATCCCCTGGACCGCAACGCCCGCCTCGTCGAGTAGACGGGTCGCTCCGGCGGGTTCCACGCTCAGTCCGTGGCGAACCGGAACGATCCGTCCAGGAGGCCGCCAACGACCATGCCGCGGTGCTGCTCCGGATCGTCCACGGAAAAGAGAGGAATAACGTAGGGCGTCAGGCCCACCTGAGCATTGAAGGTCTTTCCCTCGCGCTTGAAGTCGGCGCCGACGTAGCCCCCGATGATCGGACCGAGCGCCCAGAAGGACGGGCCGCGCTCGGAGGGCTCGCGCTCGGACTCATGGTCAGGACCGTAGTGCAATGACAGCCCGAGCGTAGGACCGAAGATGGGATCGACCGCGGTGTTGGTGCGAGACCGGAAGCGCAGAGACGCGGACGGCTCGAACTGCAACATGTCGAACCTGGCGCCGAACAGGATCGGCCGCACCACGGGCAGATCGATATCCAGCGCGGCATCGCGGCCGAGCTGGACCTCGGTGAAGAAGGAGACGTCGGCGGCGGGACCTCCCTTGGTGCCTGGTGGAGTGGCCACGCACATCCGCACATTGTCGTAACGACCACCGGCGCGCAATCGGAAACCGAGGATCACCTGTCCGCGATCCGTCGGATCGGTCTGCGCCGCGGCGGGCGTTGCGGTCGCCGTCACGAGGAGCGAGGCCAAGAGCGCTCCGGAGAACGCGGTCTGGCGGATCTGGGGACCTTCTCTCGTAGAGGACATGCCTCATTAGAGCCATGCCGCCCGGCGAAGGGTGCAATCGGGCCGAGGAGGTCAGTTCCCCCGGGCCAGGGGTCGCCACGGGGGATACATTCGACGAAGTTCGAGGAGGCGGAGTTCCCGGCCGTCGGGCAGCTGGGGAACCGAGATCGGAGCAGCCGATCATTCGGTTGTGGATCCGAAGGGATAGCGATTCGGCCTCGGGTCGGGCCTCGTTCCGAGGCACGGGGAGGAACCACCTCGGGCTCGTCTTCGTCATATGCGGGCAATCGCCAGTGGGATGGCCGCTGAGCACGCGTGAGGTCGTCGCGTCCGTGGTGCGGCGACCTCGCGATGTTCTTTGGCTGACCCGGTGGGCGAAGACGGTGGCGCGGGGAGCATCGGTTTGGGCGGACGAAACACCGGCGGCACCGTGAGTGACGGCGGGGCGGTACCCACTGGTGGTCGCCGTCCCTGGGACACGGGAGGGGCCGGGACGAGCACCGGCGGTCGAGAGCCTGCCGCCGGTGGCGATGGCTCGGCCATCGGCGGCAGCTCGACCAGTGGCGGTGCGGTCGCGGGTGGGGAGGGTGGCGCGACCGCGGTCGGGGACAGCGGGGGAACGCCTCCCGGTGGTCAGGCGGGGTCGAGCCAAGGACCGGAGGACCGGGGCGGTGCCGGTGGCGAGGGTGCCATCGACTGTGGTGGCGTCGACGAGCCCTGCTGCTCGGCTCGCACCTGCGACGACGGGCTGACCTGCGACTCGGGAAACACCAACACCTGCCTGGCCTGCGGGGTCGCGGATGGCACCCCCTGCTGCGAAGCGCCGGCCGAGGCACGCAGCATCGGCGTGTGCATCGAGGGGAGCTCGAGCTCGACCTGCCGCACCCATTGCGGCGACACCGGACAACCTTGCTGTGCCGGCAGCGGCTCCGGCGCCAGCGGCGTATGCGCGGAGGGTCTCACCTGCGTGCGTGCCGGGGGCGAACGGATCTGCGAGTAGGGAGCCGACCGTCATGGAAAGGGGGGCGGCCGGCCCCGCGTCGCCGCGGCTGCTGGACCCCCTCTGAGTCGGGGCGGCGCGGGGCCATCGGTCGTTCAGGTCACGAACACCGCGATCGCGGCCAGCGCGAGCAAGAGACAGAGCATCAACAGAGCGAGCGGACCGCGTCGAGCCGCCCGAAACCTTCCCGTTGCGAGCAGCGCCTCGATGGCGCGGTACCTGGAGTACCCGTAGCCAACGACGGCCGTCCCGACGGCGATGAAGGCCACCCCCGCGATCTTGGTGCCGGTCTCGGCGCTCCCGAGCCGTTCGACCACGACCCCGAGCCCCACGATCCCCAGACCTGTGCGTACCCATGCCAGGAACGTTCGCTCGTTCGCGAGCTGATCGCGAGCCAGGCTCTCACGGTTCTCGGTGGGGGTTACGTCAGAATGCCTTGTGCTCACATGGCTCCGATGACCGTCTCGAGCTGGGGTCGACCGAAGCCCGCGATGAACTCGCTCGCCCCGTCATTGCTGGTGCGGTAGTAGGGGAGGTTGGGTGGGGATCGTCGACGGAGCACGGCGTGGCGTGACGCTGCTCGAAGAATATTGGCGGCCGGAGTGACTTTGTGGGGCTGACCTTTCGTCGAAGGAGGTGCGACCCAACCCACGAACGAAAGGGGCCCCGACGCCATGATGCCCTCTCCCGAGGTTTCGTCCAACGAGAATGTCTCCTCCGCGCTGCAGAACCTGATCGACGCCGCCGTTCGTCTTGTCGACGCGATCCCCGGCACGTTTGCCGAGCGAGAGCAGGCGCTGCTCGGGGCGCTGCAGGAAGCTGGCCGGGTCGGGCTGGAGCACGACCTGCAGCGGATGGAGGAGGCACTGCCCGACAAGATCGCCGTCGGGGACGAGCGGCGGGCCTACGGCGTGCACCAGCCGGGCACGGCGGTGTATCTCTCCCTATTCGGCGAGCTTCGCGTCCAGCGGAGGAATTACCGGGAGGTCGGCGGATGCAACGGCCCGACCCTGGTCGCGGCAAAGCTTCTGGCGGGAATGATCGAAGGTGCTACGTGTCCGCAACCGCGAGAACGTCCTCGCTGTGCGGGGCAACGAGAGCCGGCAGACCTGGAACGATATCCTCAAGCTCGCCAAGAAGATCGCCGACGTGTGGTCGAAGGGCACCAAGCTCGGTACCGCCGCACGATACATCATCAACCACTTCGCAGCGCTGGCCGCTTACCTCGATGATCCTCGCCTCGAGGCAACCGAACAACCTTCGGGAGAGAATGCTCCGCATGGAAAAGCTCATCGAAGGCAGCTCGATGTTTCGTCGCAGCCTCGAAGGCCGATTTGTCCTCGACGTCGTCCGCAGCGTTCTGCAAACCGCGGTCGCCGCCGGCGTTCCTGTACACGAGTACCTGGTCTCGGTGCTGCGCACGAGCCATGACGAGCTCGCCAAGCACCCGGACCGTTTCACTCCGCGCGCGTGGGCAGCGGCCAACCTCGCGAAGCTCAGCCCGACCACTCCGACCGCCACCATCGATCCCCCTTGATCGACCGGCACATATCCTGACCAACTCGCGCTCCACGGGCCGCAACTCCGTGTTGAGCATCACGCCAACGGCGGCGCGCAGCGGGCTGTGCGCGCAGCGACCAGGCACCAGATGCACCACGCACAGAGAGACTACGCGTCGACGCAGGGTAGTTGGCTGTCCACACAAATTGCATTCGCCTCCGCCCTTATCGGACATCGCCCGCACGCACTGCTCCGCAAGTCAGGTAGACTGCGTCACGACTGTGCAACCCAACCGTAGGTGCACTTGGATGCCGTCAACACGGGCGCCCCCGTGAACTGCATGCCTCCCGGTCGTCGTAGCACCGGCTGTGCGCTTGAGGCGACCCGCCCCTCCAAGGCGCGGCCTGCGGACGAGACGTGGGGCTGCGGCGTACCTTCGCGAAGGCCCGGCTGAGGCGGAGCGCCGCACTCTCCGCGACCGCCGTCCCGGGGGGGGCTCGACGGTGCACGGGAGCAGATCCTTCGTAACGGCTGAGATATCGCGTAGTTAGGCGCAAATGACGGGAGACAAACCAGGGCCTGTCGGGTAGGT
>JAFGBI010000070.1 GCA_016933275.1 Polyangiaceae bacterium | reverse complement strand
CAGGACAACGCGGGAACCTGGTTGGCAAAGACCTTCCCAGATCTCCTCTACATTCGCGCCACGCAGGTCTACAACTGGCAGCCCTCGGACAGCTGGGTAGACCAGAATGTCCAGAATCGCGGGCCGCTGGGGGCCGTGTACCCGGAAAAGGCTTACGTCTACGAGGGGGATACGCCCGCGGTCTTCCATGTTCTCGGCAACGGTCTCCACGATCCCGACGATGTCAGCCAGAACGGCTGGGGCGGCCGCTTCACGCGGAAGAGCAACGTTCGCGGCATGGACTGCATGAGTGGTGAGGACGCGGCCTACGACCCATACAACATGTACAACGAGCCAGCCGAATCGATCAGCCGCTGGAAAGAGGCGCTCCAGAACGATTTCGCAGCCCGGATGGATTGGTCCGTCACCAGCAACTTCGGGGATGCGAACCATCACCCCATCGTCGTTCTGAACGGCGATACCAGCCGGAGTGTGCTGCACATGAGCGGATCCGACTCCGTCGAGCTGAGCGCGGCTGGCACCACCGATCCGGATGGTGATTCCCTGAGCTACAAATGGTGGATCGACGAAGATCCCAGTTCGGGATCAGGGTCGATCTCCGGCGCCAACTCGGAGACGGCCAGCGTGTCGGTTTCGGGTGGCTCCGTCCACGTGGTTCTCGAGGTGGTCGACAACGGCTCTCCGAAGCTCACCTCCTACCGCCGCATGATCATCAACCCTTAGCCGCGCTGGGCCCGGCGGAAGGCGTCGCGGTGACGCCTTCCGCCGAACGAGAGAGACAATGACGGATGTCTAGAGGGTCGACGGCCGCGTCCAGCGACCCCGCTGGGGTTATGCGTGCCCGATGCCCTCCACGCCAGCGAATTTTGTCAGCGAGCGCCTGATGGATCTCGCAACGGATGCCGACTCGCCAAGGCAGTCCGGAGGCAGCGCCTGAGGACCTGGGGTTCGCGCCGGAGCGGCGCGGGGGACGTCCCGCAGCGGCGCCCTGCCGCCTCGATGTCGAGCCGCGCTCTACGGAGCCAGCCACGGACCGACCCAGGATATCCTCCCGGTCACGGTTGGTCGCCCAGTATCGCGGGGATAGCCCCGAGAAGCTGCCTCGAGTGCCGCCTCGGCGGCGACTTCGTCCCCGAGCGCTACTGGGTCAGCGTCAGCAGGCCCGGGAGAAATGCCAGTTGCTCGTAGGGTTTTGGGTTCTGGGACGGGTCGCGCCCCTGGTAGAGAAGCTGCATATTGCAGGGATCGATGGTCTGGGTTTCCGACGGGTCGCTCCGAACCATGTCCCCGTGACTGATGTCGTCCGTCCAGGCGGCGCCGGTGAAGGTGACGTTGCTCTTGCCGGCGAAGGGAGTCTCTCGGGTCGACGCCCCAGGAATAGCCGTGAATGTACCGCCGAGACTGTCTGCGCTGTAGGCGCGGAAGTAGCGGGGCCACCCGTCCGATTCGACGAACATGAGATACTTGCCTGTCCCCTTGACCGCGTAGACCTGCACCGCCTCGTTCACGGTGGCTTTCGTCTCATTGATGATGGGCGTTGATCCGCTGAAGGCGCCCGGGAACTGCCCGATCTGCATCGACGAGCGGTGGATCTGCCCGTTGCTCGTGGCGAAGAACAGATAGCAGTCCGTGCTGTCGCAGATCACCGTGGGATCGATTTCGCCACCGGGACCACCGGTCAGCCCCGGTTGCAGCGCTGACCATTTGGACGGATCCGTTGGGTCGGTCGAGGTCGCGTATCGAATGCCCCACTGGGTGATGAGCACCCATATGTCCTTCGGGGTGAAATAGAAGAGTGTCGGCGCCACGGTCGAGCCGACCGTCAGGTTTCCCATCCAGGTCTGGGGGGCCGAGGCGAAATCAGGCCAGTCCTGGAAGAGGATGACGAGTGAAGTCCAACTGGCAGTCGAGTCGAAGGCCGTCGCATACACGATGTGTTGACCGTTGTGGACGACGTTGGTGAAGTCTTTGAGCGACACGAGGGTGTGGCCCGCCGGTGACTTCGGCTGCGCGAGCGGCCCACTCGAGCTCCACTGGAACGACGTGGGGAATGGGCAGGTGTCGCCGCCGGCGCCACCGTCGTTGGAACTGCCGGCCGTGCCGGAACGACCGCCGGTGCCAGAACTGTCACCGCCGGTGCCTGTGCCGCTGCTGCCGCCCATGCCACCCGTGCCAGGTTGCGTGGTCGAGCCGCCCGTGGGGTTGCCACCCGTGCCAGGTTGCGTGGTCGAGCCGCCCGTGGGGTTGCCGCCGGTGGTCGAGCTGGAGGTGCCACCTGTGTCGGACGTGCCACTCGAGCCAGCCAGGCCGCCGGTACCGGGGGTCCCGCCGGTAGCCGCGCCACCCGAGCCATGTGTGCCACCCGCGTTGGCGGTCCCCCCGAGGCCAGCCGCGCCGCCGCTACTCTGGATGCCCCCCGTCGACGAAATGCCGCCCGTGGCACTCCCGCGCGAGCCCCAATTTCCACCTGTGCCCGCTGGCGGTGTGTGC
Organism: Polyangiaceae bacterium; assembly: GCA_016933275.1. Classification (GTDB taxonomy): domain Bacteria; phylum Myxococcota_A; class Polyangia; order Polyangiales; family Polyangiaceae; genus JAFGBI01. The sequence goes on along the minus strand of JAFGBI010000070.1, from coordinate 3,139 downwards.
CCTGGGTTGCTGGTGCAGGCGGTGCCGGTGCCCATGGCGAGCGCCACGCACAATCCCAACGACCTGCCCGTCAATGACCTCATGAAGTCCTCCGAAAACCGTGGGGGCTTTCACCGACCAGGACATGCCAGCTGTTCCACCCGCCGGTGAGTAGCCGATCCAGTCGCCGCTTTCGGTTTCCGTCACCTTCACACCAACTCGTTGTCCGCCGTCCTCCGCGAAGTCGGTCTCGACCCCGAACTGAAGAGCCATTCTCTCTGCTCCCGAAGCCGCCGAGCGTTGCCGGCCTCGAGCTGCGCCACGGCGCCCTGGCTGCGCGCCACAGTATTCATGGTGCCGTCCTCGATCACGTCGTACGACACCTGGTACATCGGCTGTCAGCTGTGCAGTGAGGCGATGGGGGTGAATCCGTCATCGAAAATGCACGATGCTCCGCGACCGCGCGCAGCGAAGGTGTCGAGGCTCCCAGCTGCCGACAACCAGGGTCGGCTCGCCGGAGCACCCCAGCACGACCCCCCTCGCGGCCAGCACCCCCGCGGCTAGCAAGCACCGGGACCGCCGCTCGGGCTCGCGCCCGGTGGAACAGTTCCATCTGGAACGATGGGGTCGCCGGGAAAGCGCATTCCCTCTCGATTCTTTCTTGACGGAATGGAGGCCCGGTTGGCACTGCGTAACTGTCGAGAGCTCAGCGGGGCCAGCGAGGTCTTGGGAATTCGCTTGCTTGGCGGCCTCGATGGGTAGCCGGTCGTTTCGACTTGCTCTTGTCGCAGCGTGATCCGCGGACCGACCTGCCTTCCACCCCCAACCGAACGAGCAATCCCGAATGCAGCACCAAGTACGGATTGGCAAACGCGAAGGAGTGACCGTGGCGCTATGTCTCGCTGCGCTGACGGCCAGCCCGCCAGTCCTGGCGGACTACCCCATCGCCTCCCACCGCTACCTGGCCGACCCGGGGTTCCTGACGCAGAACGGGCGTCTCTATCTGTACGCCTCCAACGACGACGACAACGCCATCGAGGGCGGCTACTCGATGGCGTCCTACGTCGGGATCTCGACCACCGACCTCAAGAACTGGACCGATCACGGGGAGGTGTTTCGGGTTCCGGCGAACGCGTCCTGGGCGAGCAACTCCTGGGCACCCACGCTCATCGAACGCCATGGCACCATCTACCTTTACTTCGGCAACGGGGGATCGAACATCGGGGTGGCGACGAGCACGAGCCCCCTCGGTCCGTTCCAGGATGCCCTGGGCCGGGCGCTGGTGGACCGGAACACGCCGGGCGCGTCGGGGACGGACATGTGGCTCTTCGACCCCACCGTGTTCATCGACGACGACGGTCAAGCCTACCTCTATTTCGGCGGCAACGGCGAGAACAACCTGCGCATCGCCCGGCTCAACGAGGACATGATCAGCATCGACGGCTCGGTGATCCAGTCCTACGCGCCGAACTTCTTCGAGGCCGCGTGGATGCACAAGCGCAACGGCATCTACTACCTCTCGTACTCGGCGACGCCCAGTGCCGGGACTCCGATCGACTACATGACCAGCACGAGCCCCACGGAGGGCTTCGAGTACCGCGGCACGATCGCCGGGCAGCCACCCGAGAACAACAACAACAACCACGCCGGCGAATTCGAGTACCGGGGCCAGTGGTACCATGCTTACCACAACCGCCAGGTGGCCACCCAGGCAGGGATCCCAACCACTTACAAGCGCAACCTCGGCCTGGAAGCGCTCTACCACGACGCTGACGGCACGATTCAGCAGGTCACCTACACGACCGATGGCCTCCCTCAGCTCGAGAACCTCGATCCGTACGTCCGCGTCGAGGCCGAAACCACGAACGCGCAGAGCGGCATCGAGACGGAACCTTGCAGCGAGGGCGGGATGAACGTCAGCCAGATCGGCGACGGGGACTGGATCCGAGTGCGCGGCGTCGACTTCGGTGATGGCGCCGAGAGCTTCACCGCGAGCGTTGCCAGCGGCACGAGTGGCGGCACCATCGAGCTTCGGCTGGGCAGCGAGACGGGGACCCTGATTGGAACCTGTGACGTCCCTGGCACCGGAGACTGGCAAACGTGGACGACGCAAACGACCACCGTGTCTGGTGCCAGTGGAGTGGAGGATCTCTACCTCGTCTTCCGCGGGAGCGGATCGCCGCTATTCAACGTGGATTGGTGGCAGTTCGCCGGCTCGGGCAGCACCGGGGGCACCGGCGGGGCTGGCGGCACGGGTGGGGCCACCGGCACGGGTGGGGCTGGCGGCACGGGCGGGGCTGACGACACCGGGGGGGTCGGCGGGACGGGTGGGGGCGGGGAGAACACCGGGGGAATGGCCACGGGAGGCATGCCACCAGCCACGGGTGGCCTGTCAGGCACCGGCGGGGTGAGCACCGGCGGGACCATGGCCGGGGGCGTAACGACCACGGGTGGCTGGTCGAGCACCGGCGGCAACAGCACCGGGAACACGTCGACGACGGGTGGCATGGCAAGCACCGGCGGGGCAGCCAGTACTTGCACGCCGCCGCTGGTCGAGTGCAGCGGCGCCTGCGTGGACACGGCCACCAGCGGTCTGCACTGCGGTGCGTGCAATGTCGTCTGCCCGAGTGGTGCGGTGTGTTCGAATAGCACGTGCGCCGCCACGTGTGCTGCCGGACTGACCCAGTGCGGCAGCTCCTGCGTCGACCTCGTCAGCGATCCGCTCCACTGTGGGGCGTGCGGTAGCGGGTGCCTGACCGGACAGCACTGCAGCGCTGGCACTTGTGTAGACACGGACGACCCTGCGGCAAGCTCCGAGGATTCAGGGTGCGCGTGCGCGACGGCCGGAAGCACGAAGAAACCCTTCGGCCTCGCCCTTGGGTTGTTCGCGCTCGCCGTGCTCGCGGTGCGACGCCGGCGCACCCGAAGCCGTCGGCTCCTCCGCGGTGTCTCGGCAAGAATGGTTCGAGACAGCGAGGAGGACACCTCGGAGCTTGCCGGCGGTCGGTCGGTCTCGCGTCGAGCTGGCGCGCCATCCGCTCGTTGATGGCGTGGGCCATGCACCGGCACAAAAGGGAAGACAAAGTAAGAACCAAACGACATGGACCCATACGTCTAGTGCCCTGTCTCCAAGACAGGGCACATAAGTAAACACCCCCGT
>JAFGBI010000069.1 GCA_016933275.1 Polyangiaceae bacterium | reverse complement strand
CCGCCGACCGCCGACCGCCGACCGCCGACCGCCGACCGCCGACCGCCGACCGCCGACCGCAGACCGCTGATGGCCCGGCCTGTTTGGCTCCGGCTCCGCCGGCTTGGCTCGTTGACATGACGCAGCATCTAGCCTGATGGCTCCTCCCGAACGCATCGGCCCCCCTCTGACCCGGTCGGGTGGGGTCGGTGGTCAGAGCTCCCAGGCTGCGCGCGTGCTGTGGAGAGTGGACTCGAGCTGGTTTGCACCCGATTGCCGGGCCGCGTCGATCGCTTGGTCGAGGTACGTCAGCGCCTCGTCCGAGCGCTGTCTGCCGTGAGCGACCTCCGCGAGCACCCCGAGGACGCGCGCGCGATCCGGGCTGCTTGGTCCAGCGATGTCCAGCGCCTCGCGCAGCACGCCCTCGGCGTCGGCGTACGCGCCCGATCGTGCCAACGCGGCCCCCAGTTTGCGACCGAAGATCAGCATCGCCTGGAGCGGATCGTCGAGCTCACCGCGCGAGAGCTCATGCCGAGCGAGCTCAAGGCCTCGGCGAAGGGCGAGGATCTCGGACGTGAGGTCCCCGCGGGAGGCTGCGCGCTCCGCGACCTGCTCGAGGAGGAGCAGCGCCGAGAACGCCTCGTTCGCGTGGTAGGCGTGCAGGGCTCGCACCTCCAGCGGCGCCGTCCGCTTCTCCCAGATACGTAGGGCCTTCGTGTGAAGATCGCGCCGGACAGCCGCTGGCGTTCCGAGCAGAACGATCTCGTGGAGGAGGGGATGCGCCGTCGAAATCAGCGCGCCCGCGCGCTCGATCATGCCCCTCCCCTCCAACGTCTCGAGGATGGGGCCGACGTCGAGCTGCTTGGGGACGAGCTTGCCGAGCAGCTTGGGATCGACGCGGTCGCCGAGCACTGCCAGTGCCTGGAGCAAGATGCGGGCGTTCTGCTCCAGAAAGTCGATTCGCTGCGCGATCAGGTCCACGAGTCGCGGCGGGGGATCGCCGCCGATTTCCTGCGTGTGGCGGACGAGTTGCTCGACGTACATCGGCATGATGCCGCGCCCATCGCCGTCCAGCGCCCGGACGCGGTCGCCGGACTTGTTGGCCGGGATCAGCCGCGTCGCGGCGGGTGGTGAGAGGCCGGTGACGATGCGCGCCGGGTGCTCCGAACCCCAGCCCGAATCGAAGCCAGGAACATGGGTGGCCAGGACGAGCAGGGAGCACCGCGGAGGATCGGCGAGGAGGTCGGCGATCGCTTGTCGGCTAGGGACATCGACGCGATGAAGCTCGTCGACGCAGAGGAGGATCCGGGCGCCGCTGTGCTCGGTCGCTACGATTGCCGCCCACCGGAGCGCCTCCGCCACCGCGTGACGCCGCTCGACGGGGGAGCGGCGATCACTCCTCGGCGCCATACCGCTGAGGATGATCTCGAGGCCGCGCCGCACCTCGGCGGTTGCGCGCCGCCCCTCCGTCTCGAGCAACGTCTGCTCCGCTTGCCCCGTGAGCTCGAGGATGACCTCCCGCACCGTGTGGTACGCGACCTCGGCCCAGTATGGGTCGGGACTCGCGCGGACGACGAAATCCCCCGCGGACTCGACGCGGTTCGCGAACTCGTTCATCAGGCGGGTCTTGCCTGCACCGGACTCGGCGACCAGTCGCGCGCCGACTGCGGCATCGTCGGCCTCGCGGCGGCGCTCCTCGAGCCAGGAGATATCATCCTCACGACCCACCATCGGCAAGGGCAGCAGCGCTGCGGAGAGGTTGTCCGCGCTGTGGACCGCGGCCAGCGGAGCCCCGCACTCGCCACAGAATTTGGTCGTCGGCACGGTGTGTCCACAGGTCGGGCAGACGACGGCGGGTGCGGCGGGCGCCCCGCTCGGGAGGTGGGAAATCCGGGACGGCCGCGCGGCGGCCTCGTCCAGCGCATCCCGAAGGCTGTCCGAGAACTCGGCAGCGTCCTGATATCGCCGGGCCGGGTCCTTCTCGAGGGCCCGCAGGGTAACGTCGACCAGGGTGGCCGGAATGCCGCGTTCAGGGGCGACCTGTCGCGGATCCGGGATCGGGATCGACAAGTGCATCATTACCACTTGCGTTGGGCTTTCGGCCTCGAACGGCAGCCGTCCGGTGAGCAGCTGGAACAGCACGACGCCGAGCGCGTAGAGGTCGCTGCGGCCGTCGATGGGATCACCGCGGCCCTGTTCGGGGGCCATGTAGTCGGGCGTGCCACAGACGATGCCCGGACTAGTCACCCCCGGGTTCGCGGTGTCGGCCTTCAGCTTGGCGAGACCGAAATCGAGGACCTTGACGAAATCCCCGCCGCGTCGGAGCGGCGCCAGCACGATGTTCTCCGGCTTCAGGTCGCGGTGGATGATGCCAAGATCGTGAGCCTCGCCCAGGGCGGCGAGGACCTGCCGCAGTACGTCCACGATCCGAGCGAACGGCAGCGGCCCTTCTTCGTAGGCGACGCGCGCGAGGTCCTTGCCGCGCAGAAACTCCATCACGATGTAGGGCTGCCCGTCGTCGGTACGACCGAAGTCGAAGACGGCGATCGAGTTCGGATGGTTGAGCTGGGACGCGGCCCGCGCCTCGGTCAAGAATCTAACGGCCGAGTTCTCGTCCGACAGCAGGTGCGGGTGGATGATCTTCACCGCGACCGTACGGCCGAGCATGCTCTGTTCGGCTCGGTACACCCGGCCCATGCCGCCGACGCTGATGAGGTCGAGGATGTGGTACCCGCCGGGGAGCGTTCGACCCACGAATCTGTCGTCGGTCGCGGACCGCATCGTGCCCACCGGGAACCCACACGCCGCGCAATACTGCTGACCCGCCGGGAAGGGCGTGCCGCACTGGGGGCAGGAGGAGGAGGGGGTCTCGGAGTGCATTTAGGGGCGGATTCAGAACACGGCCGGCGGCGGTTGACACTTCGAAGCGAACAAAGCCGAGCATAATCCGAAATCCAGCGCGGTGGGCACGCAAGTCGGTCAGCCCCACTGACCATCGAGACGCTGGCCTGGCCGCCGGGCCAGGCACCCGGGCGCGGGGACTCACCGTCGCCGTCGACCAATCCTCCTGGTGGCGAGGGAACGGTGAGGCCAGCTCATCCTCGCTGCGGCCCGTGGACGGGATGGGGCGCTCCGTCGCGGATGGTCCGCGGGCGGTCTCCGTCACGGGGTGGATGCCCTTCGCGGAGGCATGGGGTAGCCTGTGGCGACGATGGGTGAGCGGGTGCGTCTCGGTGAGCTCTTGGTCGATGCCAAGGTGATCACGCGTCAGCAGCTCGACGACGTGCTGGAACTCCAGAAACGCGACGGACGACGCCTCGGGACCCTGCTGGCGGAATCGGGATACGTCACCGAGACCCAGGTGACCCAGATCCTCAGTCAGCAGCTTGCCGTGCCCTGGGTATCGCTCTACCACATTGATTTCTCACGACCGCTGCTCAACCTCGTGCCGCGTGAAATCGCCGAGAAGTACTGCTTGGTCCCCATCTTCGTTCGCCGAGTGCGCGGTGTCGGCGAGACCCTCTACGTCGCGATGGACGATCCCAGCGACGACCGGGCTCGCGATGAGGTGGCGCTCTTCGCGGGCTTACCGGTCCGCGGTATGATCGCCGCGCCCTCCGATATTCGGGCGGCCATCCGCGCCTACTACGCGCGGCCCTCGCTGAGCCCCGAGTCCAACCCGAGCGCTCGTTCGTCAGCGGAGACCGTTGGCGAGGCGTTCCCTGTCGCGGCTGCGGCGGCGCCCGTGGTGCAGCGGGAAGCGGCGGAGACGGCCGTGGCCCCGCCGGCCGCCAGCGCGCCAGCCGGGTCGCGGTCGGAGCCGGGACGTTCGGCGGTCCCTCAGTCCAATGCGGACGAGGTTGCCTCGAACACCGCCGCGGTTCCCGTCTCCCAGGCCGCGAGCGCCACGATCGAGATTGCTCCTGCCTCCGCCGGGCGGGTGGGCGGACTGGTGACGGTGGTTTCGCCGGAGCGTTCGCTCGCATCCGCGCAGGTGACGACTGTCGGTCGTTCGGCCCCCGCCGGTGCTGCCCATGGCGAGGTCCGAGGAATTGGCGGGGCCGGCCCCGCGGAGGAGGGCGAGCCCGACAGCGGGATCCCGATTCCCGTCCGGGAGTCCTCCATGCCACACCCCAAGCGTGGGACTCGGCCGCGGCTCATCACCCTGACGTTGCTGGATGGCACTCACGTCACGCTGCCCGCTCGCGCCCACCCCGAAACCAGCGCGCGGGCGAACGAGAGTAGCGATGCGTCGTCGCTCACGGCACGCGATCTGGTCAGCGCGCTGCGCGCGGCGGCGCACGGTGCGGATGCGAGCGCGGTGCTCGGTGAAGCCTCGCAGTGGGAGCCGCTCTTCGCCGCGCTGCTCTCGCTGCTCCTCAAGAAGCACCTCATCGCCGATTGGGAATTCGTCGAGGAATTCGAGCGAATGAAGAAGGCATGAGCGGTCGACGCGCTGGCGCCAGCGGTCGGGACGTGGACGTCGGCGGGCAGAGAAGGTGAGGTGCGGGAGCCCCGCCCCCAGGGCGCGGGGCTCGCGGGCGCGAGGGCGCCGCGGTCAGCCGGGCTGGAACATGATCGGGTAGACGACCGTGACCACTCCGGCCTCTGGGGCGGGGAAGCTCAAGGAGTAGAAGCTTGACACCACGCAGGACACCGCGCTGCTATCCGCCAGGTCCGAGCCACCGTTCGAGGCGTGGGACACGGCCCCGTCGCTGCCGATCACGAACCGCACCGAGACGCGTCCGGTGAGGTTGGGGTTCTGCGCGAGGCCCTTCTCGTAGCACATCCGAAAGCGCCCGAAGTTCTGGCGCACGATACGTTGGATCACCTCCGGCGGGAGTCGTCCGGACACGGTCTCCTTGCCGGTGCGGAAGACGGGCTCCTTCGTCGCGTGGCCGGGGCCGAGCCGGCCGTGGCCGTTGCCGATGCCCCAGGAGCAGTTGCCGGAGACGCATCCGGTGCCGTGGCCGTAGGTGTTGACGCCGCCGAGCCCGATCCCCTCGCCGCGCCCGCCGCTTCCCTCACCGACGCCGCTCAGTCCGAGCCCACCGACGCCCCCGGACTCGCCAATCTCGTCGCCCCACATGTTTCCGAGCGCGCTGGTCGGATCGGCACCGATGGTAAGGTTTCCGCCCCAGGGAACCGTCGGCGCGTTGGGATCGCCACCAACCGCCGCATTGAGCATCCCGATCATCCCGAAACGGCGAGCCTCCTCCAGGGCCGCCACGCGAGCGAGCTCCACCTTGGATCGAGGGGCATCGCCAGCGGCTCCCCATCGCTTGCCGCTCGTCGGGAGGTTTGGCTTGCCCATGGATCCTTCGTTGGCGGAGGCTCGTGTACCATCTCCGCCGCGGCTCCCCGGGGTATCGTCGGAGCTCGTCGATTCCGCCTCTCTTGCCGCCTGCTCCTGTTCGGCGTTCGTCGCGAGCATGGCCTGCATATATCGAAGCTTGGACTTCTCGATCCCGTCCTCACCCGTGAGGGCGAGCGAGGGCACCGTGGCGGCCATGGTGGCGATCAGCGTCGCCGCGCAGAGGAAGCTCAGCCCAAACGATGTCGCCGCCGCGGTGTCCAGACGCGCCGCGAGGGCGCGGGGGAGCGGCCTTCCGGCGTTGGTGGCCGCCACCTGGAGCGTGAAGCCGCCCACCGTGAACCGAGCCACGGTCCCTTGGAGCAGGAGGATCTCGGTGGCGCCAGGGGTGGCCACGGAGGGCTCGCCCTCCGCCCGTGCCGCGTCGAGCGTCACGCGCTTGCCGCCGCGCTCGAGGACGCCCGTCGCCGCTGCCGGGATCACCACCACCGGTCCGCGAGCGCTGGCCAGGACCACCGGTAGTAGGGTCGTGCCGATCCGTTCGGCAGGGAGGAGAAAGTCGAGGCTCGTGCCCACCCGTCGCTCCTCGCCCACGTGGAAGACCGCGCCGGCAGGCAGATGGGCCACGTGAAGGACGTTCTGACCCCAGAGGATCATCACCTCGACCGCCGGCACTCCCACTAGCTCCACCTCCTCCGGGCTCGGGGGCGAGGAGCGCCGGATCATGGCATAGGTGGACGCGCCTTCGGGGGCGTCTGCGGTGACCCCGACGGGCTCGGACGCTGCCGTGACCGCGGCGGCGAAGGGATTGTCGAGATCGAGCACGGGCTTGGTGCGGCAGACCGCGAATGTGCGAGCAGCGTGGCTCATGATTCCTCCTGTGGGGGCGACGCGATCCCGGCGGCTCGCCGCAACCAGTGCGCCCGACCTGTTTGCCTGCTTAGAGGCACACGGCCGTCGTTCGGTTCCCGAACCCCCGGTGCTTTTTCGCCAAGCCCGGGCCCCCGCGCCCGCGTCGGGACGTCTCGGGGGAGTGAGCCCCCTCGCGACGTTCCAAGCTCCAGCCACCTCGAGATCACCGGCCTGGCTCGCGAAGGGCAGCGTGGTGGTGGGTCTTGGGATAGTCTCGCCACCGTGGTCCCGGCTGACGATCCCATCTCGGTCGCCGAACTCCTGCGCCGCCTGCGTCGTGCGGTGGAGGTGACGGTGCCTGGCGTCTGGATCGACGGCGAGGTCGGCTCGCTCCGTCTGGTGGCGAACGGGCACGCGTACTTCACGCTGAAGGACGAATCAGAGGACGCAGTGGTCGACTGCGTGCTCTTTCGGGGGCAGGTGGCGATGGCTCGGCGCCACCTGGTCGAGGGCGCGCGCCTTCAGGTCTTCGCGAGGGGCACCGTCTATGTCCCGCGGGGCCGCCTCCAGCTGGTGGTCGATCGGGTGCGCCCGCAGGGGCGGGGAGCGCTCCTCGAGGCGCTCGAGCGACTCAAGCGGCGCCTCGCCGAGGAAGGCCTCTTCGATCCCGGGCGCAAGCGCCCGCTTCCCGACGAGCCGACCGTCATCGGCGTGGTGACCAGCGCCACGGGTGCGGCGTTCCAGGACATCCGGACGGTGGCGTTTCGGCGTGGTGGCGCGCACCTACTGCTCGCGCCGGCGGTGGTTCAGGGTGACGGTGCGGCCGAGAGCATCGTGAAGGCGCTCGCCCTGGTGGGGAGGCACCCTGCGGTAGACGTCATCATCGTTGGTCGCGGTGGCGGCTCCTTCGAGGATCTGATGGCGTTCAACGATGAGCGCGTGGTTCGCGCGATTGCGGGCTCGGCCGTGCCGATCGTGAGCGCCGTTGGCCACGAGATAGACACCACTCTCGCCGATCTTGCGGCGGACGTTCGGGCGGCGACTCCATCACAGGCGGCCGAGCTCATCGTCAAGGACGCTGTGCTGCGCCGCGAAGCGCTCGTTCGCCATCGTCAGGCACTCGCTCGCGCCATGCGTGGTCGACTCTTCGAAGATGGCGCCGTCGTCGCACGTCTGCGACGTGCGCTGGTGGACCCGCGGTTCCTGATTGCGGATCGCCAGCAGCAGCTCGATGAGCAGAGAGCCCGCATCGAGCGATTCCTGCGCCGGGGCCTCGGCGGCCGGCGCCATGTGCTTTCCGCGCTCGGACAACGGCTGTTTGCTCGCCATCCGCGGGCTGTGCTGGTCACGGGGCGTAGCGATCTCGGACGCTGCCGCACGGCGCTCGCGTCGGCGATGCGCGCCCGCGTTGCCCAGGAACGGCAGGGAGTCGGGGTCGCGGCGGCTAGTCTGGACGCCTTGTCCCCGCTGGCCGTCCTCGGCCGCGGCTACGCCATCGTACATCGGTCCGGCAAGGTGGGCGGGTCGGCGGCCGGGCGGGCAGACGAGGTGGTGCCGACACCGACGGGTGGTGTCAAGGGGGAGGATCTGGGAGCGGCGGCGGTGCCGCCTCGGGTGCTGCGGGTCGTGCGGTCAGCGGCGGAAGTTGTGCCCGGAGACGCCCTGTTCGTGCGGCTGGGGCAGGGACGGATTGACGCCACCGTAACGGACGTGCACGGTTCCGAAGAGCCCTGCGGGGCGGGCGTGGGGCGGACAGCGCGTGGTACCCGGGAGAGCGGATGACCGACGATCGTCACGACGACACGGGACCGGACAGCGTGCGGCCGCTCGCCGTTTCATCAGACGGCATCGGGTTGCGCGACGGGCCTTTCCGCTGCGTGGAGACCTTCGGAGAGCTCGAACCCGCGGTGCAGCACGAGTGGTTGCACACCAACGGCGCAGGTGCCTATGCGATGAGCACCGTCGCCCTGATGCACACCCGTCGGAGTCACGGGATCCTGGTCGCGGCGCTGAATCCGCCGCTGGACCGCTACGTGATGCTAAGCCATGGGGAGATGGTGCTCGCGACCGCGGGCAAGACCTATCGGCTCTCGACCCACCAGTTTCCCAGCATCGCGCCGACGCCCGGCTACCGCAACCTGCGGCGGTTCTGTCAGGACCCTCTGCCGCACTGGTACTACGATCTCGGCGGGACTCGCTTCGAACGGCGGATTGCGCTCGTCCGCGGGTGGAACGCCGTCACCTTGTCGTACACTTGGTATGGCGCCGAGCCCGCGATGTTGGGTGTTCGTCCGCTGATGCCGTTCCGTTCGATTCATGGCCTCATGCGTGAACACGGTGCGATGGTGCAGCGCGTCAATCTTCGCCAGGGCGAGGTCGAGGTGCAGCCGATGGCGCACTTGCCACCCATGATCTTCCGGCACGCCGGGGTGTTCGTGGGTTCCCCAGACTGGTGGCGTCGCTTCGAGTACACCCATGAGCGCGAGTCGGGGGCTGACTTCGTCGAGGACATGTGGACGCCGGGGACCTTTGACCTGGAGCTGCAGCCCGGTGTCCCGGTGTACCTGCTCGCCGGTGCGGGCGTGCTCCCGGACCGCAGCCCAGAGGACCTCCTACGCGACACCGAACGGTACGAGCTCGCGCAGGATCCGGGGCCCGGGCGACCGGCTGCCGTACGCGCGCTCTCCGTGGCTGCGGAGCAGTTCTGCGCCGTGGACTGCGCTCGCCCGTCGGTGATGGCCGGTTTCCCGCTGCTCGACGTCATCACTCGCGACGCTCTGGTCGCGTTGCCCGGGCTACTCCTCGCTCGTGATCGCATACCAGCGGCGAAGGCGGTGCTCGATACGCTCGTGGGGAGCCAGCGGGATGGGATGCTTCCGTTCCGGCTCCCCTCGGCCGAGGCTGGGCCGTTGCCGAGCGCGCCTGACGCTACGCTCTGGCTGTTCAACGCGGTCCGCGAACTGGTCGATCGGGTGGGACCGGCGGACGATTTTGTTCGACATCGACTCTACCCTGCTCTCCTACGTGCCTTCGCCCGGCTCCGTCGCGGGCGGCGGTATGGGGTCTGGATGACCGACGACGGGCTCCTCGCCAACTGGTTCGAGGGCATCCCGTTGACCTGGATGGACGCGCGAGTCGGCGACCGCATCGTCACGCCTCGCCGTGGGTTGGCCATCGAGTACCAGGCCCTTTGGACGCGGGCTGCCGATCTCCTCGCCCAGCTCGCGACGAGCTACGGGCATCGGAGTCTGTCCGCCACCGCCGAGGGGACGGCGCGGCGGGCTCGCGCTGCGTTCCGGGAGCGATTCTGGTGCAACGAAACGGAGTATCCGTTCGACTGTATCAGCGAGGGACGCGGGACCGCCGACGCCTGGGCCGACGCATCGATTCGTCCCAACGCTCTGGTCGCGCTGGCCCTCGACCCGGAGCTCTTCGATGGCTGGCAGTCGGCGGCGATCGTGGGTCGTGCACGGGATGACCTCCTCACGCCACGAGGGCTGCGCAGTTTGGCGCCGGCCGAGCCGGGCTATCGTGGCCATTACGAGGGGAGAGCGGCAGAACGGGACAGCTCCTACCATCAGGGCACTGCTTGGACGCACCTGCTCGGCTGTTTCGTACGCGCGGCGCTGCGACTCTCTCCACACGACGTGGAGCTGCGTCGCGAGCTCTCCGCGTGCATCGACGCGGGCCTGGGTGACGGACCCGTGCTCGGTCAGGTTGCCCAGCTCGCCGATGGCGATCCGCCGCATCGGTTCCGGGGCTCGCCAGCGCAGGCCTGGGCCGTCGGTGAGTTGCTGCGCACACTCGTGGTCGACCTCGGGGTGTGAATCGCCACCGCTGCTTGGGTTGGCTCGGGGTCGAGGCTCGGCCACGATGGGCCGGAAGCTGCGCCCCGACGGGGGCGAACAGGCCTCGGGCTCGTTGTTCGGCCACCTCTGCTGATGGCGTTGGCCGCTGGCGGCCCTGTTCCCCTCGCCGACCATTTGGCCCAAGACCTCCCAGGAGGTCGTGCCTACGTTGGTGGCGGTTGGCAATGGATCCTTGAACCCTTGAGCAGCAGGCGCGACGAGGCGGCCGGTGGTAGCGGGCGGTCAGGCGTCCGCTTGGTTGCCAGGTAGCGAGGCAGCGAGGGCAACCGCTCTCCGCCGTGGCGCTGGTCGACGGGTGCACGGAGTCATTCGACGAAACGCCCGCGGGTGGTGCTGGGGCTCGCGGGGGCGGGATGGCGGAGCCGACGCGCCGTACGCGCTGCGCCGGTGCGCGAAGGGGATGCGACGCTGCTGCCGAAGCTCGTGGAGTTCAGCCCTCGCGATTGGAATCGAACGTGCGAAGGCCGACCCTCCCGGGCCGATGGCGCGCCTGGATCCGAAGGCCAGAGCGTGGCTCGAAGCACGCATCGAGCAGGCGACGATCCTGACGGCCAGGACCGCTGGACGCGTCGTCCTTGATGAAGAGACGGGCATTCAGGCACGCTAGAGCAGCACTCAGGTTGATTGCTGCGTCAAATCAACAACCTAGAGCAGCACTCAGGTTGATTGCTGCGTCAAATCAATGACCTAGAGCACTGAACCGGCAGCAGATCTCACCAGAGGCAGCGCTGGAAACGCGTCCTCGCCTCGCACGGACGCGTTTCCAGCGCCACCGTTGCCGTTGGCAACCGGATCGGTGCGCTAGCGGCGATGCGCGGACATCCCGACGGGACCCGGGCAGCCATGGCGGCGGGAGTTCGAGTGCGTTCGCCATGGCACTGTCTGCTGGACGGGGGCGTTCGACGTGCGCCGCGGCAGACCGTTCGGCTTCGGGTCGCAGGGGCACGACAGTGACACGTTCCTCGAATCGCTCGACCACATCGAACTCGTCTGTCCGCCAGGGCGGGGCGACCTCATCATGGAGAACCTCTCCGCGCACGACCCGCCCGAGGTGAACGAGTGGTTCGAAGAGCACTCGCGGTGGACCCAGCACCTCACGCCAGAGCATGCGTCCTGGCTCAACCAGATCGAGGGCTGGTTCTCCATCCTCGACCGACCAATCCCCGCCCGCGGCGCGCTCACGTGAAAGAACGACCTCGCGGCGAAGATCCATGCATGCGAGGAGCAGGAGCAGGCCCTGTGCCTGCTCCCACACCTGAACATGCTCCCCTGGGAAGCCGTGCTCTCAGCTGCTCCTGCTCGACCACCGGTTCAGAATCCCTTTGGATTGCCGCCGCCCGGCAATGGTCGCCGCGGAGGGGCCTGCCAAACCACGCTGACCTCCGGGCTCGCGCTCGGGACCTTCCGCGTTAGTATTCGGCTGGCCATGATCGATCGGCGAGAGCGCGTTGAGGGGTACCGACGGATCGTCCTGTCGCTCGTTCTCCTAGTGATCGTCCCGACGTCGCTCCTGCTCACCGTCGGCGTGCTCCTGCTCTTCCTCGGGGATCCGACCGCCAACCTCCTCATGGGGATCCTCGTCCTGGCGCTCAGCGGGGCGGTGGTGACCGGGGTCATCCTGGTCTGGGTCTTCGTGCGGCGGCAGGCCAGTGTGTCCGCGCTGCAGAACGACTTCGTCTCCAAGGTCTCCCACGAGCTCCGGACCCCCCTCACCTCGATCCGGCTCTTCACCGAGACGCTCGCAATGCGCCGCGGGGATCTGGACACCGAGCGTCGCTGCCTCGAAGGGCTCGCGCGGGAGAGCACGAGGCTCCAGGAGCTGATCGATCGGCTGCTCGACTGGGGTCGCATGGAGAGCGGGCGCCGGCAGTATGAGATGACCGCGTGCGACGCTCGCGAGGTGGTTCGGGGTGCCCTGAAGGCGTTCGATTCCGTCCGCGAGCGACGAACCATCGAGCTTTCGGTGGAGCTTGGCGACGCTCCCCTCCCCGTCAACGTGGACCGCGGTGCGATGGCCGATGCCTTGCTGAACCTCCTGACGAACGCCGCGAAATACGGCGGCGATCCGGGGCAGGTGTGCGTGCACGCGGGGGTACGCGGGGGGATGGTTCGGCTCAGCGTGACCGACAACGGGGCCGGCATTCCGCGGCCCGAGCACCAGCGCATCTTCCAGAAGTTCTACCGCTCCGACGACCGCCTCTCGCGCGAGTGCGAGGGTTCTGGCCTCGGTCTTGCCATCGTTCGGCATGTGGTCAAGGCGCACAGCGGGCGCGTCGAGCTCGATAGCAGTCCTGGTCGTGGGAGCACCTTCGCCATTCTGTTGCCGCCCACGGAACAACCCCTCGCCGCCACTCCGATCCCACCGACCGCCGCGGTCCCGAGCGTTGCCGCCAGCGTCTCACCCGGTGGGTGACGTCCTCGGGGTGGCGTCCGCCGGTAGATCCAGGCAGGATGACCATACCTCGGAGCGCAATGGGCAACGACAAGAAGCGGATCCTGGTGGTGGAGGACGACGAGAGCATCACCGTCGGTCTGACCCTCAACCTCGAAGCGGAAGGGTACGCGGTGGAGGTGGCTCCCGATGGCGAGCAGGGACTCACGCTGGGCCGAGCCCGTCGCCACGACCTGGTCGTCCTCGATCTGATGTTGCCGCGTCTGAACGGCTTCGAAGTACTCCGGACCCTGCGCCGGGAGGGCGTCGAGACACCGGTGATCCTTCTCAGCGCGCGCGGGGCCGAGATCGACAAGGTGATGGGGCTGGAATTCGGTGCCGAGGACTACGTCACCAAGCCGTTCGCGCTCGCCGAGTTCCTCGCGCGGGTGAAGGCGGTGCTTCGGCGGGATGCGATCGCCCGCCCGGGCGTGGTCGACCGGGTCTGCGCCGGCAACATCGAGGTGAACCCAGCTACGCGTGAGGTCACGAGAGACGGGCAACCCGTGGCGCTCACCGCAACTGAGTTCGACGTGCTCTGGTGCCTGGTCGAGGCGCGCGGAAGAGTCCTGTCACGGGACCAGATCCGCGATCGCGTGTGGGGGCCCGGCCACCATGGGACCAAGCGCACCATTGACAACTTCGTGCTGCAGCTCCGGCAGAAGCTCGAGGTCGACGAGTCGGATCCAATCCTGCTCGTGACGGTTCGGGGGGTCGGCTACCGGTTTGCTGGCTAGACCGCGGGTCGAGTTCACGACGGCATCGGCGACCTCGGCGGTGACCCCCCGGTTGGACCCCTCGCCCCCGGCCCCGGCCTTCCCCGACATCCGGCTGAAACCAGTGCAGAATCGGGCGGCTACCCTGGTCCGCCCACCTCCGGTGGGATGTGCTAGAACCCGCCACGGACCCGTGGACCAGAACCTTCTTCGCTCCTACTTCGCCACTGTCTACGAGCTGCCGACGGAGATCGGCCTGCTGCGCGTCAGCATGGACGGCGAGATCGTCCACGACGTCACCGCGTTGCCCGAGCTCTT
The DNA here is from genome assembly GCA_016933275.1 of Polyangiaceae bacterium. Lineage (GTDB taxonomy): Bacteria > Myxococcota_A > Polyangia > Polyangiales > Polyangiaceae > JAFGBI01. Next base: position 24,417 of record JAFGBI010000069.1, on the reverse strand, counting down.
GCGTCAGCGGTTCGCCATCTTGACGGCGTATAACCCCCGGTCGATGCTCTTGCCGCGGCGAGTGAACGACGGCCGGCATCAGGTGATGCGGGATCTGCTGATCCTCGGGTGTTACCGGGTCGAGCACTGCGTTGGCTACGATGAGGAGCCGGATGGTATGTGGCGGGAGCCGGCGTGGTTGGTTCACGGGATCGACCGGGACGAGGCGGTGCAGTTTGGGCGTGTGTTTCGGCAGAATTCCATCGTGTATTGTCGTGACGCACGGCCCGAGCTGATCATCGCCGACCCCACCTGCGACGAGGTGGGCCGGACCTTCCAGGGGAACTGGCGGGTTCGTCAGTGAGAGACCAGAACATCCACATCGACCGCATCCAGGTCGTCGGAGGGAGCATCGTCTGCAATGCGGAGTCAGTTTGACGACCACGGCCCACGGCCGGACATGCCGGAAGTGGTGGCGCAAGTCTCCGAGGCGTTTCGGCGAAACGTCCTGCGGTTCGCGCCGATCGCCTTCGGCTTGCTCCTCCTGGCGTTCCTCGCGAGCGGATTCTTCATCGTGGGTCCCGGGGAGGTTGGTGTCATCCGCACCTTCGGTCGGGTGAGAACGACCGTGGGGCCGGGGCTGCACTATCGGTGGTTGCTCGTCGAGCAGCAGGACCGTGTCAGCATAAAGAAGATCGAGCGGATCGAGGTTGGGTTTCGTGGGGAGAAGAAGGAGCTCGACGAGGCCCGCATGCTGACCGGGGACGAGAACATCGTCGAGGCGGGCATGATCGTCCAGTATCGGATTGGCGACCCGGTGAAGTATAGGTTCCGGCTGAGTCAGCCGGAGGAGGTGCTGCGAGCGACCTCCGAGGTGGCGCTGCGCACCGTGGTAGCACGGACCCGCATCGACGATCTTCTCACCGATGGCCGCGAACTCGTACAGGCCGAGACGATCCACCTCCTCCAAGAGCTCATGGATCAGTGTGACAGCGGTATCGCGGTGGTGGACGTCAAGCTCCAGCAGGTGGAGCCACCCGAGCAGGTCAAGGACGCCTTCGACGACGTCGTGCGGGCGCGGGAGGAGCGAGCCAAGCTCATCAATCAGGCGCGCGGCTACCACGAGGACCAGATCCCGCGGGCTCGGGGCGAGGCGGAACGCGTGAAGCGCGAGGCGGAGGCATATCGGACGGAGCGCGTCCAGCGGGCGCGGGGCGACGCGGCACGCTTCGAGTCACAGTTCGCCGAGTACGCCAAGGCCAAGCAGGTCACCCGCGATCGCCTCTATCTCGAGACGATGGAGCGGACACTCACCAAGGTGAGCAACAAGATCCTGATCGACGACGATGTGTCGCGGGGGGTGATGCCCTTCCTGCCGATCGGCGGCGCGCCGGGTCCCCACACGGCGCCGGCGGTCGGCGCGGGAGCGAAGCCATGAAGGGTGGCGGAGTGGTGGCGGTTCTGGCCGGTCTGGTCGTGGCGACGACCTGGTCGACCTTGTTTGCCATCGACGAGAAGGAGCTCGCGATCGTCACGCAGTTCGGCAAGTACGAGCGGTCGATCGCGGAGCCGGGGCTCCATTTCAAGGTCCCGTTCGTGCAGACCGTGAACAAGATGGAACGGCGAGTTCTCGGCAGCGAGAGCCCACCGTCGAGCTACCTTACCCGCGACAAGAAGCGACTGGTCGTCGATCCCATCACCCGGTGGCGCATCGAGGACCCGCACCTATTCTACACGACCGTGCGCGACGAGGTCGGGGCCAAGGCCCGACTCGACGATCTTACCAACAGCGAGCTTCGCCGGGAACTTGCGACCCGCGACTTTGGCGAAATCGTCTGCGTGCCTCGTGGCGATGTGGACGAGGGGTTCGGCGCACCAACGCCGGCTCCTTCCGCTACTGCGGGTGCCCTGCCGACCGGGGCCGCGTCCGCGGCGCCCCCAATGGCATCCGCCCTGGGGGTCTCGGCGCCGTCTGCCTCTGCGGTCCCCTCGGCCGAGCCCGCTCCCGTTCCCGATGCGTTCGTACTCGCGGGTCCGGACACGCAGCGGCTGGCGAGCGACGAGGCAGAGGTACGAGAGTGCGGCCGCGACCAGGTGATGGCCTCCGTGACCAAGCACGTACAGGAGGCGGCCGCCAAGTACGGGATCTGGGTGATCGACGTGCGCATGAAGCGCTCCGATCTCCCACCCGAGGTTCAGGAGAGCGTCTACCAGCGCATGAAGGCTGAACGCGCTCGGGTCGCCACCGGCTATCGCTCCAAAGGCGAGGAGGAAGCCCAGAAGATCCGCGCCGACACCGACAAGCAACGCCGTCTGATCCTAGCGGAGGCGTACGCCACGTCGGAGACCCTCCGGGGCGAGGGGGATGCGGAGAGCATCCGCGCGTATGCGGGGGCCTTCGGCAAGGACGAGGAATTCTACGTCTTTTTGCGCAGCCTCGAGGCCTACGAGAAGTCCATTGATTCGGCGTCCACCGTCGTTCTTTCCACGAGTTCGCCCCTCTTCAAGTACCTGGAGAACCCGGGCGGCGGACCCTGAACCGGCGGAGCCGGAACCCAACGGGCCATCAGCGGTCAGCGGTCAGGCAAGACGCGGAGAAGCTCACGGGTATGGCCAATACGGCGCGAGCGTCTGCCGGTCCGGAGCACCCTCGAGCGGCGGCTCGCGAGGCGGGGCTTGGGGACCGCCGGCACCACCGGTCGTCGATGGGTGGGGGGGTCGTCTAGCGCGCCGGCAAGCCTCGTCCGCACGAGCAGTCGCGGATCTGCCCGGGTCGCCGAGGACACACGGGGAGCGCTCCGAGGCCAGCGCACACGGAGGCGCCGACCAGGGCTCCGATTGGGTCGCCAATCCCCGACGGAGCCCCGGGCGCGCAGTCCGGGCTGCGAAGACGAGCCCGGTCGTGGTGCTATTCTGGTTCCCCATGCGGTTCGGCCACGCGGCAGTGATCGTCGGGCTCGCGGTGGCTACGATCGTGGCCATCCTGCTCGGGGGACTCCTCGCGGACCGCCTCGGCGATCACGTGGGTGAACGACTGGCGAGCGCGTTCGCGGTTGTCTCGCCGCCGGTGGTGCCGGAGCCACCTCGCTGCGATCTCGAGCCGGACCACGTGGAGCCGGCACTTGGCGCGGCCGCGGAGGCCTCGGCGGTTCGGGAAGAACGCGGTCCTGGTTCGCTGCGGACGCGTCGGCGAGGTGGGACGCGCGCTGGAGGGCACTCCCGGCGAGGTCTGTTCGTTTCGGGGGAGACCGTGCTCCGTCTCGCCCGCCACGGGGTGCGGCCCCGGGGGCTCCCGGTGCCAGCAGAGGGGGGCCGACCCGCGGGGTTGCGTTTGAGCGGCGTGAGCGGGCTTGGGATCGGTCTACTGGATGGAGACGTGTTGACGACCGCAGGCGGAGTGCCGGCGCTGAGCGCTTCGGACGTCGTCACCATGGTCATTGCGTCGCGAGGGAAGCGGGTGACCACGATCGGTGGGCAGTTCTGGCGCGACGGCGTGCCGTGGGATCTTCTGGTGGAACAGCCGTATCCGGATCCGAGGATGGTCGTCGTGAGCCAACGGGGTGGAACCGTCGTGCCCCGGGGCGAAGAGTCGGCGGCGAGTCCGCCGCCCGGCGAGGGCGAGCCCGCGCCCGGTAGGGCTCCCTTCGGTCGGATGGGCGTGGCGCCATAGTCTCTTGGCGGCGCGATCTTGACCGAGGCTGGCAGGAGGTCTCTTGGCCTTACGTTGCCGTCAGCCATCTGCCGTCAGAAGGCCGCTCCTCCGCGGCTTGCTTGCCAGCGGACGGCTGACCGCGGCGGGCCTGCTTGGTTCCGGCTCCGCCGGCCTGGGGGCTCGGGGAGCCCAAACGGACTCGCCGATGGCGACGGCGACCGACCCGCTGCTGCCGTCGGGGCGAGCCGCGTTGGTCGTCAGAGGGCAACGCTCGCCGCCCTGGATTCGAGGCGATGCTCCTTCACGACCACCTGAAAGGCCTTTCCGTCCCAGCGGATGTCTTGTCTCAAGAGCTTCACGGTGCGGTCGAGCGGGACATTGCGGACGCTGGCCGTGAAGGTCGCGCGGTTGGCGTCGGGCGTGGATGCGAGGACGGCGCTCAGGCCCACGGGGGCTGCGTCGATCACCTCCCCCAACGCCTGTGCCTGCCCCGCCACCTCGGCGGATAGGAACAGATCTGTCGCGAGATCCTCCCAGGTTAGGAGGACCAGCGTGCCCGGGCCGCTGAACAGGCCAAGCTCCTTGAGCTCACGTTGGACGCTCGCGAGCCGGCGCGCCGGGTCTTGACCAGGTGCGGCCGCGGGGGGCTTGGCGATCAGGCGGGCCAGGCGCGCGGCGCTCATCATCCGGGCCCACCGCCGGGGATCGGTGGGCCCGGGGTTGCCTTGGGCGCTTGCCACCTTTCGTTCGAGGCGCAGCGCCTCGTCGATGCGGCCCGTCCCCGCTGCGGCGCCCGCCAGTCGCAACCAGGCGAGTGGGTCGTCGGGGTCCATCTCGGTCAGGGTCGAGTACTGAAGATAGGCGGGGGCGTACCACCCATGACCGAGGTAGATGTCACCGAGCAAGCGGCGCGAGGCGAGGTTTCTGGGATCGAACTCGACGATCTCCGAGTAGGTGCGCACGGCCTCCTCGGGTAGACCGGCTCGCGCCAGGACGTTGCCGAGCTGCTGCGCGAGCGACGGGGTCATCGTGCCCTGATCGCGGAGGCGGCGGCCGAGGGCGAGGGCCTCGTCCTTCATGCCGGCCTCGACCAGGAGCTCGACGAGACGCATGCCTCCGTTCGGGTCGTCGGGTGCCTTCGCCATCGCCTCCCGGACCTTCGCGATCCGGTCCTCGATCTTCTCGAACTCGGTGAGCTTGCGGTCGAGCTCGGCCCAGTTGACCGCGCGTCCGAAGAGCTCGGCCTCCACGACGGCGACCAGGCGCTCGTCGACGGCCCGGCGGAGGATGAGCTGAGCGAGGTACTTCTTCACCTCGGGGCGCGCGGCGAAGCGACCGAGCGCCACCCGCGCATCGCCCTCGGTGTCGATCGATCGCTGCATCAGCTCGAGGAAGCTCCGCTCCGCGTGCCAATCCGGGAGCTCGCACGCGGTGCGGGCGGCGTCGTAGCGCGCCAGCAGGTCCGGGGCGTTTCGGGCGGTCTTCAGCCGCTTCTTCCAGAGGAGGAGCCGCTGCGGCAGCGGGCGCCGCGCCGCATCGCTGCAGGTGCCGAGCAGCACCTCCACCACGACCGGTGGTGACTCCGTGGGGGGGGCGGCTGCGGCCTCCCGGTTGGCCGCGAGCCGCCCGGCGGCTCGCGTCGTGGCCATCTCCTTCGCTCTGGGGACGGGCGGTGGCGGAGCGATTGCGCCCATCGGTGCGGAGTCAACGCGGCCGTCGTCCGATCCCTTTCGGTCGAAGCCACCACGGTCGGGGGCGTTGCCCGTGGGGCCGTGGTGCTGACCGCGCGCATCGGATTCCGCGATCGGCCGACCCTTGGGTCTGGCGGCGGCCACCTCGTTCTCCCTGTTTGGCGCCAGCTGCGGCTCCGGTATCGCCACGGGGGTCGGTGACGTCGCCGCCGAGAACATCGGCGCGGCAGGTGGTGGGGCGGGCGCTGGTAGCGCAAAGACGGATTCCTCTTCCTTGCCGGCGAGGGTCGAGCCGCTCGGCTCGTCGGCTTCGGATGCCTTCGTCTGTTCGGTGTCCATCGCTGGCGCGGAGTCCGAGCCCTTGCACCCGAACGCGATGCCGGTAGCGGCGAACGGCGCCGGCGTACGGCTCTCCATCCGCGCCTCCGACGCCGGGTCGAGGGCGCCGAGGCGGACGCCGCGGAGCTTCGAGGGCCTCCGCTCGATTCCCAGGTTCCTGTAGGCCTCCTCGCTCTCGAGCGCGATGATGCTCGTGTACGGCGTCATCAGGCCGTACTCGAGGCCGAGCGACGTGACTCGCCCGCGCTCGGCGTCCGGACCCTCGGAGGATCCGAGCAGACGTCGCACGTGCTCCGCTGCCCAGAGGCGTGGCACGAACGCGTTGAGCAGTGGCTTGCTCGACGCCGTCTGGTACGTCCGCTCGAAATCTCGGGCTCCGACCCGGCCCTTCACGGTCACCTGGCGGGGGATCTCGTGGTGGGTACGCGCGAGCACGATGACCTCGGTGCCGCGCGACACCTTGCCGCTGGCGGTTGCGAACACATCGTCGAGGCCGGCGCCGAGATCGATTCGCAGATCGGTGATGGTCGGCACCTTCAACGAGGCCGCGAGCTTCAGAGCCTGTGCGGTCGTTTCCTCGGTCTGTTCGACGTGGAAGGCTTCGCCGCCACCGGCCCGCGCGAGCTCGCCGAGCAGCGAGTGGTCAGCGTCCAGACCCACGCCCACGGTGAACAGGCGCGCCCGCGAAGAGGCGAGCGCGCGGCGCAGGCGCTCGCCGAGCTGCTGGCCCGTCAGCTCCCCACTGGTGGCGAGACCATCGCCGACATATACCAGCGCCGGCTGCTCGGCGCCGTGCAGGCGTTGGAGCGCGACGTCGAAGATGGCGGACAGATCGGTGGCGCCGCCGGTGGAGTGGTCAGCGAGATGCTCGAGCGCGTCGGCGATCTCCTGGTCACTTGCCGGTGCGAGCCCCGCCTTCGGGTGTAGCACCGTCGGCTTCGCGTCGAGCGCGATCAACGCGAACCGATCCTCGTCGCTCAGGGCGCGCAGGATGGCCTCGGCGGTGGCGGTCTTGAGCTGATGCGTCGATTCGTCGCCGGCCGCGGAGGTGTCCACGACCACGACGATCTCGCCCTGCTGGGGGCCGACGCTCTTCCAGTCCAGATCCGGCATGTACCGGGCCATGACGTAGTCGGCGCTCTCGCCCTGCCCCGCGAAGCGCGCCACCGTGAGGGGCGGAGGAGCTGCGTCCTTCACCACGGCTTCGAGCTGGAAGTCAGCTCGTGGCGTGTAGCCGCTGCGGCGCATCGTCACCTTACGTCCTTTGTTCTCGACGCGCGCGTCCGCGAGGGTGGCAATCTGCATCTTCTCGCCGCCCGGGCCGAGGTCGACGCTCAGGCTGAACTCGCCGATGCGCGTCGGGTCACGTGCCCCCATCGGGTAGACGTAGCTGAGCCTGCCGCCGAAGAGCGGGCGGAGCTCGACATAGCGAAGCAGGACCCGCCGGGACCCCCCGGCCGCTATGGGATAGATGCGAGCCCGGTAGGTCTGGTCATCGACCCACTCGAGGATGGCCGGAGAATGCCCGGTGATCTTCGCCGCATCATAGGTCTCCTTGGCCTCGCGCAGCTCCTGGAACTCCCCTTCCACCAACTTGCCCTCGGTCTCGACGGCAAAACTGGTGACGCTGGCCCGTCTCGGTACGGTAAACCAGTACCAGCCCTCGACCGCGCGCTGTCCGGGGTTGTAGAAGGTTTGGTCGACCTCGGTTTCGCTCAGGCCCTCGCGCAGGGTGGCGCGCACCGCTTGCTTGCTGATCTCGAGGGGCTGAGCCGGGCTCCCCGCGCTCGCCTTCACGTCGACCCCGTAGATGGTGCCGGAGCCCGCCCCCGGGACCTCCCCGCCGGAGTCGAAATCGGCCATGCCGCCCGTCCAGTCCTCCCAGAAGGCCACCGCGGTCACCTTCGGCGCGTCCCTCCCCGACACCGTGGCTTGCTCGCCGGCGTTTACCTCGACCCGTCCGCCCGGCCCCTGTACGACGGCCATACCGCGGGCCACGTAGACGTTGACCGCCTCGCCATCGCGGCGTACCGAGAGCCCAGCATCCGCGGCCGATACGCTCACCCCGCCGGCTCGATGGACCATCGGCTCGCGCTCGGTTGGTGGCGCGTCGAGCCAGTACTCTCCGCGGTCGAGGGCGACGCTCGTCCGGTCGAGGCCAACGTCCGTCAGATCGCGCAGGAACAGCGAGGCGCCGTCCGGAAGGCGAACCAGAGCGCGGGCGCCCTTGGCCGTGCCCACCCGCGCCCCGGCGAGGAGCGGCGTACCCGAGAGGGCTCGGGCGCTCTCCTTGGCGATCCCGACCGTTACCTCTCCCGCCGCGAGCTCGAGCCGCGCTTGGATGGGCGCCGCCGCTACGGGAGGCGCCGCGTACGTGGCGACCCTCACGATCAAGAAGCCCAGTAGCAGAAGCAGAGCACCACCCGCCAATGCCCCAATCAGTCCCCGTCGAAGTCTGCTCGCTGCCATCTTCCTCACTCCCGGATGTACGTATGGTCTCTCGCCTGGACTCGGAGGTCACCCGGGAATCTGCGAACTAGGCGAGGGGTCCCGATTCGGTCCAAGGTCAGGCCTGTTGCGGACGGACCGGCGCGGCACGCGCGCCGAGTTGGCTACGCGCGAGGATGGGTTGGGATCTAGGCGTTCGAAGCGGGGACTGTTATCCTGCTCGCGGCGGCCTGCCCGGCGCCGACGGCGAGCTCTGGGGGATGATGGCGGCTCGGCGTCCCGAGGCGCACAGCGTCAGACTCGGTTGTCCGCGCCGAGAGCAGCAATCAAATTGATTGCGGCGTCATATCAACAACCTAGAGCACCGAACCGGTGGCAGATCTCGCCCGAGGCGTCGTTGGAAACGTACCCTCGCTGGGCATGGGGACGCTTCCCGCGGCCCCGCTGCCGTTGGCAACCCGATCGGTGCTCGAGCGCAGGGGTGGTCGCCGTCTCGGGGAGTTGACGGACCTCCCTCGGTCGGCCCATAACGCCCCCATGGCGCGGACCGTGCAATGCGTGAAGCTCGGGCGAGAAACCGAGGGGCTTGACAAGCCACCGTTCAAGGGCGACTTCGGGCAGCGGATCTTCGACCACGTCTCGAAAGATGCCTGGCAGATGTGGCTGCACCACTCCACCATGCTCATCAACGAGTTCCGGCTCGATCTTACCAGCACCCGGGGCCAAGAGGTCTGGATGACCGAATGCGAGCGGTACTTCTTCGGCGAAGGCTCCGCGACGCCTCCGGAGTTCGTACCCCCCGAGAAGGGTTCCGACCAGGACCAGGACAAGTGACGCTCCCGGGGTGGGCGAGGGGCCGCTTCGCGCTCTCGGTGCCCGGTCTGCTCCTGTGTTGCCCCACCATCGTGGCCTGCGGCGGTACCGCCGCGTTGGGCTCGCCGAGCGCGCCCGCCCCCAGCGTTGCCCGCGACGCAGCGCCCGAGCGGCGCGCGTCGGCCGGTGTCGAGGCATCGGCGACGGCAGGGATCGAGCCCCTTCAGTCAGCGTCAGACGCGGATGACCCTGCGGTTTCCGTGGCCCTGATGGCTCCGGGGAAACCCCCTCGGAGTCGGTTGCGTCATCGGTTCACCGTCGGGGCCGAACAGCGCCTGGCAGTGCGTACGACGACCCGGCTCGGGTTCGTGGCAGAGGCGCCGGCCATGGGCACGGAGCAGTACGTCGAGATCCGGGTAGCGGCGCTCGATGGGGCGGGGCGTGCCACTCTCTCCGTCGTCACCTCCGCGACCCACCCGGTCAGCCTCGATCCGGCGCCAATGGGGGTCGCCCAGGAGCCCAGCGAAACGCGGGCTCTGGTAACGTCACGCGGCCTCGTCTCTTTCGAGGAGAAGACGGGCAGCGGGGGCGTTGGCGCCTGGCGCATCTCGGATCTGGTCGAACCGCTTCCGCGCGAGGAGGTCGGCGTGGGGGCCCATTGGGTCGCGCGTCGCGATCGCGAAGAAGATGGCGCGGTCATCGAGGAAACCACGGCCTACGAGCTGGTCGAGCTGGGGGCTGACCGTCTCCTCCTGCGCCTCGACCGCCAGCAGCGGCCGCTCCCTAGACTGGCGCCGGGACTGGCGCCGGGTGGCGCGCCCCCACCCCCCGCTTGGGGGAGCACCGGTGAGGTCACCGTCGTCCTCGGGCGCCCCTGCTCCCAGGGCTTCCACCAGCTCCACGGAGAGCTCGCCAGTCCCCTCGATGGGGAGCCGATCCCGATCGACGCTCGAGTGGATCTCGTCCCGTATTGACGTCGGAGGTGGTCTCGACGTTCGGCGGCCCCTCCGCCCGGCCCCGCGCCGTGATACAGATCCGTCCGTGCCGCGGAAGACTCGCCGCCAGGTGGGTATTGCCCACGAGGATCGCGTGCCGCGCGAGCGAACCGCCGGCGCTCCGAATCGTGTCGAGCGAAGGCAGCACATCCTGGCGGCGGCCCGCCACGTGTTTGCCAAGCACGGGTACCACGAGGCGACCATCGATCACATCGTGGTCGAGGCCGGGGTGGCGCGAGGTACGTTCTATCTCTACTTTGCCGACAAGCGCGCGGTCTTCTCCGATCTCATCGACCGCTTCAGCGCTCGGATCTCGATGGCGATTCAGCGGATCGATCCCGGCGACGCGACCCGCACCATCGCGGAGCAAGTTCGCGGCAATATTCGTGCGATCCTCGGCGTCTGCCTGGCGGAACGCGCCTTGACCAAGATCCTCCTCACCGACGCGGCAGGAGCGGACACGGGCTTCGAGCGACGGCTCAACACATTCTACGACGAGGTCGTCCAACTCCTCGCGGAGAGCTTGCGTGAGGGTCAAACGCTGGGGATCGTCCGCGACGGCGAGCCGCGGGTGCTCGCCTACCTCACGATTGGGGCGCTCAAGGAGCTCCTATATCAGGCGGTTACGTTGGGGCTCGCGGAGGAAAGCGCCGATGCGCTCGCCGAGCACGTCTTCGCCTTCATCGCCGGTGGCTACATTCGGGTGGACGCTGCTGCGGGCGGTTCGCGCCGGCGGCCCCGGGGATGAGTCGGGTGTTGACCCACCGCTCTACTCGTAGGAGAGCACCTTCTCGGTGCGCACGCCCAGGATCACCCGGTGGGAGGAGGACTCCGGGCGCAGGACGTCGAGCTGGAAGGCGTAGCTTATCTGGAAGGGCTTGAGCTCCCAGGATGCGGTCGCCATCGGGCGGACACGCGTCGAGCGGTCGCGATCCTCGGACACCGCCAGCACTGGCGCCGCGGGGTCGGTCACGTCGATCCCGGCCGTTAGGGTCCGGTGGATGTCGAAGCTGAGCGCCCCCCCGAGGCCGAACCCGAACGTGCCGAAGGCAGAGACGCGGACCTCCTCGAGGGCCTCGAGTTGCCACCGCCGATGCGTGCGGTCGATCGTGGGCCCCGCCGGCTCGGCGTTGCGCCACTGGTAGTGGCCCTGGACAGCGGTCACGAAGCGGTTCTTGAGTACGAGGTCACCACCGAGCCCGATCCCCCAGAGGTTCTGCCCGTCCTCGCGCGCGTAGACGATGTTGGGCAAGCGCGCCGCGGTGGCGACGGCGCCGCGGTAGGCATGGAAGAAGCGGTCGCCGGGGCGAGGGAGGTCGGTGATCGGGATCGCCATCGTGATCCCCGTGTCCTTCAGATAGCTCACGACTCCCAGCACCCGTCCCTGGCAATCGAGCAGCGGGCCCCCGGAATTTCCTGGGTTTACCGTGCCGTCTACCTCGATGGCCCCGTTCTCTCTGGTCTCCGAGCCCACACGGCCCCACGAGACGCTCCAGCCCCCCGTTTCGGTTCCGGGATGACCGATCATGAGAACCGGCAGCCCGACCTCGGGGGAGAGCGGTGATTGTGGAATGGGTGTGGACGCTGATTCGAAGGGGGTCTCTAGCTCAAGGATGGCAAGGTCGAGATCCTGAACGCCGTTGTGGATGACGCGGGCGCGGCGAACCGCGCCGTCGCGGGATACCACATCGACCCACCGGAAATGCTCCACCACGTGGAGCGCAGTGACGACGAGGTTCGAGCTCTCGAAGAAGAAGCCGGCGCCCCACCCGTTCGGGGTCTCCACGCGGACCACGGAGCGCACGGCGTTCGTGAAGGCCTGCCGCTCCCAGCCGGGGGCACAATCGGCCAGATCTGGTGCCGCTTCCGCTCCGTCGGCCCTGGCCGCGGAGTCCGCGTCAACCGCCTCGGCGTCCTCCGCGGTGTTCTCCACGACCTCCGTCCCGGCTGCGAGGGGTGGCCGGGCGTGTGCGATGGGCGCTCCCAACCCGCTGGTGAGCAGAGCCGCCACTGCACCATGGATCGACCTCGGTGCCCACACCACGGCTCGGATTCGGCGTGACCCGCGGCGGGTGGGGGTCTGGGGCGGGTCGACGTGGATCACGGGGTCGAGGTGAAGGAGACACAGCGCCGCTGGATGGCAATGAACTCCCCTCCTTCACCGAACGCGGGGTCGATCTCCCCCTCTCGGGACCGCTCGAAGCAGAGGGTTGCCGTGCAGGACTCATCCTCGTCGTCGTTCACGACGTCGTAGTCGTTCGCGCTGAGCTCGAGGGTGCCGCTGTCGCTCATGTCGTCGCCGTTTCGGAACATGCAGTCCCCATCGATGGACCATTCCATGTCATCGTCAGAGTCTGAGGGGCCGTAGGTGATCACGATGGACTCGGCGCGGGAGATGCGAGAGGGGACCTCGTCGATCTCGAATGGATCGGGAAGGGTCCCGTGGGAGTCTGGCGCACTGTCGTCGTCCGGTCCTCGGTTGAAGGACACCGTGAACTCCGTGCCACCGGCCTCGGTATCGAAGGTCGTGCGGTAGGAAGTCCCGCTCTTTCCGAGCTCTCGCTCGCGGTCCCCGTCCGTCGCAACGAGCTCGTCGTCGCCCGCCATCTCGAGGTAGGTGTTGGAGTCGTCGCCGCCGACGCTGAGCCTGACCGTCAGCCTTGACTCCCCGTCACCGGCTGCCACGACCTCCATCTCGGCGTAGACGCCGGAGGTTCGCACGTCGGTAGAGTCCACGTCCTCGGTGCACGCGAAGGCGAGCGCTCCGAGGACAGCGATGGCGAAGTGTTGGATTCTCGTCATGGTACCCCTTCCGCGGTGATGGCCTGGCTTGCGGGGCCGCGTTCCCGCGGTCACCGACCAAGTCCGTCGCCCGAACGCTGCAATACCTGTACCATGGATCGCCGGCCGACCCAATCCCAGCGGGGTGCGGGCAACCCCCGTGGCTTTCGTTGTGGACCGCGACAGTGATGTCGCGGATCCGTGGCCCCAAAGCCACGGGGTGTCCGCGCGGCCTCGCCGCCATCGACACCATAGGGGCCGGACGATGGACTGGGTTTGGGTTCGTCAGGGAGCGGTCGGAGTATGGAGCGAGACACCATCAGGCAAGGGCGGCGCGCCGGCCGCTGCGCGGGGGTGCGTTCGCCCATGGTTCGCGCCGGGGCCCTCTCTTCGACCGAGGGGCGCAGGTCGTGACTCCCAAGGGAGCGGAGCCGCGGCAGGTCTTCAGGTGGTCACGGCGCGGTGACGGCGTCGCCGTGCTGGAGCTGGCCGTCCCCGATAGCCCGAGGAACCTCCTGGTCCCCGCCGATGCCATCGAGCTTCTCCGCGTTGCCGGAGAGCTCGCCGACACCCGGGGCCTCAGGGGGCTCGTTTTGGCTTCGGCCAGACCTGGCTGCTTCTGCGCGGGTCTCGACCCGGCGGTGCTGGACGAGATCCGCTCCACTCATGACGGCGCCGATCTCGCGCGTTCCGCGCAGGAGGCGCTCGATCGCCTCGAAGGGTTGGGGATCCCGGTCATCGCGGCCATCGATGGTGCGTGCATCGGCGTTGGCCTCGAGCTCGCGCTGGTCGCGGACGTGCGCGTCGCGACCGACGCCGAGCGCACCCGGTTCGGGCACCCAGCCGTGGGGTTTGGTCTCGTTCCCGCGGCCGGAGGGACGCAGCGCCTACCGCGCGCGGTGGCGCCCGATACCGCCCTCGAGCTCCTGTGCGCGGGGCGGGTCTTCTCCGTGAGCGAGGCGCACGGCCGCGGGCTCGTGCACCACCTCGCTCGGCCCGGGACCGAGTTCGAGACGGCCGTGGGGCTCGCCCTCTCCGCGGCGGGGCGACGCTCGGGACGGGGCCGCCGCCGAAGCCTCTTCGGCTCTCCGTTGGCGTGGGCCGGGGACCGCCTCGGCAGGGTCATTCCCGGACCCGAGCGCGCTTTTCGCCGCGTGCGACAACGCTGGGAGATCGAGGCCGCCCAGCACACGCCAGCGGTGGCATCGATCATCAACGCCGTGGTGGTGGGCTTGGAGCACGGACCGCGGGCAGGGCAAGAGGTCGAGCGGCGGGCCTTCGGAAGCCTGGTCGTCGGCCGTGACGCGCAGCATCGGCGAGCGCTGTTGGCGGACGAGGTCGCGATCCGCGGCTCGTTTCCGCCACCCAACCGCGGTGCGCCCTTCGCGCCCGCTGCCGCGATTGGGATCGCCGGCGCTCCGGAGGCCATCGATGTCATCGTCGCGAGCGCGTGGACCGCGGGCTTCTCGACGCATCTGCTCGATCGGGATGCGGGTGCGTTCGAGCGTGTGCGCACCGAGCTCGATCGCCTCCTCACCGCGGCGGTGAGGGAGGGCCGGTGTACGGCGGAGGAGCGAGCGCGAGTGCTCAGCCGGCTGTGGACGTCCGCTCACGGCGGCGAACGTACCGCCCCGGTCTTGGTCATCGCGGGCGGCACGGACCCCCCCTACGACGTGGTGTCCAGCGTGGCCGATCTCGAGTCGATGGTCGAGGTGGGTACGGTGATCGCGATCACCTCCATCTCGGACACCGTGGGCGCGGTGGCAGCCGTGGCGCGCGAGCCCTCTCGGTGGGTCGGACTCCGCTATCTTCCCCCCGTTGGCGGACGCCGCGTCGCGGAGATCGCGGCCGCGTCCGTGACGGACACGGAGGCCGTGAGGCTCGTCGCCGCGGTCGTTCGTCGCCAGGGGTTCCTCCCCATCCCCGTCGAGGACGCTCCCGGCGGCTACGGCCTCCGGCTCCTGACGGCCTACATCGGCGAGGCTCTCCATCTCGTCGAGCAGGGGGTTCCAGTCGTGGACATCGAAGCCGCGCTGGTGGAGTGGGGTTTCGCCACCGGGCCGCTCGCGCTTCTCGACGACATTGGGTGGAAGACCGGCTTCGTCATCGCGCAAGGGCTCGTCCGCGCGGGGGGCGCTCGGCTGGCATACCCTGCTGGAGCCTCCGCCCTCCTGGCCAGCGGACGTCGGGGTCGCGCGGCGCGGCACGGCTTCTTTCGCTACGACCAGCGGGGTCGCCGCCGGGGCCCGGATCCCTCCGTCTACTCCACCCTCGGGACGCGGATGCACGCCGTCGAGCCGAGGACCATCGTGGACCGCTGCGTTCTTCGCATCGTGGTCGAAGCGCTGATCGCTGCGCAAGAGGGCCTGCTCCGCACGGCCGCAGCGGCGGCCGTGGGCGGGGTCCACTCGGTCGGGTTCCCCCCGGGTCGCGGCGGTCCTCTTCGCTACGCCGATGTGGTGGGGGCCAGCGACCTCACCCGGCGCCTCGAGGACCTCGCCCGGGACCTCGGATCCCGCTTCGAACCACCCAGGTTGTTGAGGGACCTCGCTCGGACCGGGGGAACCCTCCGGCACCCGGTCGGTGGGTCCCACGCCGGAACAGTCGCCGCATCTTCTCCCGCGGGCCCGCCGTAGCCACCAAAGGCGAAGGGGGTGAGCGACGTCCTACTGGCATACCGAGCGCCAAAGAGGCGTTCGGTCAACCGAAGGAGCCGCTCGCCATGGCCGAGAGCAAGGAGACGTCCGCGCTTTTCACGCTGAAGAGCCTGCTGGAGGCCGAGGAGGACCGCGTCCGCTCCGAGGCAGAAGAGCGGCGACGGCGGGAGGCTGCCGAGGCGGAAGCGAAGGAAGCCTCCCGCGCGGCGGCCCGGGAGGCGGAGCGGGCCCGCTTGGAGGCTGCGGAGCGCGCAGCGGCGCTCGCCCGTCAGCAGGAAGAGGAAGAGCGCCAGCGCATCGAGGCGCTCCGCCACGCGGCCATCGAGCGAGCGCGGCTCGAGGCCGAAGCGGCCGCGAACGTCGCGCTCCTCGAGCGCCAACAGGAGCACGAGCGGCGGCTCCACGCGCTCGCCGACGTGGGCTTCAGGCGTCGGGCGCGCATTGTCATCGTTGCCACCAACGTTGCCTGGGCGGTGCTGGCCGGGGCGGGGTGCATCGGCTACTTCGAGGTGGTTCAGCCCGCGGCGAACCGTCAGCACGCCGCCCTCAACGCCTTGGCCGTCGCCGAGAGCGAGCGCGCGGAGGAGAGCGTGCGGCTCATGCGACAGTCCGACGCCGAGGTTGACTCCATGCGCGACGAGGTCGCCGAGCTCAGAGAGACCGTCGCCAAGCTGCGAGCGGCATGGCCAGCACCTCCAACGCGGAAGCCTGGGCTCGGCCCGCACCCAACCGGCTTCACGCGGCCGGTGATCGAGCGGGCGGTGCACCAGTGCGATCCCAACGACCCGCTCGACTACGATCTGTGCCCCTGAGCGTGGCCTCGGTCCCGCCGCGTCACCCGGGCGAGGTCCTGCTCGATCCCGACGAGGAGCGAGAAGGCCCGCCCGTACTCGGGGGCTCGCATGGCGACGCGCGCGTGAGCCCAGCGGCTGATTTCGCGCAGCGTTCGGTCTGGGATGGAGTCGCGCCGCACCGTCTCGACGACGGTCGCGATCGCCGCTGTCTGCTCGATGGGCGCCGCGGCGAGGAGCGCCGAGAGGTCAGCGGGGCGAGTGACCAGCTCGGGGAGGGCGGCGATGACCGCGGCCGGAGCACGGGTCCACGCCCGCGTGGCGGCGATGGTCGTGGTGGGTGGTGCATGGGCGAGGGCGGCCTCGGCTGCCGCTGACGGTGCGGAATTCCAGAACGCCTCGCTCACCCGCGGTCCCACGTCCGGTAGGCGAGCGGTCAGCCCGTGTACCGTCGCCTGGTCGGCGTGAGTGAAATCGAGATCGGGCTCGTCGCGCGCGATGAGCTCCGCCCATACCTCCGTCGGTACGGCTCTCCACAGCTCCGCTCCGAACGCGGTCTGGCGATCGAGAGCGCGGGCCCCCGCCACGGGACACCGAGCCGTGATGAAGGCAGTCCAGATCTCGCGGGCGACGTCGCTCCACGCCATGCCGCGACGTTCGGCGAGCACGGCGACGGCGGTGTATCCGTGGGGTACCTCGCCGATCGCGGCGATATTCTGCCATTCCGGGACGCCGAGCGCGAGCTCGTCGAGCACTGCGCCGGGACGCTCGAGCGGGTGGCACGGCTCCGCGAGCTCACCCAACACCCGCCGCAGCCGGTCGACGAGGGCGAACGTCTCGATCGCACGGGGTTCGGTGAACGCGGGTAGCTCGCTGGCCACCGCGTCCAGCAACTCGCGGAGCCCCGGCGGCGGCGACGGGGCCCGCCAGGGTTCGAGGGCCGAATGGCCGCGACCGCTGCCGAGGGTCTCTGTGATTGCCAGCGCGGCGAGCCAGAAGGTCGCGTCGGAAAGCAGGCTACCGGCGCGGGCGCGGTGCCCTACCCGCGGCGTCGGCAGCCCGCCTTCGAACGACGTGAGGAGGCGCAGCTGCTCAGAGGCGAGCGACCCGAGCAGTTCGGTCGGGAGCTCGCTCCCCTCGAGGACGGCGATGCCGGCGACGCGGAACACCGCCTCCAACGCGGCAGAGGCGGCGGCACTCTCGTCGGGGTCGAGATCGAGGACGTCTTCGATGGTGGCGAGGTCGTCGGCCCGGAGCCGGTGCAGGAGCTCTTCGGCCACGGAATCCGCGGCCTCGGGCGAGAGCAGCGCGGCACCATACGCGAGCGGCGAGCCACGGACGAGCCTCTGGCGCGCCGTGTCTACCAGCGTCTGCCCCAACCACAGAGGTCGGAGTGCCAGGTCCGCGCTCGGTCCGGTCGTCGTCAGGAATCCGGCGGCGCTGAGTCCGCGGACGATGCGAAATGCTCCCGGGGGTAGGCGCCGCGCCGCCCGCTCGACGTCACGGGCCCGAATGGGGCCGTCGGCGGTCGCGAGCAGCGCTCGCATCCAGTCCACGTCTACATCACGCTGGAACTCGTCCGGGATGAGGGCGAGCCAGTCGTCGAGGCTTCGGGGTTCGTGCCAGGCTGCCGTCGGATCGCCGAGCAGTCTAGCGGCGAGACCGACGAGGACCTCCTGGGCCGCACGCCGCAACCACGGCGCATCGGTGTGTCCTCGCTCGGTGAGCTCCGCGATCCGGCGGTCGAGCAGGGCCCGCACCAACGCGCCCAGCGGCTCCTGGATGGCCGTGCGAAAACCGACCTCGTCGAGCGCACCGCAGATCCCGATCACCGTGCCCACGGTGTCAGTGAGGCCCCGGGCGAGCCGTTCTCGCTCGAACCAGACCAGCGCACGCTCTGGATCGAAGCTGCTGTCGTGGGGGAGGCGCGCCGCGATCCACTCCAGGAGCTCGCGGAGGAAGGTTCCCACCGGGGGCGACCGCACGACCGCGAATCCCTCGTTCAGCGGGGGGAACGGCGCGGCCACGCACACCGACTGGTCGACCAATGGTCGAGACTCATTGGTGCGATGGAGCTCGATGAATCGGGGACGGCCTCGCAATCCGCCCACCAAAGGATCTCCGGTGGCTGGGGTGTCCACGAATTCGGCCAACCCGCGGGCCCGCAACCACTCGCCCACGAGGGAGCGTCCCGAGCCGGAGGGCGCCTGCCACCAGAGTCGAGCCCATCGAGCCGGGTGCAGGACCTCCGTTGGGATCCCTGGTGGCAGCTCCTCTGTGCGCAGATCGATTGCCCGGCCGAACGGCAGCGCATGGAGCCGGATTCGTCCTTCATGCCGTGCCGTTTCTGGCCTTGCCCGGGCCACCGCCTGGTCGAGATCCTCTGGGCAGCAGGAAAGGGCGCGTGCCAGGGCATTCCGAACTGCGGGCCGATCTCCGAGCCAACCGAGCTCCAGGTTGCGATCGAGCTTGCCAAGAATGGCTTCGAGGGAACGAGGAAGCGGGCGATTGTCCGAAGGCCAGTCTGGGTCGGCCAAAGCATTCCGTGCGAGCTCACCGAAGCTTCGCACGGGTGGAATGGCCTCTGCCATCAGGTCTCTCAGCCAACCCATTTCATCTCTTCCCCATCAGCCCATCGCCCTTGCCCCATCAGTTCCTGGTGCCACCTCTTCCGAGCAGCCTCCAACGGCGGGCTGGCCAGTTGCATCACCCATGAATGATGCGGGCATCCTGCATACGAATGCAACCTCCTCGTCACCGCCGTGGCAGCAGCCAGGTCGCTCGCTGCGAGAACCAACAGGCCGAGCCACGAAGCGCCTTAGGATCTCCCCTAAGGCGCCGCGGGAAGGCAGCCCATGGCGCCACCCGCACCGCAATGAGGGGGCGGGACTTTGGCTAAACGGATCCCTCGTCCCGCGCAGGCACGTTGCCGTTGTTCCTGTTGGCAGACCTGCGATCGGTGCTCGAGGCGCTTGGCGAGAGAAGGAACGAAGCAAACCCGACGCCCGCCGGCGCTGCCCTCTATCATCCCACGATCGGGCGGAGGGAGAGATCCTTGGCTATGGGGTGATTGTCAGGTCCGTGATGCAGAAATCGAACGAGCCGCTGGCCTGGCCAGGGATCTGGAACTGGATCTGCACCACTTCCGTGTCGGCCGAGCTCATATCTACGGGGTCATCCCACGGCCATTCCGCATCCGACGCACTACACTTGGAGGTACTCTCGCAGAAGCCGAAGTTGCCCGACCCACCCAGGTTGTAGATGACTCTGAGCCCCGGTGCGTCTCCGACGAGGGTGAAGGATACGTTGCTGATTGACTCGAGCTTCGTCGGGCATTCGCCAGCGCTGTACTCCTTGCCAGCGGTCAGTCCCTCGGCCACGTCATCGGGCAGCCAGGAGGTGCTGTCGGGAGCCCCGCACACCTGGAAAGCAAGGCCCGCGCCCCAGATGTCGTAGTCGCACGGATCGGTCGCGCAGGGATCACCCACGGTGCCGCTGACACAGATCCCGTCGGCGGTGACCTCGACCGTATCGCCCTCGTCCGGTGTGATCTCGCTGCCGCCGGTGTCCACGTAGGTGAACCATGCCCCGATCACCCCGCTCCCGTTCCAGTCCTTGATGAAGGCGTCTCCCGCTTCCTCCGGAACGATCCCGGACGTGCCGCCGGTCGAGGGTCCAGTGCCGCCTGTGGGGTTCGATCCACCGGTCGGTTCGGAGCCGCCCGTGGGCGCGGAGCCGCCCGTGGGCGCGGAGCCGCCCGTGGTCATGACGCCGCCCGTGGTCATGACGCCGCCCGTGGTCATGACGCCGCCCGTGGTCATGGCGCCGCCCGTGGTCATGACGCCGCCGGTGGTCATGACGCCGCCCGTGGCCGCGAGGCCGACGCCACCTGTCGTCATGTAGCCGCCAGTGACCATATACCCACCGGTGGTCATGTAACCGCCAGTGACCACATAACCGCCAGTGGCCATGTAACCGCCGGTCGCCATGTTGCCACCGCTGGGGGCTCCGCCCGTGTTGGCGACCCCGCCCGTCATGAACGGCGTGGTGGCTTCGGGCGCCTCGGTGCAAGCCAAAGTCGCGATGGTTGCGCCCCCGATCACCACCGCGCTGCAGAACCAAGCAATGTTACGACGCATGACCCCAATCGACCTTTCTGACTGAACCCTTTCGGACGCCCGGCATACCACAACGCGCGCGACGCCGCCCGAGGAAGTGTAGCGCAAGTCCGGCAGCGGCCAGGCGCTTTATCACGGCTGCGGGGATTTCGGGGAGTGACAATTCTTTCGCCCGTTGCTGGATTGCGGCACATGAGGGACCGGGAGGCAATCACACCCTGCTCCCTCCGCTGTTGCCCCTCATGCTGCCTCGTTGCGCAGCGGTCGCTCCTGCGATCACGCTGCCTTGCGCACCGGGTGACTCTGGGTCAATTCGCCTGCCAGCGTGCTCTGGTGATCACCGTCCCGAGTACCAATGCCGGGTGGCGTCATGACGGGTCGTTTCTGGCTGCTGAAATCCGAGCCGAGCACCTACTCCATCGCCGACCTCGAGCGTGATGGGCACACCGCATGGGACGGCGTGCGCAACTATCGAGCAAGAAACCTGATCCGCGACCAGCTCGCCGTCGATGATCTCGCGATCTTCTACCACTCGAGTGTCGAGCCGCCGGGTGCGGCGGGACTGCTCCGCATCGCCGCCCGCCCCGTCCCCGATCGGTCGCAATTCGATGCCCGAAGCCCCTTCTTCGACCCTCGCGCCACGAGGGATGCGCCGCGATGGTGGTCTGTCGAGGTGGCCTTCGTGGAGCGGTTCGCTACCATCGTCCCCCTCGGAATCCTCAAGGAACATCCAGAACTCAGCGGGATGATGGTGACCCAGCGAGGCGCGCGGCTGAGCATCCAACCCGTGGAGCCTTCTCACTTCCGCGTCGTCCTCCGGCTCGCCCGTGCCCGCTTGCACGCCCGAACGAGGCGCATCCCCGTCTGACCGGCGAGCTCCCGTCCGCGCGGCCGAGCGAACTCCTGCGCGATTGCTCGCGTTTCTGGGCAAGCCGCGGTAGGCGACGGCACATGGTCCACCCGAACCAAGGCAAGCGGGCCGGAGGGGAAGACTGGGCCGGGGACAAGGCCGCAGCCACGGCCAATGAGCTCATCCGCCTCGACCAGGCGTTGATCGACCTCAAACTCAGCGAGGGATCCGAGGTCACCCTCTTCGCTTGTACGTGCGCCGAGCAGCAGCAAAATCTCGCGTTGGCCCTGACCGACCGCGCTCGGCGTTGGGGATTCGTCACCGCGACGCTCTCGCTCTCCACGCATAGTCTGACGGAGCTCGATCAGGTGGTGCGAGCCGTCATCGAGGGCTTCGAGACGGCCGGCAGGAATGGCGAGCGGGGGCTCGCCGCCAACTTGCGGGCATTCGCCCGCCGGAATCCCACCGAAGCCGCCGCGCGTTTCGCTCGCGCCGCCGTTCGTTGGGGGGTCGCAGGGGACCTCACGACCCTCTGTCTCGGTCTTCTCGCTGCCGACACGTCGGAACGGTGTGGGCGTCGGCTCGAGGCTTGGCTCGACGGCATCGAGCTTGGGCGGGTGGAGCCGAACTCGGCCCTGCGCGGCGCCCTCACCGAGCGTACGGCGCGACGGGCGCTGGTCGAGTTCACCCGCCTCGTCCGCTGCCTCGGGTACTCGGGACTGGTGCTCTGCCTCACGGATGGCGACCATTTGGCCCGACGTCCGCCCCGCCAGCGCGAGCGCGCGTACACGCTCCTTCGGGAGCTCATCGACAATTTCGACAGTGGGCGAGGCATGACCTCTACTCGTCTCATCATCACGGGCGGCGAGCGTCTCTTCGTCGGTCAGACCTCTCTCCGCTCGCTGCCGGCGCTCGCTAGCCGGATCGAGACCCCGAGCACCGCTGCCCCTCCGCCACCGCACCGGAGTTGTGCGCAGGCCGAGTCGGACGAGGGACCACCGTCGGGTTCCCGCCCGCAGCCGGTCGAGGCTCGAGCGCGGAGGGCGTTGCGTACCCTCATCCGGGTCGCGCAGGGGTTGCCGCCGACGGAGGCGGTCGCGTCGATGAGCGTTGGTCACGAACGCATCGACGCCGTCATCACCGACCTCCTTGCCCACGCGCGCCTCGCCGGCAGCGTCTTCTCCGTGCTCGAGGGGGACTACGGGACGGGCAAGACCCATCTGTTGCTCCACCTCGCCGACCGCGCGCTCGCGGCGGGTCACCCCGTGTTCCGTCTGAACCTCGAGCGACTCAACCTCGATCTCGGCAACCCGGCACGCCACTACGGAAGACTGCTCGCCGACTCAGAGCTTCCCATGGCTCGTCGCCCGACTGCGCTCGAGTGGCTCGCACGAGCGACCCGCTCGCCAGCGACCTGCGGCGCGCTCCTGCGAGCGATCGAGGCGGTGGCGGTGGCGCGCAGCGAGGCATCGATCGCCGCCAAACGCGTGCTTCGCATCACGCGCGGCACCCATGACGTCCCGGCGGGGATCGAACGCTTCCTCGGCGGCCGCGACCTCGAGAACAAGCCAGGCTCGCCGGTGCATCGACGAGACGCCTACTCGCGCCTGCTGCTCCTCACCGAGTTGTTCCAGCGCATCCAACGCTGGCAGGGACCAGTGCTTCTGATCGACGAGGCGGAGAACCTCTATGTCTCGGGGGTCTCCCGCGCGGCGCGCCGCACGGCGCTCCGGTCGCTAGCGTTCTACTGCGGCGGCGCCTTGCCATCGACCTGCGTGGTGATGACCAGCACGCCGCGCGCTCTCGCCAAGCTCCGCTACGAGGCGGGCGAATTGCTCCACGACGTGAGTACCATGGGGAATTCGCTCGCCGCGGAGGACGCGGAGATGTTGAGCCGGCGACTCATGCGGCTCTCCCCCCTGGCTGTGCCCGCACTCGCGCCGGAGCACCGTGCCGAGCTGGTAGCCCGCGTCGTCGCGACGCACGCAGCGGTGAGGGGGCCGGGGTGGCCGCTCGAGGTTGGACCATGGCTCGCTTCGAACGAGCCGCCGCGGGTGTTGATTCGACGTCTGGTCGACGAACTCGAGTCGAGCTGGTGGCGCCATCGTCGTGCTGGCGCCGCGCAACCCGGGATGGATAGGACGGCTGTTCAGGATTGCTTCGACCCCGCCGCCCCGGACGCGAACGGCCATGGGTGAACCGGGGCGGAGGGGCGCACGCCGGAGCGCATCGTCTCCGCGGCTCGATCCATGGCGGCCAACACGCGATCGATAGCATCCAGTAGAACGGCCGCGGGGGCGCCGCGAACGACCACGGGACCCATCGGTGCGGCGCGGCGCGCCACCGCGCTCTCCAGCTGGCTCGCCGTGAAAACGCGACCGCGAAGGCGCCCGAACCCACTGAGCCGCGCCGCCAAATGAAGCCCGCTTCCGTCGGGGAGTTCGAGATCGACCACGCCGACATCGAAGGCCTCTGCCGTCGCCGCCGCCTCGTGGCTGGTCGTCATGGGTATTATGGAGTGGCCCGCGGCGGCGATCGTGCGCGCCATCGTTCGGCGAAGCGTTGCCTCCGGCTGCACAAGCATTATCCGCGCCACGCCTCCCCCTCCTCGAACCAACGGACGCTACCACGAACGCCGTCGGTTGTCGCGAAGAACGGAGCGCCGAGCCCTGCTTCGAGAGTGGAGCAATCTACCATCTCCCCCCCCACGGCAGTCCCGCATCGCGGGGGACTCACCGCAGGACCGGGGAAGAGCGCCCGGGAGGGTCGACCCAAGGTCCCACATTCCACTACCCGGTCGCCACTCCATCGGATCTGCACGACGGCGCGCCGGAGGCCCAAGCGTTCTGGCTCCCCCCACGCGCGACAGCGACGCGCGGGGATGAGGGCAGCGCGAAGAAGGGAACCACGGGTGGGGGCTGACTCCACCACCCCTTGGCCGATCGGTGTTCGGCATCGCTGGTTCGAGCCAGTGGTGGCTCGCAGAGCCGACCCTCGGTCCCCGGGCCGGCTCGGCCCTCCGATGACAGGTGGTGCGTGCCTCCATTGCCGAGGCTCGGCCGAGAGCGCCGATCGGGTTGCCAACAGCAACGGCGCCGCTCAGGACGGACCCGTGTCCAGCGAGGGCACGTTTCCAACGGCGCCTCGGGCGAGCTCTGCTGCCGGTTCGGTGCTCCAGTCCCTCAGCGGTGTGATCGTGACCGGATCTGGCAGACGATTTCTCAATGTTCTCGTGGCCATCAGCGATCAGGCGTCAGCGATCCGGGTCTCCACGTTCTACCTGACCGCTGACCGCTGACCGCT
>JAFGBI010000068.1 GCA_016933275.1 Polyangiaceae bacterium | reverse complement strand
CATCGGCGACAGCGGATCGCGCGGACAGGGGTTTCGCCGACCCGATGGCGTTCCGCGATGGCCGGACGGAGGACGGGAAGCGGCCATTCCACGACTGGCCTCGGCCGGTGATTTAGGCCCTTGGCGGTGTGATCGTGACCGGATCTGGCAGAGAATTTCTCAATGTTCTCGTGGCCATCAGCCATCAGGCGTCAGCGATCAGCCTGGATTTCGTGCCGGCGACGGACGACGAACGCAACCGGAATGGGTCTGCCGTGCCAGTGGGCCTGAAACGCGAGACCACCGCGTCGGGCCATGCCCTTGCGTCCGGACGGCTCACCGGCATTGGAGTCGCGCTGACCCGTGCCAGTCCGCACGTCGAACCTCGAATCTGGTGGCGAGTCGGCTTTCGCGGGTCGATTCGGGAGTGATCCCGCCTCCAGGATCGAGGCGCAACCAACCAGACATTCGGCGAAAAAACCCTGGCATGCGCCCGGGTGGGGTGTCGTATCATCGATCGCGGGTGTCTATCGCGATTGCACTGGCTATTGTCGCGAGCATCGAGTACCGACCCACTTGACCTTGTCTCGGCTCATGGCGCCCGCGCTCACGCCCCCAAGGGACTCCGCCGCGAAGGAAGTGAAGGAATGAAGCGACAGTTCTGCATGTGGATGATGGCGACCCTCCTTGCCACCTCCACGGTCCATGCCCAAGGGGTCGACGAGGCGGTCGTGACCGCGCGGGAGCTGGCCAAGGAAGCGGTGGTCGAGCTACGGGAAGGCAGCGCCGCGGTCGCCGAGGAGAAGCTCCGTCGTGCGTACGAGCTGGTCCGGGCTCCGTCGATCGCGTACTTCCTCGGCCAAGCCTTGGAGAAGCAGGACAAGCTCGTCGAAGCCTCGGAGCTCTATCTCCAGGCGACTCGGCTCGACATCGACAAGGGGGACGCGGCCGGCCAGCGGCAGGCGCAAGAGCGTGCAGCCAAGGCGCGCGCAGCGCTGCTGCCGCGCATCCCTCGCCTGGTCGTCGGGGTCGAGGGGGTGGAACCGGCGCGGGTGTCGGTCAAGGTCAACGGCAAGACCCTGCCGACGGCGATGGTCGGTGCTTCGCGTCTCGTCGATCCCGGTGAGGTCGCGATCGAGGGTCGCGTGGGCGATATCGTGGAAAAGGATCGAGTGTCCATCGCGGAGGGGCAGGAGAAGTCGGTCGTGCTGCGGTTCGAGAACGTGCCCAAGGCCCGGTCGAAGGGCAGTGCCACGAAAGAGGCGAAGACCCTGGCCGGCAAGGAACCCGCAGCAGACAGGGCGCCGCGATCACCGCTCTACCTGGTGGGGTGGGGAGGGGTCGGGCTCGGGGTGGTCGGGTTGGCTGCCGGCGGTGTGTTCCTCGGCTTGGCGGCGAGCAAGCGGAGTGACCGGGACCAGGCCGCGGACCAGTGCTTGCAGACCACGCCCCTCCGCTGCACGGAGGATCAGAAGAGCGAGATCCGAGGACTCGAGGAGGACGAGGCCGCGGCGAAGACGGTGGCGGTGGCAAGCTTCGCAGCCGGCGGGGTGTTGACCGCGGCGGGCGTCACGCTCGTGGTGCTGTCTCCACGGAAGCGTGCCGGGCCGCACGCGGCCATCGAGCCCTGGGTCGGATTCGGCAACGCCGGGATCCGCGGTCGCTTCTAGTCGGAGTGCTTGGACGTTTCTGCGAGGTCGTCGCCATGAGGATCACAGTCTTCGGGAGTCTCCTAACCACGCTGGCGCTCCTGCTCGGCGGGTGCGAGCCCAGTCGCCTACCCATCGAGACCATTCCCGACCCCAACGGTGGCGCCGAGATGGGCGGGGTGGGCAACGCCGCCGGCGTTGGCACGAGCGCGGGCACGGAGAACGGCGGCATGGAGACGGGCGGAGTGGGTGATGCCGGCGGGGTCGAGCCGGGAGCGGGGACCTACCCCGGCGGCGCGGGCCCCATGGGGGGCGACGAAACGGACGGCGGCGCTGGGACTCCGTCAGCCGGCGACGGCGGGAACGCCGGCAACGGCGGCGGCTGTCCCGAGGGTTTCGCCGGCGAGGACTGCAGCGAATGCGCAGAGAACCACTACGGTTCGGGCTGCCTGCCCTGCAGCTGCGCGAGTGGGACCTGCAACGAGGGCATCGACGGGGATGGCACCTGCACCTGCGCCGATGGTTGGGCTCTGCCCGACTGCAGCACCTGTAGCCCGGACTACTACGGACCGGACTGCCAGGCCTGTGACTGCGGCACGCTCACCTGTGCCGACGGCCTGACCGGCGACGGAAGCTGCTACGACTGCCCCGAAGGTTTCGTCGGGGTCCTCTGTGACGCATGCCAATCCGGCCGCTACGGCGCGGAATGTACCCCTTGCAGCTGCGTGAACGGCACCTGCAACGAGGGGATCGGCGGGGACGGTGCCTGCACCTGTGCCGAGGGTTGGGCCGAGCCCTACTGCGACGACTGTACCCCGGAGCGGTACGGTGCGACCTGTCAGCTCTGCGAGTGCGGCGGGGGCGCCTGCAACGATGGTGTCAGCGGGGACGGCATCTGCCTTGGCTGTCAGGAGGGCTTCACGGGCGATCGCTGTGACGAGTGCGAGGAGAACCATTACGGCGTGACGTGTGCCGAGTGCAGCTGCGTGCACGGCACCTGCGATGACGGCATCGATGGGGACGGCGCGTGCTCCTGCGAGGACGGGTGGGCCGAGCCCTCCTGCGCCGCCTGCGAGCCCAACCACTACGGCGCGACCTGCCAGGCCTGCGATTGCGGCGAGGGTACCTGCAGCGACGGCACCGACGGGGACGGCACCTGCTACGACTGCTCCGAGGGGTTCATCGGCGACAGCTGCGACGAGTGCCAGGCGAACCGCTTCGGCCCGAACTGCGTGCTCTGCACCTGCGAGCGCGGCGACTGCGACGACGGCATCGACGGCGACGGGAGCTGTGACTGCGACGACGGCTTTGCCGGTCCCCAGTGTGACCAGTGCGCGGAAGGCCGCTACGGCCCGAACTGCCTGAGCTGTCCGTGCGACCACGGCACCTGCAACGAGGGGATCGGCGGTGACGGATCCTGCATTTGCGCGGCCGGTTGGGATGGGGTCCGCTGCGACACCTGCGATCCCGACTATTACGGGGCAAGCTGCACGCAGTGCACCTGCGGTCCGCACGGGGACTGCGACGACGGCATCGACGGCGACGGGAGCTGTGAGTGCGACACCGGGTGGGATGGCCCCTCCTGCGCCGACTGCGCCAACGGCTATTTCGGCGCGTCCTGCACGCGGTGTCGATGCGACCAGGGTGACTGCGACGATGGGAGCCAGGGCAGCGGCTCGTGCGATTGCGACACTGGCTGGGCCGAGCCCTACTGCGACACCTGCAGCCCGGACTACTGGGGGGCGACCTGTCAGGCCTGTAGCTGCGGGGGTGGCAGCTGCAACGACGGACTGGATGGGGACGGCACCTGCTACGCCTGCCCACCTGGCTTCACCGGGCCAAGCTGCAACCAGTGTCAGGACAACCGCTACGGTCCGACCTGCGCGCTCTGCAGCTGTGTGCACGGCGCTTGCGACGATGGGATCACCGGCACCGGGAGCTGCGCATGCGAGACCGGCTGGGCGCAGCCAAGCTGCAGCACCTGCGCCAACAACTACTACGGCCAGAACTGCGACGCCTGTCCCACCACGCCGACCGAGGGCTGCTCTTGCTCGGTCTCCAACCAGCTCGCCTGCGCTGGGACTGCCCAGAAGGTGCAGCTCCGGTGCGTGAGCGGGAAGTGGGCGTTCCAGACCACCTGCCCCGGCAGCCAGAACTGCAACCAGGCGGACGGTACCTGCACGACCATCATCTCTGGCTGCTTGGGCCACATCGGCGGCTATGCCTTCTGTGAGGGCGACGATCTCCGCCGGACTTGCGGCCCCGATCTCGTCACGACCACCGACGTCACTTGCGGCGGGCTCTGCTCACAGGGAAACTGCCTCGATCCGACTTGCGGTGACGGAAAGGTGCAGACGAGCATCGACGAGGAGTGCGACGACGGAAACCGGAACGAGGCGGACGGCTGCGAGAACGACTGCCAGGACTCCATGATCGTCAAGCTGGCGATGGGGCTGGATCACTCCTGTGCTCTGTTCGAGACCGGCGACGTGCGCTGTTGGGGCGACAACACGCACAACCAGCTGGGGCTCGGCAATACGGATCCCCACGGAACCGACGAGCCCTACGAGATCCCATTGATCGAGCTCGGGGGCACCGCGGTCGATATCGACGCCGGTGTGAATCACACCTGCGCCCTGCTCTCCAACCAGACGGTGCGTTGCTGGGGGCGCAACAACTACGGCCAGCTGGGCCTGGGAGACAACGCCGCTCATACGAGCACCCCCATGAACCTCGGCGCCATCTCCGTCGGGGGATCGGTGTCCAGGATTGCCATCGGAGGCAACACGAGCTGTGTGCGGCTGACCAACGGTGATATCCGCTGCTGGGGCTACAACAACCGTGGGCAGCTCGGGCTCGGGCACATGAACACGGTGAGCTACCAACAACCCCCGCTGCTGCCGTCGGGGTACGGCCCGATATCGATCGGCGGCACGGCGACCGATGTCGGGGTGGGTTCGAGCCATGTCTGCGCCCTCCTCTCCACCGGTAGGGTTCGGTGCTGGGGCTATAACTACTCCGGCCAGCTCGGTCGCCAGCACGCCCAGAACATCGGAGACACCGAGCTGCCGAACGCGGTGGACCCGAATGTCCCGGCCGGTTCCGACACGACTGGGCTCGTGACCACCGACGCCGGCCGGACGGTATCCACGCTCGTGGTGGCCGGTTCCCACAGTTGCGTGGTGTTCACGAACGGCACGCTCGAGTGCTGGGGAGAGAACACCAATGGCGTATTGGGCATTGCCGGCAACAATGACGTCGCCGACGCGGCGGGCGAGGCGCCTTCCATCGCCGGCAACGTGCCCTTCAGCGGCGACACCGTGCGTTCGCTCGCGGCCGGGGTTTACCACCATTGTGTGGATCTTTCGGCGGGCGGGATCCGCTGCTGGGGACAGAACTACTCCGCCGAGCTCGGCCTCTCGGACATCACCCCGCGGGGCAACACGGAGGCGACGCTCCCGAACAAGCTCTCGGATCTGCAGTTCGGAGCTGGGCTCACCGGTACGGACGTCTTCGTCGGCGACTCACACACCTGCGTGCTGCTGAGCGATGGGCGGGTGCGCTGCTGGGGTGCCAACAGCGCCGGACAACTCGGCCTCGGCTACATCTCGACCACCCCGGACTACGTGGGAGGGTCCTCGGCGTTGGTTCCGAGCCTCTTGCCTTCGGTCAACATGTTCAGGGTCGGGTACTAGTCTCGATGTCATGAGGGATCCCTGCCCTGTGATGCTCATGCGCTATGATCTCGGATGGTGTTGCCGAATCGGGCCCGCGCTCGGCCTGATCGCGGTCGTGGCCTGTAGCAGGTCGCACCACGACGGAGGGGCGTCGGCGGGGGCGGCTGGTGCCCACGAAGTGGCGACGGGCGGTGCCTCTGGATCTGGCGGCTCGGCCGCGACCGCAGGGAGCGGTGGCGGATGGGCAATCGGAGGCCTCTCGGGCGGCGATCCTACCGGTGGGAGCGGCCTGACGGGGGGAGCCCGTAGCGGCGGGCGCTCGGGGATCGGTGCCAATGGTGGGGAGGTCGGTTCGACGGGCGGCGACCGACCCGTGGCGACGGGAGGGCGTTCCGGTCCTGCGAGCGGAGGAGGTTCGGGGACTGGTGCCAATGGCGGGATTGCCGGATCCCCGAGCGGGGGCGGGCTTTCGGGGAGCGGTGCCACCGGCGCGGGAGCTGGGTCCCTGAGCAGCGGCGGGCTTTCGGGAGGCGGAGCGGCTGGCGGGAGCAGCGGTTCGGCGGGCACCTCAGCCATCGTCGGGGGCGCGAGCGAGGGTGGCGACGGCAGCCCGAGTCCGGGCGGAGCGGGCGGCGACGTGAGCTCAGCCGGCGCCGGGGGTACCGCGAGCGCGGGGTGTGCCGGCATGGGCGCCCTTGGCGGCACCCAGTCTGGCGGGACCGCTGGTGACCATGCTGCCGGAGGGCAGAGCGCAGACCAGGGAGGCGAAGGGGGCACCCGACCGGCGATCGGCGGCTATGGCTCCGACTGCGCCATGACCACCGACCCCGACCCCGAGCTCGGGGCGGGCGGTGCTGGCGGAATGGCGACCATCACGGCCGGCGAGCCTTGTGCGACCTGGGGAATGCTGAGCTGCAGCGGTCCGAACGCGAAGCAGTCGCTCTACTGCAGCTCGGGCACCTGGCTCTTGGTGGGTGAGTGCGAACCCGCCGAGAGCTGCGATCGAACGAGCGGTGTGTGCTCGCCGATCCTCGCGAGCTGCGTCGGCGAGGAGCCTGGCCACACCTACTGCGAGGATGGGGACATCGTGGCCCAGTGCGGCCCCGATCGGGTCACGGCAACGT
>JAFGBI010000067.1 GCA_016933275.1 Polyangiaceae bacterium | reverse complement strand
GCCCGGGCGTTCCCGCCCGGCGACGGTCGCTACGCTAGCGATCATCTGGCCGGCCATGTCATAGGTGTACTGAAACGCCGTGTTGCCACTGCCAGTGCGGCAACTACACCGAGGAGCAGTGCCAGGGCGACCTAGACGCTGGCGGAGTTCGCGTACCAACCTGCCCGCACTGATCGATCCGCGATATTGGGAGCCAAAGACACGCGCACTGCGGGGAATCGAAGCAGATGACGGGGGCATCGCACGGGGTGCCGGTCGTTGGGGGTGGGTCCGGACACTCGGCGTCGCAATTCCAGCGGCCGCCGCCGCAGAAGCACAGCGTATCGGCGTAGTAGCAGGCAACGGCTTCGTTGCACGAAGTGCCGGTCGTGGGTGGGTCGTCTGGGCATTCGCCATCGCAGCTCCATTCGGCACCACTGCACAAACATTGGCCTTCCGTATAGAAGCAACCGACGGCACCGTCACACGGTGTCCCTGTGAGCGGGCGGTCTTCAGGACAAGCTCCGTCGCAGTTCCATTCGGTGCCGGGCGGAATTCCTCCACTGCTCGTGCCACCGGTCCCTCCGCCACCGCCCGTGGTCACGCCCCCAAGACCTCCGGTATGGCTGCTACCACCCGTGCCACCATCAGCGAATCCACCGGAGCCTCCGGAGGTTGTGCCCCCACTGGTCAATCCCCCTCCACCGGTGGTTTGGCCCCCACTGGTGGCTCCACCGCTGGCGGCATCTCCTCCACCCATTCCCCCGCCGCCGGAGTCGGCTCCTCCCGTGGTTGTGCCACCGCCAGTGTCTCCAACCGGAGCCCCACCGGTGGCAGCAGGACCATCGCCGCCACTGTCACCGCAGCCGGAAGCACCGACAAGGAGAACAATCACCGAGAGCAACGTGTACGAGCGATTTGAAGCCATCCGGACCGCAGCCTTCCCGATGGGAGAGGATACCATCACCCCGGCAGCACGACCCTGCCCGCCTCGTCGAGCTTCCAGAACGGGTTGAACGCCACCTCCCACGGGTGTCCGTCGGGGTCTGCGAAGTAGCCGGAGTAGCCGCCCCAGAAGGTGTCGGCTGCGGGCTTGAGCAGCGTCGCTCCTGCCTTCACGGCAGCTTGAAGGGCAGCGTCGACCTCTGCCTTCGAGCCCACGTTCTGGGCCAAGGTGACCCCGCCGAATCCGCTGCCTGGGGTCAACGTAGCGTCCTCAGCCAGGAGGTCCCTCGGGTAGAGGCCAAGCACAACGCCACCCACATCGATGAAGACGATGTGCTCGTCGGAGCTGCTGGACGCCTTCCAGCCGAGGCCATCGCAGTAGAACCTGCGGGACCGGGCGAGATCGGTGACGCCGAGGGTGATGACGGTGAGGCGGGGGTTCATTGGTCCAGGATCCTCCGCGCCGCGAACCTCGACGGCAAGCCTCGAACTCGATCCAGTCATCCGCGCGAGAGCTTCGCGCTGACTAGGCGGTTGAGCGACACCTTGCTTTCGGCAGCTTCGATCACGAGACGACGATGCACCTCAGGTGGGATCCGAACCCTGAATTCGCCGCTGTACTGCCTGGCAGCGAGCGGCTCGGGGGCCTCGCTGGGCGCCATGTCCTTCAGGATGTCCTCGACGAGTCGCACGATCCCCGCCAGCGCCTTCGCTTGGGTTTTCGCGAGCCAGCTCAGGCTGGGAAACTCGGCGCAGAGGCCCACGAACTCGCCGTCCTCGTCGGACCAAATGACGCGGTACGCGTAGTGAGTCGCTTCACCCATGGCTACCTGTCCTTCTGTTCTTCTCTGCGACGGTCGATGGCGGCCAGGAGCTGTCGGATCTGGTACGCCTTGGCCTTGCCGTGGTCGTTCTGCAAGTTCACCCGAGGATCGCCGGCCCACGGCATTCGCCAGACAGCGTGGCTCGTGCCTTCCTGGCGTGGCTTCCCGAAGAAGTGGTTGGCCACCTTGCACGCATCCGCGAACCGCACGTTGGTCGGCGCGGTTCGCATCCCGGCGATGAGGTCGTCGATGCGCTTGCCCATGCGGCGTGTAGTGGTGTCGATAGTGACACCACCACTGTGGACCCACGAACGGCGAAGCGCAACCTCTCGGTTGACCTACATCCGACGCCAAGACTCGACTTGCGGCCGGTGAAGGCGTCGTGGCGACGCCGGATTCGGTCAAGCGGCCGGCACTTGCCGCTGGAGCCAAGCAGGCGTTCCTCCCGCCCACCGAGGGGTAGACGCGGCCCACCGCCGAGGCGTATCCTACTCCCACCGCGCCGATCAGGATCCCGATTGCCTTCGCCACGTCTCCGGCATCCGTCGCCGGTCCGGGGCCCGGGGGATCAGGAAGCACCACGGGATCCCGGGATTTTCTCCTGTAGGATTCGGACGTATCGCCCCCGCGCAACCAAGCGAACACGATCGCACACCAACGACGCCCACACGGTGATGAACCGAGGTGGGCGTTGCAGCTTTGTGCGGCGCTATTTTCGCGGGGGGTTCGCCCTCGGAGCTCCGGCACCGTCCAACCGGGCTCCGGTGTACCGCCGGCCACGAAGCCGCGCAAGACCGTGGACCCGCGGTCATCGACGACGGCGCGGCGGCGAGGCCGTGAGGCGCGGCGGCGAGGCCGTGAGGCCCGGCGGCGGTTCTCGCCAGCCAGGAAACGGCGCGTCGGCCGAGCGCCGGCCATGCCCGCGGTCAGCGGGCCCAGAGCGCGCCGAGATCGAGGTCGATGGCGGCGAAGGGGTCGGCGCGCACCAGTTCGTCGCCTGCGTACGTGGCGTGCACGCGGTAGCTCGGGCCGTCGAGCGCGAGCACCTCGAGGAGCTTCGCGGCCGGGTCGACGAGCCAGAGGAACGGCACGCGAGCGCGGGCGTAGACGGCCCGCTTCTCGTGCCGGTCATGGCGCGCGGTGGGCGGAGAAAGGACTTCGCAGACCCAGTCCGGGGCGAGCTCGACGTACGCCACGTCGGGAACCTCGCTCATGCGTTCCCGCCGCCAGCCGGCGAGATCGGGGACGACGACTCCGCCTGGAGGTGGAGCTTGGGCTCGTCGAGGATGATCCAACCTCCCGGTCCCCCCCGCCCGCGCATGAACGGCGGACCGAGCTCGCCACCCAGCGCAGAAGCCGCCAGCGCGTGCCGGAGCGCTGGCCGCGGTTGGCCGTAGAGCTCTCCGCCCACGATCTCCCCGACCACCTCCTCCGGGAGCGCGAGGATGTCGTCGTACGTGGCCATGCGTCGCGCCGAGTCGGCCATCGGCGACGACTCTAGCATGAGCCACCTCGCTTGCCCGGTCGGCCCGCCCGGCGTGCCACCAGGACAGCCGCCCTGGAATGGCGCACAATGCCCGGCATGGGCGGGCCTGCACGACGCCGAGCGACCTACGACGACCTCCTCGCTGCCCCGCCGCACTGCATCGCAGAGCTCGTCGACGGGGAGCTCAGCGTCCAACCGCGCCCCGCCGGGCCGCACGGCGTTGCAGCGTCCGGGCTCGGGATCGATCTCGGCGGCCCGTTCCAGCGCGGGCGCGGTGGCCCCGGAGGCTGGGTCTTTCACGACGAACCGGAGCTCCACCTCGGCGCGGACGTGCTGGTGCCGGACCTCGCCGCCTGGCGCGCGGAGCGGGCGCCCTCGATGAAGACGGCCCACTTCACCCTCGCCCCCGACTGGGTCTGCGAGGTCCTCTCGCCGCGGACGGGGAGCTGGGACCGGAAGCAGAAGGCCAACGTCTACGCGCGAGCGGGCGTCCGCTGGCTGTGGTTGCTCGATCCCGCGCTCGAGCTCCTGGAAACGTTCGAGCTCGTCGAGGGGCGCTGGTCGCGGCTCGACGCCTGGACCGGCGACGACCGGGCCCGGATCCCGCCCTTCGACGCCGTCGAGCTGGAGCTCACGCCGCTGTGGGTCCGGGAGGGAGCGTAGGTCGCGCCGGTGGTGACCGGGCCGTCCAGGGACGGCGCCTACCTCCAGCTCTCCCACAACTACCACCGCCTCGCGCTGCAGGTCCTGCTGCTCGCCGTTGCCTTCACCGAGCGCAGCGGCAGCCCGGCGGATCCGAGGCTCCTCGCCGCCCTCGAGCGCTCGGTCGTCTTCCTCCACGCCCACCAGAACCCGGCGGACGGCTCGCTGCCGAACTTCGGGACCAACGACGGCGGCCTCCCCGCGCTCCTCTCCACCTGCGATTTCACCGATTTTCGCCCCACGCTCCAGGCCGCCGCGCTGGCCAGTCGCGGGGAGCGCCTCTACCCGCCGGGCCCATGGGACGAGGAAGCTGCCTGGCTCCTGGGCAGCGACCGGCTGAACGCGCCGTTGCGGCCACGCCACCAAGGGTCCGTGTCGTTCTCCTGGTCTGGCTTCCACGTGCTGCGCGGGCCCGAGCCGAGCAGCTTCGCCTGTTTTCGCTGCGGGACCGTCCGGGATCGCTTCGCCCAGATGGACATGCTCCACGTGGACATCTTCTGGCGCGGCCTGAACGTGGTCTGCGACGGAGGGTCGTACCTCTACAATGGGCCTCAGCTCTGGCACCGCCACTTCCAGGGCACGCGAGCCCACAACACGGTGACCGTGGACGGGCTCGAGCAGATGGTCCACCTCCGCCGGTTCAAGCTCCTCTCCCCGACCCGAGCGGCGACCCTCGGCTGCTACACGACCGGGCACACGCTCAGCGTTTCCGGCGAGCACTATGCCTTCGAGCGCGAGCTGCCCGGCTGCGTGCACCGGCGCTCCCTGGTGACGGACGGCCTCGAGCTCTGGGGCGTGGTCGATGACCTCACGGGAACGGGTCGCCACCGGCTCCGGGTCCACTGGCAGCTCGGGGCGTTCCCGGCCGAGCACGACGGCTCTCGCGCCACGCTGCACACTCCGCAGGGCGATTTTTCGGTCGGCTGCTACACCACCGAGGGAACCCCGCTGCCGTCGACCCTCGTCCACGGCGACGAGGCGCTGCCCCGCGGTTGGCTCTCCCGCTACTACGGGGAGAAGGTGCCGGCGCCGTCGTTCGCCGTCGAGCTCGAGCTCGAGCTCCCGGCGAGGCTGGTGACCGTGCTCGGCGCCGGCCAGCCTCGGCTCGCACGAGACGCCGACGGTATGGCCGTCCTGAGCGCGCAGGCGCGACTCGCCTTCCCCGATGGAATATCGTTCCCACCGCGCGGGACTCCGACATGAAGATCCTCGTCGTCCACCAGTACTTCCTCATGCCCGGTCGCGCCGGCGGCTCGCGCTTCAACGAGTTCGCGCGCCTGTGGCGGGAAGCCGGACACGAGGTCGAGGTGATCGCCGGGAATCTCGACTACACCTCCGGCGAGATCCCCGAGGAGTACCGGCACCTCTGGGCCCGGCGCTGCGAGGAGGACGGCCAGGCCGTCTGGCGTTGCCATGTACCGAGCTCCTACTCGAAGAGCTACGCCGGCCGGGCCTGGGCCTTCCTCGGCTTCACGCTGTCCGCTTCGACGGCGGCCCTTCGCTGCGCGCGCCCCGACGTCGTCATCGCCACCTCGCCCCCGCTCGTGGCCGTCGTCCCGGGCTGGATCGCGGCGAAGGTGCGCCTACGACCCGTCCCCTGGGTGTTCGAGATCCGGGATCTCTGGCCCGAGAGCGCGGTCACCACCGGGGTGCTCTCGGCCCGGTCCCCCTTGACCAAGGCCCTCTACGCCCTGGAGCGCTGGGCCGCCAAGGCCGCTGACCGGATCAACGTCCTCACCCCCGCTTTCCAGGACGACCTGGTTGCGAGAGGCCTGGCTCCCCGAGACAAGATCTGGTTCGTCCCCAACGGCGCGGATCTCGACCTCTTCTCGCCGGGCCCGCGAGACAACGCGTTCCGCCGCGAGCAGGGCTGGGGCGACAAGTTCGTCGTCATGTACACGGGAGCCCACGGCCGCGCCAACGCCCTCGGCCAGCTCCTCGACGCCGCCGAGCTCCTCCGCGACCGCGACGACATCCACTTCGCGTTCGTCGGCGACGGCCCCGAACGGAAGCGCCTCGAGGAGGACGCCCAAGCGCGCGGCCTCACGAACGTCACCTTCTGCGGTCCCCAGCCGAAGGCGCGGATGCCCGAGGTAATCCGCGCCTGCGATGTGGGCGCGGCCGTGCTCCAACGCAACCCCACGTTCAAGACCGTGTACCCGAACAAGGTCTTCGACTACATGGCGTGCGAACGGCCCGTGCTCCTGGCGATCGACGGGGTGGCGAGGACGCTCGTGTGCGACGAGGCGAAGGCGGGGGTGTTTGTCGAGCCGGAGAACAGCCTCGAGATCTCGCTGATCGTCCGTCAGTTCGCGGCCGAACCCGAGCGAAGGCGCGTGTCGGCCGTCTCCGGACGCGATTGGGTACTTCGAACCGCGTCGCGCAGAGCCTTTGCTGCCGTCTATCTCGACCGGCTTCGTCCCCTGGCGCTTGCCCATTGATATCCGTTCACGGCCCTGCACGGGTGATGCGGGCGGGGCCGCCGGGTGTGTTTGTGTATTCCATGGTGGGATCGATTTGGCATGAGG
>JAFGBI010000066.1 GCA_016933275.1 Polyangiaceae bacterium | reverse complement strand
TCAATGTTCTCGCGGCCATCAGCGCTCAGGCGTCAGCGCTCAGGGTCTCCACGTTCTACCTGACCGCTGACCGCTGACCGCTGACGGCCTGGCCTGTTTGGTTCCGGCTTCGCCGGGTTAGGATCGACTAGACGCCGCGTCCCCCCCGGGGCGACCGCCGGGCCATGAAGACCGATCTGCGAGCCGCGGGCGTTCCCGCGACACCCCTGCCGAGCGAGATCCTCTCGTCGCTGGCGCTCGAGCTCGACGCTGCGACGCTCCATTGCTACCTCGGGTACCCGGTGGGGGTCGCGCCTGCGACCCGGATCGCGGGGGACATCGCCCGGATTGTCGAGGGGGCGTGGACCGATCTGAGCCCGCGCGGGGCGTATGTGGTCCTGCCCATCGACGGGAAGACCAGCCGGTCACTCTCCCTGGGCGATCACCTGCTCGTCGGACAGATCGCCCAGCACCTCGCCGGAGCTGAGCGGCTCGCGGTGTTCATGGTCACCGTGGGGGACGCGATCAGTCATCGCTCGCGACAGGCCTGTCGCGCGGGTGACGCCTTCGCTGGTTGGGTCCTGGATGCCCTCGGCTCCTGGGCGGCCGAGGCGACCACGGAGCTCGTCATGCTTCGGCTGCGCTCCGCGCTCGACGCGGACGAGGAGCTTACCGTGCGCTATAGCCCCGGCTACTGTGGAATGGACCTAGAGCAGCAGCGCGTGCTCTTCGAGCTGGTCGATGCCGCGGCGATCGACGTCACGCTCCTGCCGTCGTGCCTAATGCAGCCGGAGAAATCCGTCTCCGGGGTGGTCGGGATCGGGTCGGTTGGAACCACATCCTTGCGCGGGTCGCCCTGCGACACCTGTCCTGAGGCCGGGTGCCACCTGCGGCGGGTCGGTTATTCGTGGCGTGGATAGATGCGCCCTGGTATCGTCCCGCACTTTCCTCGCCTCGGGTGAGCGCATGGTCGATCTGTCGAGTCTTCGCAGTACAGTCCTCGACGGTGATGCTCGAACGGCGGTGGCCGAAGCCTCGGCGGCGCCCGCGGCTGGCGCGAGCCAGCTCGAGCTCGTCGAGCGAGCGATCGGCCCCGCGATGGATGAGGTCGGCCGCCTCTTCGACGAAGGAGAGTGCTTCGTTCCTCACCACGACGATGCCGGCGATGGCCCAGGCCGCGAAGGCGCTCGAGGAGGCGGGCCTCCGCGAGCAGGTGCGGGTGATGGTCGGCGGTGCGCACGTGATGCAGGCGTTCGCGGAGTCCATCGGCGCGGATGCATTCGGGCAGAACGCCTCCGCGGCGGTTGATGCCGCGAGACGGCTCGTTGCCCGCCCCAGTTGACGGAGGCCCAGTATGAACGAGGTGGTGCAGCGACTCTTACCGGGACCTGTGGTCACCGACGGAGCCTGGGGGACCGAGCTCCAGCTCGCCGGGCTCGGAGCGGGGGATTGCACCGATGCCTGGAACGTCCAACACCCCGATCGGGTCGAGGTCGTGGCTCGCGCTTACGTTGACGCGGGGAGCCACGTGATCCTCACCAACACCTTCGGGGCGAACCGCCTTCAGCTCGCTAGGCACGGGCTCGCGCGGGAGGTGGCGGCGATCAATCGCGCTGGCGTCGCCATCTCGAGACGGGCAGCCGGCACCAGCGCCGCCGTGTTTGCCTCCCTCGGCCCCACCGGCAGGCTCCTCGGCATGGGCCAGACCACCGAGTCCGAGCTCCGTGAGGTGTACTCCGAGCAGGCTCGCGCTCTGGCGGAGGCCGGGGCCGACGCACTAGTCCTCGAGACCTTCGCTGATCTCGACGAGCTTCGCCCGGCGATCGCGGCGGCGAAGGAGATGGAGATGACCGTGGTGGCTTCGATGGTCTTCGACTCGGGTGCTCGCCATGACCGTACGATGATGGGCACGACGCCGGAGCGCGCTGCCGAGGCGATGGCCGAGGCGGGGGCGGACGTGATCGGCGCCAACTGTGGGCGCGGTAGCTCGGGATACGTCGCGGTGTGCCAGCGGATGCGCCAAACTGTCGAGCACCCTCTCTGGATCAAGCCGAACGCGGGACTCCCCGAGCTGATCGACGGGAAGACCATCTACCGCACGTCGGCAGCGGACTTCGTCCACGACGTCCTCGACATCGTCGCGGCGGGGGCATCGTTCGTGGGCGGTTGTTGTGGTACCAACCCCGGCTACCTCGGTGCGGTCGCGATGGCGTTGCGCGACCGGAGGGCGAATCGCTGAGGCAGTTCTGGTCGCCGGATGGTGGGTTTCGCACGGGCGCTCGTGCTGTGGTCACCGGGTAGGAGCGAGACAGGTCATGAGAGAAGCGGAATGGGAGAAGCTTGTGGCGGTGGTTCGGGGCGAGGCGCTCCGCCCCCTGCCGACCGGCTTCATCATCGACTGTCCCTGGCTTCCCCACTGGGCCGGCCACACCATACTCGACTACTTCACCGACGAGCAGCGCTGGCTCGAGGCGAACCTCATGGCGACGGCCACCTTTCCGGACACCTGGTTCTTGCCCGGGTTCTGGTCGGAGTATGGCATGTGCACCGAGCCATCGGCCTTCGGCGCGGTCAGCGTGTGGGAACCGGACGAGTTCCCCTTCGCCAAGCCGGTGTTCACATCCATTGAAGCGGCCGAGGGACTCGAGCGGCCCGACGTGCGCAAGCACGGCCTGCTGCCCTTCGTGATCAAGCGCCTGGAGCACCATCGGGCGCGGATCGAACGCGAGGGGCATCGGATCCGCTGCGCCGTGGCGCGCGGGCCGTTGAACATCGCGTCGTTCCTCATGGGGACCTCGGAGTTTCTGACCGCGCTCAAGATGGAGCCCGAGCGGACCCACCGCCTGCTCGCGACCATCACCGACTTTCTGGTCGACTGGATTGCCTATCAGCGCGAGCGCTTCCCTTCGATCGACGGGATCCTCGTCCTCGACGACATCATGGGTTTCGTCAGCGGCAAGGACTTCGCAAAATTCGGGCTACCGTACCTCAAGCGATGCTTCGACGCCGACGTTACCGTCAAGTTCTTTCACAACGACGCCCCGTGCAAGGCCTGTGCTCCCTACCTCGCGGAGGCTGGGGTGAACCTCTTGAACTTCGGCATCCAGCACACGCTGAGCGAGATGAAGGCCTGGACGGGGGGCAAGATTACGCTCCTCGGCAATTTGCCGCCCCGCGACGTGCTCGCCCAGGCGAGACCCGCCGAAGTGGCCGCCGAGGTGCGCACCATGCTCGACGCGGTCGTGGACCGGACCCACCTCGTCGCTTCTTGTGGTGGCGGAATGCCGCCTGGCGTGCCCACCGAGAACATCCGCGCGTTCATCGAGGCCGTGCGCGACTATTCCGGCTAGCGTCGTCGGGTTGGCGATATGCAGATTCGGCACCCTCTACGCTCAGCACCACAGTTGGAGCCAGTTTCCTGTATGCGTTCACGCCCCAGTCGCTCCGGCCGAAAGCCGCTTCGCAGGCGAGGCGCGACGAGCACCCCACGCCCTCACCCACACTGCTCCGCAGTGCGGGGCCCGGAGGACGCGGGTCCCGGGAGCGGAGCGT
>JAFGBI010000065.1 GCA_016933275.1 Polyangiaceae bacterium | reverse complement strand
TGCCGGGAGCCGCTCGCGCCCTCGCCCTGGTCGCCCCAGCGTCACGCTGCGACCGAACCAAGCCACTAACCTGACGCAGTAGTGCTACGCCACGCTGACGAGCCTCTACGATTGGGATCTGCTCACGGCACCACGGTGGGTCGGCCTCGACAACTACCGCGAGCTCGTAAAGAGTGGTGAGCTCGCGGAAACCGCCGTGACCACGCTCCTCTTCAGCGCCGTGGTGGTCGCGGGCTCGATGAGCCTTGGCCTGTTGCTCGCGCTCGCCCTGAATCGAGCCGGGCACTTCGCGGCCTTCGTGCGATCGGCGGTGTTCAGCGCATACGTGGTGTCTTGGGTGAGCGTCGCCCTCCTCTGGCTCTGGGTCCTCGACGCGGATGCGGGGGCGCTCTCGGCCCTCGTCCGCCAAAGCGGACTGGTTCCCCGAAATTGGCTCGGCGATCCAGAGGTCGCCATCTACACGGTTGCTCTCGTCACCATCTGGAAGATCGCGGGTTACTCCCTGGTGATCTTCCTCGCCGGGCTCCAGGACGTCCCCCGAGAGCTTCAGGAAGCCGCCGCGCTCGATGGCGCGGGTGCGTTCCGTCGGTTCCTCCACGTGACCTGGCCCCTCCTCCGACCGACCGCCGCGTTCGTCGCCACCACCAGCCTCATCCTGAGCTTCCAGGTCTTCGACGTGGTGCGAGTGATGACCCAGGGAGGCCCCATCCGCTCCACGACCGTCTTCGTCTACGCGATCTACGAGGACATCTTCATGAACCTCCGCGTGGGGCGAGCGAGCGCCCAGGTCGTCGTGTTCTTCGTCTTCTTGCTCGGCCTCACCGCCCTCCAGCTCTGGGCGTGGCGCCAACGGGAGGCCGCGTGACCCCTCGCACCGTCATCGGTTGGAAAGGGGCGGTCGGCGAGATCGCCCTCCACTTCGGGCTCGGGCTCGTCGCTCTGGTTTGGCTCCTCCCCTACGCTTGGATGGTCGCGACGAGCTTCAAGACGCTTCCGGAGATCCTGCAGGCGCCCAGCTATCCCCTACCCTCCGGCCTCGACTTCGAGGCCTACGCCGCCGTGCTTGGGGCGATGCCGCTTGGTAGGTACTTCTGGAATACGGCCGTGATGGCCCTCGCCATCGCGCTCCTGCAGATGGCGGTGGCGCTCCCCGCCGGCTATGCCCTTGCCAAGCTGCGCTTCGTGGGACGTCCGCTCGCCTTCGGCCTCGTGATCGCCACCCTCCTCATCCCCGCGCAGGTGCGCTTCGTGCCCGTCTTTGCCTTGCTCGCCGAGGTTCGACTCGTCAACACGATGGCCGCGCTCGTTCTACCCTTCGGCGTCAGCGCCCTCGGCACGTTCCTCGTGCGACAGGCCCTGTTGAGTGTGCCCGACTCGATCGTCGAAGCGGCGCGCCTCGACGGAGCCGGCGAGCTTAGGATCATCTACGGCCTGCTCGGTCCGATGATCGCCCCCACCCTCGTGGCGCTGTTCCTCTTCAGCTTCGTCTTCCACTGGAACGACTACTTCTGGCCGCTCGTGATGACGACCAACGATACGGTCCGCACCCTGCCGCTCGGGATCGCGCTCCTGCGTGAACAGGGGACCGGCGTGCGCTGGCACATCGTGATGGCGGGAAACGTCCTCTTGAGTCTCCCCGTGCTCGCGGTGTTTGCGGCGACCCAACGGTACC
Source organism: Polyangiaceae bacterium (assembly GCA_016933275.1). Taxonomy (GTDB): domain Bacteria; phylum Myxococcota_A; class Polyangia; order Polyangiales; family Polyangiaceae; genus JAFGBI01. The sequence goes on along the minus strand of JAFGBI010000065.1, from coordinate 46,896 downwards.
TCCTGCGCGCGGTCGCCAGCGGAGCGTGAGGCCAAGCTGACCCGTTGGGCGGGGCCAGGGTGTGTGCCTGTGCCATTCGGGCTCTCGGTGTGCCACGGCAGGCATGTCATTACGTTGCGAAACGTTACAACCCGACCTCCTGTTGGTGCGATTCCTCGGGTTCGGGCTTCGTGGAACATCGGCATGTTGCTTGCAATTTGGGAATAGGGCTGGTTCGTCTTCCGCTCCTTGGAGAGACCAATGGCACAACTCCCCTCCCCCTCCCTCTTCCGCTCCTTCCTCGAGACCATTGCGGTCTCGGGTCGTCATGTCCCCTGGCGCGACCATCTGGCCGCCACCGCCACTCCGATGGCCGCCACCCTCTTCCTGGCCGGTGCCTGCGGCGGAGGAAGCACCGCCGATGCCGACATGGGTGAGGGCAGCTGCTTGGGCGATGACTGCGGCATCGAGTGTGAAGATCTGGTGGACAACGACGGCGACGGTCTCGTCGATTGCGACGACGAGAGCTGTGCAGAGCTGGACGTCTGCACCGCGAACCCCTTCGGTGGAACGGGGGGCGGAGTAGCCTACGGAATCCCCTACGAGGAAGACTGCGACGACGGGATCGACAACGACGCCGATGGGAGGGTCGACTGCGCGGACACCGATTGCGCCTGTGGCTCCGGTGGTTCGGGGGGCACGGGGGGCACGGGCGGCGTCCCGAGCGGCGGCACGGAGCCCACGGGGGGAGTGCCCATCGGTGGCTACGGACTTGGTGGGGGCATGCCCGCCTACGGCATCCCGACGGGTGGCTTCGGCGCAGCGGTGCCCACCGGCGGCTTCGCCACCGGCGGGGTGGAGCCCACCGGAGGGGTGCCCTCCGGCGGCTATGGCGTGGGTGGGGCCTACGGCATCCCGACGGGTGGCTTCGGCGCAGCGGTGCCCACCGGCGGCTTCACGACCGGCGGGGTGGAGCCCACGGGGGGAGTGCCCTCCGGCGGGTTTGCCACGGGCGGCGTGTTGTACGGCACCGGCGGCTACCTCTACGAGTATCTTTGCGACGACGGGACGGATAACGACCGGGACGGAAAACTAGACTGTCAAGATCGGGATTGCTGCGACGATGAGGTCTGCGCCTCGAGCCCGAGCTGCACGCCGCTCGAGGACTGCGCGGCCGTGGGCGACGAGGACGGCGATGGCGACGCGGACTGTGCCGACTCGGATTGCTACGACTACGTCGCGTGCCTGGTCGAGTACGGGATCCCCTTCTAGGAGCGAGTATTCCTCACCTCATTTCTCCCTTCGCCGGCGAGGTCCTTCCTACCGGTTTCCGTGAGCCCGCTTGGGCCCTACCACCTGATGGAGTCCTTCATGAGTCAAACCCACCCCGCAGCCACCCTCCGTGCATTCCTCGAAGCCCTCGCCTCGCTTCCCGCTCGCGGTACCCCCACCTGGCGGGAGTTACGGCGGGCGGCTCCGCTGACGGTCACCGCCCTGGTAACGAGTGCCTGTGGCGGGACCACGCTGGAGTCGGGCAATGGCGGGGAGGGCGACTGCCGCGATGACGACTGCGCAGCCGAGTGCCGCGACGGAACCGACAACGATGGGGACGGGGCCATCGACTGTGAGGACGAGGACTGCTCGGACCTCGCGTCATGCGCTACGGGCTCGAGTGGGGGCACCGGTGGCGCTCCTCCCAGTACGGGTGGCACCCCCGTCTACGGAGTCCCCTACGAATCGGACTGTGACGACGGCGTGGACAACGACCGGGACGGACGCGCGGACTGCGACGATGCGGACTGCCACTGCGGTTCCGGGGGAGCGGCAACCGGTGGGGTCGGTGGCCACAGCACGGGCGGGCTCGGCGCGCTCTACGGGATCCCCATCGGCGGTGGAGGCGTGGCCGAAACCGGAGGATTCGCGCCGATCGGAGGAGAACTGACGGGTGGGGCTCCGCCCTCCGGCGGGCGCTCGACGACCGGCGGGGTGCCGAGCGGCGGATACAACGCCGGAGGCGTCTACGCGGCCCCCTTCGAATACGATTGTGAAGATGGAAACGACGAGGACGGCGATGGTCGCGCGGATTGCGCGGATCCCGACTGCGTCGACGACCCCGCCTGCGTGGGGGCCGGCGGCGCGGGGGGCCTGGCCACCGGAGGTGTCGGCCAGGGTGGCGTCTACGGAATCCCCTGGAACCTCGCCGGCGCCCCACCCAACGCTGGCCAAGGGAGTGGTGGTGCAGCCGGTGCCCACGGGATCCCGAGCTACCCGATCGAGACGACCTGCGATGACGGAGTCGACAACGATGGGGATGGCAGCACCGACTGCGCCGATTGCGACTGCTACCTGGAGTCGTCTTGCGGAACCCCGGACTACGCCAGCCCCCTGGAGAACTGCTCGGCACTGGGCGACGAAGACTGTGATGGCGTCGCCAATTGCGATGACGCCGACTGTTGGTCGTCGGAGGCGTGTATGGACGTGCTGCTCTACGCCGCCCCGATGTATGCCGCCCCGATGTAGTGGCCTTCGGCGGTGGCTCGGCGACCCGCCGGATGCTCGACGTCCGGTGGCAGGCCCGGGTCGTTGACGAGCCACGCCGAGCACGGTTTTCAGGTCTGCCCGCGCCGCGTCTTCCCGTTCATCTCGCCGCCCCGCACCGCCTCGCCACCGCATAGGTCCCCGCGCGCCGCGCCTCGCTCGGCGTGAGGAGCCCCGTATATGCGGCGTAGGCTCGTCGCGCCGCGGGGAGATCCTCGATGGCGCAAGCTGCCAGGAGCCGCACTCGCCAGGCCTCCTCGCGGAGGCTGGGGAGCAAGAGCGACCGGGTGAGCGCGCGATCGAGGTAGTCGGCGGCCTCCGTGAAGCGTCCCCGGCCATAGAGGTTCTTCGCTAGCAGATAGAGCGGCGTGCCATCGTCCGGTCGCTGCCCGGCCCATTCCCCGAGCCGCGCTGCTGCGAGCGCGAAGTCGGGCCCCCGATCCCGCGCGCCAACCAGAAGCTCCACGAGGGCAGCGCGCGCCTCGGGGTCCTCCGCGAGCGTCCGTTTCAACTCGAGCGCCCGCAGTCGGCCAGAGTCGATGACGGACTCGGCAGCGGCGTCAAAGGCAGCACGTGCGCGGGCCACCTCTCCGGCAAGCAGGTGGAGATCTCCGCGCCGCTCGCGGGCAGCGCCGCGCTCGAACGCACCCAGCCCCGGATCCTCGGCAGCTCCCTCGAGCAACGCCGCGGCCGCGGCCGCGTCTCCCTCCCGCAGCGCGCAGGTACCGAGGCCGAGACGCGCGGGGACATGGGCCGGATCCAGCCGGAGCAGCCCCGCATAGGTCTCCCGAGCGCGGTCCGGCCGCCCGCCGAGGAGCGCCTCCGCCGCCAGCCTATCGAGGCGGTCGACGATCCTCGGGCAACGTCGTCCGAAGATCGCGGGACGATCGAAGCGAGCACGGGCCGCGGGGAGCGCGCGCGCCGGAATGGACACCCCATCCAGCGAACGTACCCATTCCTGCTCCAGCGCAGCAAGACCCACGCCTCCGGTAACCACCTCCAGCGATTCCCCCGAATACCATCGCCTGAGGGATTCCGCGCCTCGGGTCTCGATCAGCCACTCCACGAACGCTCCCGCCACCGTGTACGCTCGGGCGGCGCCGTACCGGAGAAACCCCAACCTGAAGACGTTCGCGAGGGGCGGAAGCTGCCCGAGGTCCCGCATGGCGCGCGCCCATTGTCGAAGGGTAAGATCCGCGTCGTCGTCTGGAGCTGCTGCCTCGGCGACTCCCTCGATCCGACCGGGATCGGGGAGCAGCCCGCCCCAGGGGCCCGCGATCCGGAAGGGCCCCGCGCCGAAGGCACCCGCGACCACGTGCGCGAGTTCATGGCGGAGGACTGGGTGCGGATACGGGGCCTGCGTCAGGTAGATCTCCGCCCGCCAGGGCTTGGCGATCTGAGTGCGGGAGGCGCCCATCAGGCGACCCTTCGTCGCTGCGGAGTCGAACACGAAGACCCGCGTGCGCTCGGGGCCGTGCGTCCCGAGGAAGGCCTCGATCTCCGGCACGTGCGCCTCGCATTCGCGGAGCAGTCGACGCGCACCCGGGGGATCGAGCGCCGGCGAGTGGATCAGTTCGCAGCGGTCACCACCGAGCTTCTCTCCCAGCACCCGCTCGATCGAGGTGGAGGTCGACCAATGGCCGAGTCGGTCGCCGAAGACGGCGTGGGCGAGCGCACCCGTGAGGGCAACCGCGCCGATGAGCGGCTTCCAGGGCGAACCAACGCCCGAAACGATGAGTCCCCGCCCCGAGGGACGCAGGATGGATGCGAACGCTGCGATCCCCGCCAGCGCCAAGACGGTTCCGACGCGGTACGTGGCGAGGCGACCGACACCATCGATCTCGGTGTCGTAGAGAGGACCAGCGAAGTAGCCGAAGAACGGATCGAATGCGAAGACCATGGGGCTCGCGTAAAACCGCAACAGGCTCACCGCGATGCCGAGCAGAGGTCCGGCGAGTGCCCCAGAAACGGCAATTCCCACCCGAGCGCGGGCCCCGCTGGCGCTCGCCACTCCCACCATGGCACCCCAGGTGCCTCCGGCCACGGCCCCAGCACCACCCCCGAGCCAGAAGAGGAGGGACCCCTCGAACGGGTCGCAGAATCCGACCCTGAGCCCGTGCAGCATGGTCACGAGGTAGCCCAGGAGCGCGGCCCAAAGGCCCATCCCGAACCCGCGAGCGAGGGCGGGGAGAGGCTCCACTCGCGCGCGGCCTACCTCGACGCTGGTTGCGACGGCGACCACCGCAGGAAGGAGCAGCCCCGCGGCCAGAGCCGCTTCGTAGCCCGGTCCCGCGAACAGCGGCAGACTGCCCACCCCTCCCATTGCGACGACCGAAGCGACACCCACCCCGATGGGAGCTCTCGACCGAAGGAACGGCCCGAGCGCAGGCATGGCGGAGCCCCAGGCTAGAGCGGAACCCGCTCGTCCGGCGAAGCGGCGCTGGCCTCTTCGTTGGGACTCGGATCCGGTGGCGCCAACACCAGTGGGAGCACCTCGTCCACGCGATGGATCAAATGGACCACGAGATCCATGCGGACCTCGTCCGGCACCTCCTCGAGATCGGCGGCGTTACGAGCCGGCAGCACGATCTCCCGCAGCCCGGCGCGATGGGCGGCGAGGACCTTGGCCTTCACCCCCGGGATGGGAAGGACACTCCCACGGAGCGTCAGCTCCCCCGCGGCGGCGACATCGGGCCGCACCGGCGCGTCGAGCAGGAGCGAAGCCAAGGCCACGAAGATGGTGATCCCGGAGCTTGCCGCGTCCTCGGCGGCGCCCACCCGAGGAACGTGCACGTGAAGATCGATCTCGCGCAGCCACTCCGGATCGAGTCCGAACCGATCCGCTCGGGAACGCACGAAGGACACCGCTGCCGCAGCAGACTCCTTCATGACGTGCCCCATCTTGCCAGTCACGCGGATGTCGCCCTTGCCGGGCATCCGAGTGGCCTCGACGAACATCAGATCCCCGCCCGTCGAGGTCACCATGAGCCCCGTTGCGGCGCCCACCAGGCGACGTCGCTCTGCCGCCTCCGGCCGGAAGCGATGGATGCCCAGCACCTCTTCGACGTAGGGTCGATCCACCACGACCCCTCGGACTTCCTTCCCCTCGGCGAGCTTGACGGCTGCATCGCGGCACACCGCCGCGATCTCTCGCTCGAGGCCCCGCACCCCCGCCTCTCGCGTGTAATGATCGATGATCGCCTCGATCCCCTCGCGGGTGAACCGCAGGTGCTCGTCGGTCAGGCCATGCTCGAGGACCTGCTTCGGGGCCAAGAACTGCTCCGCGATTGCCCGCTTCTCGTTCCGTGTGTAGCCGGGGACATCGATGAGCTCCATGCGATCAAGGAGGGCCTCCGGGATCTCCCCGCGGTAGTTTGCCGTGGCGAGGAAGGTGACCTGTGAGAGGTCGAACGGGAGATCGATGTAGTGGTCGACGAACGAGTCGTTCTGGGCCGGGTCGAGGACCTCGAGCAGGGCCGCGGCGGGATCTCCCCGCATGTCCACGCCGAGCTTGTCCACCTCGTCGAGCACCAGGACGGGGTTTCTGGACCCGACCTTCTTGAGTGCCTGGATGATCCGACCTGGGAGTGCCCCGACATACGTGCGACGGTGACCGCGGATCTCGGCCTCGTCACGCACCCCGCCGAGGGCAATTCGCCCGTAGCGCCGACCCATCGACCGCGCGATCGACTTGCCGAGCGAGGTCTTGCCGACCCCGGGCGGCCCTACGAAAAGCAGGATCGGCCCCTTCTTGTCGGTGCGGAGCTGACGGATCGCGCTGTACTCGACGATTCGCTTCTTCACCTCCTCGAGACCGAAGTGATCCTCGTCGAGGCACCGGCGAACATAGCCGACATCGATGCGATCCGGGGTCGTCCGCGCCCAGGGCAGCTCCACGAGCCACTCCACGTAGCTCCGCGTGACCTGGTATTCGGAGGATTGCGGCTGCATCCCGCTCAGACGGCCGAGCTGCTTGCGCGCCTGGCGCTCCGCTTCCGGCGGCATCTCCGCGACCGTGATCCGCTCTCGCAGGCGCTCGATTTCGTCGTCGTCCGCTTCCCCGAGTTCGTCCCGGATGTCCTTGAGCTGCTGGCGGAGCACGTAGTCCCGCTGCGAACGGCTCATCTCCTCCTTCACCAGGGTTGAAATCTCGTCCTTCACCCGCAGCACCTGGAGCTGCCGCTCTACCATCTCGACCACCAGCCGCACGCGCTCGGCGACGTCGAAGGCTTCGAGGACGCGCTGGCGAAGGTGTATGCTGGCGTGCTCCTCGGGGAGGTTCGAGGCGATGAGATCCGCCAGCGCTCCCGGCTCCGCCACGTTGTCGAGCACGCTGGAGGTCTCCTCGGGCAAGTTTGGAATGAGGCCGAGGACGCGCCGCGTGTTCTCGCGGAGCGCTTCGGCGAGGCGCCGCGCGACGTCGTCCGTCGGTCCCTCCCGGACCCGTTGCACCTCCGCCCGCATGAACGGCTCGAGGCTGAGCGGCTCGACCAACCGGAACCGGCCGAGCCCGTTCAGGACCACGCTGTAGTTCCCGGTACCGAGGCGGATCACCCGAACCACGCGGGCCATGGTCCCGACCTCGTAGAGGTCATCGAAGGTCGGCTCGACCGTGTCCGGATTGCGTTGCGTGAGCACCGCCACCTCGGCCCCCTCGCGACCCAGGAGGTCCTCGACCAGGCGAACGCTGCGTTGGCGACCGACGTTGATTGGCACCACCGAAAGAGGAAACAGCACCGAGTTACGCAGGGCGAGCACCGCCACCCGCTCGACGCCTGCTGCTGTGGCCCGGGCCATGCGGGGACAGTAGTATGCTTCTGGCCACCGTCCAGTCGCCGCCAGCTCGCCGCTGTGGTAACCACGCACCCCGTGGCAGATACGGCTCGCACCGACTGGGCGGGGGATGGTTCCCGACGCTGCAAGGTCCCAACGTGGACCAGGGCGGCGGGGATCGTGGTGATGGTCGTCCTTGGTGGCGTCACGGCCTGCGCGCGAGGCCGTCCAGCCAGCACCGGGCCGCGCGAGGTCCTCACGGAATACGCGCGGGCCCTGGACGAGGGAAGACTCGACGACGCTTATGGCCTCCTTAGCGCTGAGGCCCAACGGGAGCTTCCACTCGAGGCCTTCACCCGCATGGTGACAGAAAGCCCGGACGAGGCCCGGGAAATGGCCGCGGCCCTCATCCGCCCCTCGGGTCCACCGCTGGTAACAGCCACCGTCACCACGCCGAGCGGCGAATCGCTCCTTCTGGTGCTGGAGGACGGGGAGTGGCGCGTGGATGGATCCGCCATCGACCTATACAGCCAGGCGACGCCGGAGGCAGCCATCCACGCCTTTTTGCGTGCCTACGAGAATGGACGCTACGACATCCTGCTTCGATTCGTGCCGGAGAGCCAGGCTCAGGGCCTCGATCCAGCACGACTGGAGAAGGCTTGGCGTGGTGAGCAGAAGGTGGAGATGGACCGCCTCACCCAGGCGTTGCGAGCAGCCCTGCCCACGGCTCGTTTCGAGCACCTGGGCGACCGGGCCACGATGGCCTATGGTGCTGGTGGAACGGTGGAACTCGTCCGCGAAGCGGGCGCCTGGAAAATCGAGGATTTTCGATGACCTCAGCCGTCCCCTCCGCAACACGGCGCGGGACCGTCGAGCGCAGGACGAAGGAAACCGAGGTGAGCGTGACCATCGACCTCGATGGGTCGGGCACCGCGGAGATCGATACCCCGGTTCCCTTCCTATCCCACATGCTCGAGCAGATCGCTCGGCACGGCGGCTTCGATCTCAGGATCCGTGCTCGCGGAGACGTCGAGGTCGACGCCCACCACAGCACGGAGGACATCGGCATCGTGCTCGGAGCAGCGTTCCTCCAGGCTCTGGGCGATCGGGCAGGGATCCGCCGATTCGGCGCCGCGACCCTCCCGATGGACGAGGCGCTGGCGACCGTGGCGGTCGACCTCTCGGGGCGTTCGTTCCTGGTCTGGCGGGTGCCGATCCCCAAGGCCAAGATCGGCGACTGGGACGCGGAGCTGGCGGAGGTCTTCTTCGAGGCATTCGTCCGCCACGCGCAGATCAACCTCCACGTGCGGCTGCTCGATGGCAGCAACCTGCACCATGTCGTCGAGATATGCTTCAAGGCCTTCGCCCGCGCGCTCCGGGAGGCCGTGGAGCACGACCCCCGCGCCACGGGGATACCCTCCACGAAGGGCCTGCTCGACTAGATGGAACTCATTCCTGCTATCGATCTGCTCGCTGGGCAGGCGGTTCGTCTTCGCCAGGGGCGCTACGATGCCGTCACGGTCTACTCCGATGATCCTGCCGGCCTTGCCGCGCTCTGGCGTGGTCGAGCGTCACGCCTCCACGTCGTGGACCTCGAAGGGGCACGTGCCGGCCAGGCGGTCCAACGAGACCTGGTGCAGCGCCTGGTGTCCGCGTTTGGTCCGGGTGTCGAGGTTGGAGGTGGGGTGCGCAATCGCGCCGCGTTCGAAAGCTACCTCGCGCTCGGAGTGGAACGGGTGGTGCTGGGCACGATGGCCCTTCGCTCCCCCGAACTCGTTGGCGAGCTCGCCGAAACCCACCCAGGGCGGGTGGTGTTGGCGGTCGACGCCCGGGCCGGACGGGTCGCTACCGAAGGCTGGCTCGAGCAGTCGACCACGCTCGCGATCGATCTCGTCAGGGCCTTTGCTCACCTCCCCATCGCGGCCGTCCTCTACACGGACATCGAGCGTGACGGGATGGAAACGGGGCCGAACATCGAGCAGACCGCGGCCCTGGCGCGGGACGGGGGCCTACCCGTGATCGCCAGCGGGGGTGTCGGCACCCTGGAGCACCTCCGGGCCCTCGCTCCCTGTCCGGGCGTCGCCGCCGCCATCGTGGGCCGTGCCCTCCACGAGGGCCGTTTCTCGCTCGAGGCGGCGCTCGAGGCCTGCAAGTAGCGGCGCCGCTCGGACGAGGACGTCGGCAGCCGCTTGACCTCCCCTTTTTGGTCAGGAGGGCACTATGCTCGTTTCGTCATGTCCGATCCCAGCGACCGGCGCTACTCGCGGCCGAGCCTGCGACCCGCTCCCATCCTGATCACGTCCGGGGATCCGGATGGAGCCAGCGACGATGGGCTGGCTCCGGATTCGACCCCGTCAACGCGAGTGGTGGGCGAGGAGTTCCTCTTCCACCTCTATCGTGGCAGCGAGCTATTGCAGGACAACTGCATCGCCGAGGCAAAGGAGGAGCTCGAGCGCGCCCTCGCCGTCCAGCCGCGCGACGTCGAGGGCCAGGGCCTCCTGGGAGTCGTGTACTTTCGACTCGGACTATATCCACGTGCCATCGAGATCTTCGAGGAGCTGCTTCTCAGCTTCCCGAACGAGGTGGCGCCCAGATTGAACCTGGCGTTGGCGTACCTCAAGACCGGGCAGCAGCACCGTGCCCGTGAGCTCCTCGAGGCGGTGGTGGAGCGTGCCCCGGAGCACCGGCGTGCTTGGGGATATCTCGGCCTCGTCCTCGAGCGTCAAGGTGAGCTTGCGGGGGCCGAGGCAGCGTTCGAACGTGCGGGTCAGCGGACCATGGCGCAGCGGATGCGAGAACGGGCCGTCTCGCCGGGATCAGCGGCTGGTAGGCTCGAGGATCCCCTCGCGGGGGTGCGGAGCGTGGCTGCGGCTGCCGTCGCCGAGCTCGACCTCGGCGGGAGCCCGTTCCTGCCCGCCGAGCAAGAGGGGACCTCGTCGTCAGCCGCCCAGGGGGGACGCTGGCGCGCGCACGAGCCAGGGAGAGACACCACCCACCAGACTCCGCAACCGCCGCCGCACCGCTCCTCGATTTCCCCGACCGGTCCCTTCCGACCGGGTTCGATGGCGCCCCTGCCTTCCTCCGGATCCACCACGGGAATCGAGCTCAATTCAACGACCGCAGACGTCACCAGCGTTCGCTTGACCGTGCCACCCACCGCCACGGAAATCCTCCCCGGATCGACCCCGAGCGAGCTCGTCCGCCAGCACCAGCTCGCCGAGCCGCCCACGGGGGTGGCCCGCCATGGCGAACGGACCGCGGTGGTTCGGGTTCGTGACTCGCTGACCGTGCGCAGCAGCGCGGTTCGTGTCCTGATCCCGGATGGGAGCGCATTTCGAGCCTCTCCCGCGTACCGCCGCGCCCGGGGACGGCCACTGGAGGAGATCCTCGGTGGGGCGGAAGCGTCCCTTGGCGAGCTCATCGGTAGCGGGCGTGTGGTTCTCGGAGCGACCTCCCCCACCTCACGTCTGTTTCCGGTACGTCTGGTCGAGGGGGAGCTGCTCTACGTCCGCGAATCCTTCCTGGTCGCGTTCGAAGGCTCGGTGCGACATGAGAGCGGCCGCCTGCCGCGGGGGGACGCGGGCCACCACGCCGTGGTCCAACTCGCTGGGGAGGGCTCGGTGGTCCTCGAGATCGATGGGTCGCTCCACGCGGCGCCAATCAGCGGCGATGCCGCGGTGGCGGTCGTGAGCGACCAAGTGGTCGGGTGGACGGGACGGATCTTCCCGCGTGCCTTGGAGCCCTCCCAGGCGCCGGGAGGAGGCCGCGGATTCGTGGGATTCTCGGGTGAGGGTGCGGTCTTCATGGCCTTGGTTTGACCGCGCGCTGACCGGCCATTCGCGGGATCTCCACGACGAACCGAGCTGGCCCCGTGAGACGGGCCGCGGAGGGGGTGTCTTCCCGCCAACAGCCAGGTGGTGCCCCGGGGTATTGCTCGGGGATGGGCAGCATCTGCGCGCCTGCCCCCGATCGACCGGGACGATGCTCTAGAGCAGCAATCAGGTTGATTGCTGGGTCAAATCAACAAGCTAGAGCACCGAACCGGCAGCAGGTCTCGCCCGAGGCGCCGTTGGAAACGTACCCTCGCCGGGCATGGGTAGGTCTCCAGCGGCGCCGTCGCTGTTGGCAACCCGATCGGTGCTCTAGTACCGAGACGGTGAGCGACGCGCTAGCATCGCGGGCGATGGCTCCTTCCCCTCGTCGAGGCTACGGGTTTGGTCGCTGGCGGCGTTCCCGCAGCGGCGCGAGCAATTCCCCCAGCGGGGTCGGAACGGGACGAGCCGCGAGATTGCCTCCTGGCTCCCTGCGCCGCGACATGTGCAACCTCCCAAACGTCCTCACGATGGGCCGCATCGCGGTCATCCCTTTGGTCATCGTCCTGCTCGATCGCGGCACCCCGCGGGACTGCATCTGGGCAGCGATCGTCTACTCCCTCGCTGCGCTCACGGATCTCGTCGACGGCTACCTGGCGCGGCGGTTGAACGTCGTGAGTGTGCTCGGGAAGTTCCTCGACCCCCTCGCAGACAAGCTCCTCGTGATGGCCACCCTGGTTTGGATGGTTCCCCTCGGACGGATCCCGGGGTGGGTGGTGATCTTGCTGCTCGCCCGGGAGATCTCGGTCACGGCGCTCCGATCGATCGCCTCGACCGAAGGGGTCATCATCGCCGCTGGGGGCGGAGGAAAGACGAAGACCGCGCTCCAGATGGTCGGCATCCTCTGCCTGATTCTGGGGTACCCCTATCACCTATCGTTTGGTCCGCTGGATCTCGGCCTGGTCGACCTCGTCCTGGTCGGGCGCTGGCTCGTGTATATCTCGCTCGCGTTCAGCTTGGTGAGCGCGGTCGAGTACGTTCGCCTCTTTGCAGCGGCAGTAGAGGCCAAGGAGCGATCCGCCGCTGCAGCGCGGCGATGAGGTTGGGGCAGGGGCATCCGGCGGGACGTTCGGCCCGCCTCGCGGATCCAAGACCTCGCTAAGGTCTGGTGACCCTGCTAGGACTCCCGCCGATGAAGTCCCGTCGATCCTCAATCTTGTGCTTGGCCTTGCCCCTGGCCGGCCTGACCCTCTCCCTTCTGGCCGGCGCGGGCTGCCAGAAACAAGGCGAAGGCACGCGCTGCGATGTGCTGAACGGGGACGCCGATTGCGATTCCGGGCTGACCTGCGTGGACGAGCGCTCCCTCTTGATCAAGGGCGCCGACCGATGCTGTCCGCCCGAGGGCGAGGTGTCCTCGGTACGGGAATGCCAACGCCTGGTGTCGGGAAGCACCGGTTCCGGTGGAAGCTCGACTGGAGGAGGCCCGGGCAGCGAGGGCGGGAGCGGGGGCGCGTCCGCCGGAGCGGGTGCCAAGGACACCGTCTGCGACTATCCCAGCGACTGCCCGTTTGGACAGACCTGCGGGCCAAGCGGGCTCTGTCAGCCCGAATGCCGAACAGACCGTGACTGCCCCTTGGGGAATGAGTGTACCGAGACGGGTACCTGCACCCCTCTGGGCGGGACGGGTGGCTCGGGCGGCACGGCGGGAGCACCAGCCGGGGGCGCCGGCACGCCAGCGGGGGGCATGGCCGGCACGCCAGCGGGGGGCGGGGGCATGGCCGGCACGCCAGCGGGGGGCATGGCCGGCACGCCAGCGGGGGACGGGGGCATGGCCGGCACGCCAGCGGGGGACGGGGGCATGGCCGGCACGCCAATGGGTGTTGCCGGAGCGCAGGCAGGCGTTGCCGGAGCGCAGGCCATCGCGGGGATGCAAGCGGGTGTTGCCGGAGCGCAGGCAGGCATCGCCGGAGCGGACGGCGGAGGGGCGGCGGCAGCAGCCGAAGCGGGGGGAGAATGAACCGGTGGCGGACGTCTCTGCGTTGACCACGCTCGCGGAAGAGGCACTCCTCCTTGCCGTGGCAGTATCCTTGCCCGTGGTGGGCGGAGCCGCCCTGGTCGGGTTGTTGGTCGCTGTCCTGCAGGCGGCGACCCAAGTGCAGGACACGACCCTCACGCACCTGCCGCGGATGGTCGCGGTGGCGCTGGCGCTGGCGCTGGCGGGTTCTTGGATGGGGGCGAGGATCGCCGGTTTCGCGGTCCGGGCCTTCGCGGGTGGATGATGCGACGGGACGCCACAGAGCCAACCCGGGCCTTCGCCCACGTGGTCAGCCCCTCGGACATCGTGGGGCCACGCCTCGATCCTGCCGGCCTCGTTCCGGGCGCTCGCCTTCGCGTGGGTGGTCGAGTGGCGACCCAGCGTGACCGGGAGGTCGTCTTGGTAGATGCTCTGGGGGAGCTCAGCGTATCCCTCGAGGGCGCCCAGGAACTTGCCCCAGGAACCCTCGTGGTGGTCGAGGGCAAGCTCGAGCATGTCCGGATCGTGGACGCTGTCATCATCTCCGAGCGTCCTCTGCCCGAACCGGCGCATGGCGGTGAGTACGCTCGCCTGGCCTGGGATGGGGTCGGACCCCGGCTGCTCGCCCGCAGCCGAGCCCTGGCGGTGGTGCGTGCCTTCTTCGGGAACGCCGGCTTCGTCGAGGTCCAGACGCCTGCGAGACTCCGCGCTCCCGCGCTCGAGGCGAACGTGGACGCCCTCCCCGTTGGCGGCGACTGGCTGGCGACCTCCCCGGAGCTTCACATGAAGCGGCTCCTCGCTGGCGGGCTTCCCCGCATCTATCAGGTCGCACGAACCTGGCGCGCGGACGAGATCGGCGCCTGGCACGAGCCCGAGTTCACCCTGCTCGAATGGTACCGGGCCTTCGCCGACTACGATGCCGTCCTCGAGGACACCGAGCAGATCGTCTCCAGCGTCGTTCGGAGCATCCGCGCAGAGACGATTCTCCGGGGGCCCGATGGTCAGCTGGTCGACGTCACCCCTCCCTTCGAGCGCCTGACCATCCGCGAAGCCTTCCGCCGCTTCGCGGACACCCACGACGCGGCGGAGCTCGCGGCCAGCGATCCCGATCGGTACTTCGACCTCTTGGTCGACCGCGTGGAGCCTGCCCTGCGTCGGCGCTCGCGCCCGCTGTTTCTGGTCGAGTACCCGATCACCGAAGCGGCTCTGGCGCGGGCCACTCCGCACGACTCGACCGTGGCCGAACGCTTCGAGCTATACGTGGCGGGGATCGAGATCTGTAACGGATTCGGGGAGCTCGTCGACCCGGTGGAGCAACGGTGTCGCTTCGAGGCGGAGCGGGAACGGCGCGAGAAATCGAAGCTTCCCGTCTACCCGGTGGACGAGCAGTTCCTGGCTGCGCTCGAGGAGGGGATCCCACCCAGCGCCGGCAATGCGCTCGGCTTCGACCGCCTGGTCGCGCTGGCCACCAACGCACCCGGCGTCGCAGCGGTGCAGCCGTTCCCCGAGAACTGGCGGTAGCCAGCCCCGGCTCATCCCCCGAGACAGAGCTCGCGCATGAGGGATCCTGGCACGGACGGCAGACCCAACATCTCTAGCGCGAGGTTTCCCGCGTCGCCATCGCGGACTGGCTGATAATAGAAATCGTAGCCAGGTCGGGTGTCGCCGGGATCCCAGCGGCGCCCGTCGAGGAGGTCATAGAGATCGGCGCCAGCGGGGATCCCGGGCCCCACGGCGAAGAACGGGATCTCGTAGACTGCCCGCAACGTGGGATTCGAGTGGTCGTACCCCTCGCCACCGTGGTCGGCGGTGGCGACGATGACCCATTGCTCGAGTTCGATGTCCAAGACGAGCTGATCCAGGAACTCGCCGAGCATCGTGTCGATGCCCATGATGGCCTGCTGCCACTCGGGGCTGTTCCAGCCGTACTGGTGCCCCACCGGCGTGTCGAGATCGGCGATGTGCAGGAACATGAACTCGCACACCCCCTGCACGAGATCGAGCGCCGCCACGTCGAACGCCGCCTCGCTCTCGAGCACCAAGAATCGGTCGATCTTGTCTCGGCCGTCGTCCTTGCCCGTAAGATCGGGCCCACCGTGCTCGGCGTCATAGCTCCGGTCGAAGAGGACGAACTTCTCCTTGCCAGCGTAGAGGCAGGTCCGATACCCGTAGTCGTGGGCCACATCGAAGATGCTGGGGACGTAGCTCAACGCCGGGTTGCCTCCGTTGTGAAGCGTGACGCCCTCGGAGTAGCCATTGGCGGAGAACCCGTGGTGGGTCTCCGCAGGCATTCCAGGCACCGCGGTCACGGGACGGCCCGTGAGCATCGACGTGTGGTTGGGAAGGGTGACCGTGACCTCGTAGTCCGGACGCGCATCGAGCGTCGAAGCACCGAGATCCCTGAACCGTTGGAAGGCAGGAAGGGAGCCGGCCGCCAGCATCTCGCCGAGGTACCGGGATGCGAGGCCGTCGAACGAGATGACCACGGCTCGGGAGGGTCTCGACGGAGAGGCGGCCCCACCCGCGCCCCCGACCGTTGCCGCGCCTCCGGTGCTCGGGAAGCCCCCGGTGTCTGGCGCCCCTCCCGTGGGCAATCCGCCCGTGGTTGGTGAGCCGCCCGTGTCGAAGGCCCCAGCCCCACCGCTCGACCCTCCGGTGGCGAGGCCCCCCGTGTGGTTCACATCGCCCCCATCGCAGGACCCGCCGCAGGAAGCCGCCGCCCCAGCCCTCCCCGCACGGGCATCCAAGCCGGCCGCACCGAGGTCACCCAGTCCCCCTGCCACCCCATACTGAACCGTGACCCCGGTGCAGGGCGGGGCGGCAGCCCGCGGCTGATCGCACGGGTAGCCACCCCCGGGGATCGAGAGCGGTTCATCCCGGCTGGAGCAGCCGAAGAACGTAAGGAAACCCGCCAGCGCAAGCATCACGCGGAAGCGGGTTTCCACCAGCCCGAGACTCGGCGAGAGAGCGCGGGCCGATCTATTTCGAAGCCGGTTCAACGAATGATCTCATCCTGGGCACAGCCGAACATCAGCTCCAACCGCAGATTCGGGTCGGAGCGAACCAAGTTGCAGCTCTCCGAACACAACCGGACCCGCTGAGCCGCCTCGTCGAAGTACCATCCCTGGGTACAGTCAGGATCCACGTCCTTGAGCACCTGGATCGGATCCGCACCCGAGGGCCAGACGAACAGGTTGATCTCCCCGGGGTTGATCTCCTCGCCTGGCGGCGGAGTGGGCAAGGAGTAGTCGCAGCTAATCACCCGACCGGCGATCGTTTCCAGGGTCTGCGCGAGGGCGCTTGAGAAATCGACGGCCTCGACCATGTCGAAATGGCAGTAGGGGACCGCATTGTGCGTGCATCCGTTGCCGAGCGAGGTGCCGCCGACCTCCGCCGCCTGCGACAGCCACCAGCGGTTGTCGAGCCCGGTTTCCATGTGCTCCTCGCTCCCCGGCGAGCCAAGCACGAACGTCTGGATGTCGAATGTCGCCCTGGCGTACGCGATTTCGTCGATGACCGGCTGCTCGTACCCCGTGCCCGACCGGCAGGTGCCGGGCTCGCAACCCAACGTCAGGGTCGGGGTGCCATCCGTCATGAGGAGGATATAGCGCTGACCGACCACGTTCGTAGCGGCCAGATATGCCTCCACGGCGACCATGTACGCATCGTGGGTCGGCGTGCAGGTCTCGGTTTGGATGGCGTAGAGCCCATCGATGACGCGCTGTCGATGGTCGTTCACGTCGAGGATCTCTGGCGGAATCGCCGCGCCCACGTCGACGCACGCGTCATGACTGCCTGGGGAGGCAACCCCCTCGACGACCTTGTTCGGATAGCCCAGGAGGCCCACGGCCGTCGTGCCGGGGAGGTTCTGAACCGCGGCGACGATGGCGTCCCGGGTGGCATCCCACTTGGGTACCCCGTTGGTGTTGGCCGCGCTCGCGTCCATGGAGGAGCTCGCGTCGACCACGAAGTACAGGCTCGAGCCCAGCGGCTCTGGTTCGGCAGCCCAGCCAGTGCAGGCGGCGTTCCTGATCTGCTCCACTTGCGCCTCGGTGACAGCGATGGCTCCCCCGCCGAATTCCTCCGCGCCGATCGGGTCGGGCTGCCCATCACCATCAAGATCCCGGATCGGGGTGTCCCCGCTCCCTCCGGTGCCCGGTTGGTGCTCGCTGTCGTTGTCGTCGACTCCGTTGTCGTCCTCGTCCGCGCAGCTAAATACCACGAAGAGCCCGATCAACGACCCTGCCACGAACGCCGCGCCTCGCTTTGCCATAGTGTTTCTCCCAGCCGTCGCGACCATCAGCCGAATACTCGCCGATGATCCCAGGACCCTACCCTTGTCGATGTAACCAGCTTCTTGGTGCCAAACGGAAAAATCCACCTTTGTTGGCGCCTGCCTCTCCGCACAGACAACGCCCACACGGTATCACGTCTGTCGCACTTCCCGGGCGACACGAGGCGGCAAATGCGACGCGAATGCCCGTGAGTCGGCGTGGTCGCAGGAGATCGCTGCGGTGTGGGCCGCCTCGACCGAGCACCAGCGGGCATGGCGCTCTGATGGGGATGGATTTTTCTGCGAGCCCGTTGGCATTCGTCTCGCTCGCGGAAGGGATCATGAGGGCACCATGAGCGCGCCCCGGGTGGAGCGAGTGTGCGCTCATGTGTGTGCCGTCACGGTCTTCGCGCCACACCCTTCGGAGCCTCCGCAGCCAATCGGCCGCTTGACCTGGAGAGCGACCTTTCTCGGCCACGAGACTCGGCTATGGTCGTTTCCGTGAGCCGGCGTTCCCCTCGTCGCGGCATCGGGCCAGGCCTCCTCCTGCTGGTCGGCTCCCTCGTCGCCTCCTGCGATGACGACGACCACGGGTGCGAGCCCAACGAGCCCTGTCCATGTCGTGGCGGGCACGCCTGCGTCCTCGACTGCCGGGATACGAGAAACTGCATCCCGATCTGCTCCAGCGCGGACATCTGTGACGTGCTCTGCGGGGAAGGCTGCCACTACGACTGCTCCAACATCTCCTCCTGCCGCGTCAGCACCGGCCCGCAGAGCTCGGTCCGGTGTGCCTCCGTGGCCACCTGCGAGGCTTCGGTGGCCGGAGGAAGCGTCGTCAACTGCTCGAATCTGACCTCCTGCAACGTCCACTGTTCCGGTGACTGTGCGGTCCACTGCTCCGCCTACTCGTCCTGCACCGTCACCTGCGCGGATGGAGACGTGCTCGACTGTCCGGGGGAGCGAAAGGTCTGTGGGGGAGCCTGCTGACGGACGCGACCGACGCCGGGCGACGCGATACTCACCGCGGGGCGAACGATGGACGTCGGACCCGTTGTCGGGCATGCCGTGGCCATCGGGCCTGACGGCGCAGCCATGGCCGGGCGAGCGGCGACCCCGCAGGGTGCTCTGGGTCATTGAGCCTCCGCGCCGATCGACCTGGTCGCCAGAGACTAGAGTGCCCAGCTCCGGTCCGCGGGACACCGCCGCAAGCGGCGCGATCCCGACCGTGCGCCCAAGCCGTCCACCCCCGGCGAGGGGGCGCTCCCCGACTCGCGTACCCTCGAGTCGGGTCCCCTCCTCACTCGTAGCGAAGCAAGGAGACCACGGGAGTGGGCGCGAGACGCGCCCTCCCTCCCAGGAAACCGAGCTCGATGACGAAGGCATGAGCAAGGACCGTGGCGCCCTGTCGTTCCACGAGCGCGGCGGCGGCGCCAGCGGTTCCACCGGTGGCAAGCAGGTCGTCGACGATCACCACTCGAGCCCCCGTCCGTAGAGCGTCACGGTGCATCTCGATCTCGGCGGATCCGTACTCGAGCGCGTAGGACACGCGATCGATGACGTAGGGGAGCTTGCCCGCCTTCCGCACGGGGACGAAGCGCGCGTTGAGCCGTGCCGCCAGGGCACCCCCGAAGATGAACCCTCGCGACTCGATCGCGACCACGGCGTCGAGTCCATGCCCCACGAAACGCTCCGCCAGGGCGTCGATCGCGATGTTCAGACCGCGGGCGTCGCCCACGAGCGGCGTGATGTCCTTGAACAGGATGCCAGGCCGCGGAAAGTCGGGGATGTCGCGGACTAGGCCGCGAAGGTAGGTGAGCGGATCGAGTTCGAAGGAGCACACCGCTGCAGACAGTGTTCGTCGACCCCTCGCCGCGTGCTCTGGCGCTTCGCGGTCGACACCACGGGGCGTGGGGCTGCGGCGGGGCGGAACATGCTTGACGACCTTGTGGGAGCTGCGCTTCCTCGCTGCCATGCGGCGACTCCTAACACGGCTGCCCGCGCCCTTCACTAGCGGTGTATGCTCGTTTCGCCGTGCAGGGAACCACCCGGGAGATCGCGCGCGATCTCGAGCAGAACGTGCGGGAGGCACTCGGCCGCCTCGGAACGACCGGTGAGGTCCATGTCCGCGGCACCCTCATCCTCCTCACCGGCCCTGGCGGGACCGCCTCGGCAAGCGCAGAGCTGGTGCAACGCGACTGGCTCCGACTGTCCCGCGAGGAGCGACGGCTGGCCGCCAGGGCGCTCGCCCGCGAGCTGGTCGAACGACGCCGAGCCCCGGGCGGGGTTCCCCCTCGCCGGCGCCCAGTCGCACTCCCGTTCGTGGTCATCTTGACGGCAGCGGGGCTGGTCCTCGGCGGTTTCTTCGCGTACCCGCTGGTCTTCGCACCTGCCCCACCCCTGGCTGCCCCTTCGAGCCGGGATCTCGAGGCCGAGCGAGCGGCGCGCGCCCACCGAGTGTGCAGCGAGACCCGTGCCCGCGTCGCCCGAGGGGCCACCGTAGGCCCGATGGATGCCGAGGGTTGGGTGGTCGAACTGATGCTCGTTCGCACCGTCACCCCAGTGCCGCTGCTCCACGACCACGGCCTGCGAGCGTTCCTCGCGCGCCCCGAGCCCGACCTTCCGACCAGGCTAGTATGGGCCGGGACGCCCACCTTGGCAGGTATCGACGCCACCGGCAGCGAGGTCGTGCTTTCCGGAGCGAACCTCCCGGACTCGATCGAGCCCCGATGGCACAGCACCACCCTGACGTTCTCCGGGCGCTACGTCGAATACTACTTCCGCTCGACCGAACGTGGCTCCTATTTTGCGCTCGCTTCCGCGCTCGGCGAGCGCCTTGGCGCGACCTATGCCGGGCTGTTTGCTCGCTGCGTCGGCAGCCGCGCGCATGCGATCGGCTCGTGGTTTCGAGGTCCGTCTCCCGCCGGGGCCGCGGCCGCGCTCGTCTATTTCATGGGGACCTTCGGTGAGGTCGTTCACGTAGCTTCGGAGCACCTCGGCGTGGACGGGGGTGCGCCCGACCCGACTCGCGTATTGCTCGATCTGCCCGAGCTGGGTCCCAACCTCGACCGGGCCGCGCTCGCTACGCTCCTGGCTCGAAGTGGTGGAATGGTGGCCGGACAACCAAAGGGCCCGATCACGATCTCCTTCCCCTTCGAACGCAGCAATCGGGCCACCCAGGCGAGCGTTCACCTCGCCCGCCACTTCGACATCGCCGCGCCGCTGTAGGTCCTCGCCACCCCGCGCTCACGCCCCCTCCCAGGGCGAGGGCGGGGGCGGGGAACCGGACCTCCTGGTCGCTACCCGCTGTCCTGAGCTCGATCGGCCGCCCAGGGAGCTTCGCGGAGGCGTCGAGAGCTCGGTCAACCGCTGGGGGAGGCTCTAACTGCAGGTCGGTCGCATGGGTGCATCGTCTCGATCGCTCGGAGGCCGAACCGGGTCTCTCGGCCGGTCTCGTCGACCCGATGCTCCTCCTCTTCGAGGGCGTTGACCTCGTCCGAATCGCTGCGAATGGCCTGACCGTTGCTCTTGGAGCAGTGTCCAATGACCCACCGATGACCCCGACGGACCCTCCGTGGCGCGGGTCCCGAACGGATCCCCGAGGACCCTACGACCTTGAGCCCCAGCCATGCATCGAGCCCGCCGTTCTCGGCCAGACGACACGTTCTTGCGTATCACACCACCGAGCGCGGTATCCTCGGGGGCCGTGTCCGCCGACTCCCCGCGCCCGCCCCCGCCACCTCGCCGCCCGCCGCCCTCCCCCGCCACCGCGGATGCCGCGCCGGCAATGACGCAATCCCAGAAGGACGCGCTCGCCTTCCAGGCGCTGGGACTGCTAAACGAGCAGGTGCAGGCTCGAATCGTCCACTACCGAGGGGATCTCGAGACGAGCGCGGAGCTCGACGCCATCACCGCCCAGGTCGTCGCCCAACTGCGGGTCATGCAGGCGGCCGTCGCCACCGCGGGCGAAGCGCGGAAGAGCCCCGAGGAGATGGAGGAGCAGCAACTCCGCATCCTCACCAACCTCCTCGGGCGCGTCTTCCACGATGGCTCGAGCTTCGTCACCTCCTCGCTCAAACCGATCGGTCACCGGGTGGCCAAGCTCTTCTTCGAGAGCGAGCTCCACGAGAAGACCAAGGGCGACAAGGAGCGACGCATCTACCACCCGGAACAAGGGGTGTTCTACCTGCTCCAGCGGCACAAGCACCGGATGCGCGCCGAGCTCGAGCTGTTCGAGTACGAGAGCGACGCGGTGCGACAGGCGAGCTTCGCCTTGCTCGACCGGACCGAGCGCGACCTTCAGGTCGCCTTCCTCTCCCGTCGTTCGCCGGAGCTGCAGCGGGTATTGGCGATCTTCAGCCGCGTGCTCACCGAGTTTCTCACCCGACACGTCCCGCCGCGGGTCGAAGCCATGGCCCGGATCACCGTCCGCGCCGCCGAGACGGCGCGCCGCTCGAACAGCGTGGGCTACAAGGTGTGGCCCGACGCCTTTCCCCAGTTTCGGACCGAATGGGAACGGGTCTTCATGCAACAGATGGTGAACTACTGCGGAGACTGCCTGTTCGCGCGGCTGCGCGAACAGGGCGGGGAATTTCGCGAAGAGACCGTCAAGTTCTTCACCGACCCCGAGCTCTTCAGCGCGTCCGGGGCCGTGCTGTGCGACGCTCTCTACGACTTCCTGTGTCTCGAGGGGTTCCTCGATCTTCCCATGGACTGGCGGGTCCAACACGGTCGCGAGTCCTAGAGCAGCAATCAGGTTGGTTGCTGCGTCAAATCAACAACCTGGAGCACCGAACCGGCAGCAGATCTCGCCCGAGGCGCCGTTGGAAACGTGCCCTCGCTGAGGACGGGTGCTTCTGCAGCGGCGCCGTTGCTGTTGGCAACCTGATCGGTGCTCTAGCCCGGCGGAGCCGGAGCCCAATAGGCCACCAGCGGTCAGCGGTCAGGGTGAGCTGTTTGCTGATGACCACGAGCGCATCGGCGACCTTTCTGCCAGATCCGCCTGAGATCACACCGCCAGGGGACCGACCTCGAGGACGACCAGCGCTAGCGCGTCAGGCGCGGCTCGCGTTCAGCGCTTCAGAACGACTCGCGCTCGTCGCCGAGCTCGACCGCTATCGCCACCGTGGCGGCGTTGGCCCCGAGCGAAGACAACGGGTTCCATGGCGGAGACACGGTGCCGATCTTGGTGCTGTTGTCGATCACGACGTAATAGCGACCGGGTTGGACCTTGATGCGGTGTCGCTGCTCCGGCCCCGCAGGGATGGGGAACGAGGCCAGGGGCGTGGTTGGCGGGGGAGCGAGCTCGGCGCCTAGCTGTAGACCCTCGCGCCAGGGATCCGCACTCGTTTGTTCGAAGACGAAGGCCTCGACGTTGGGTCCCGAGACCGGCCGCACCCGGATGAAGAGCGCCTGGTCCGCCTTCACCACCGCGAAGGGACCTACGAAGTCCACCTGCTGGACATGAACCTCGGTGGTTTCGTTGGTGTAGGCGAGGCGGCGGCCGACGGTGGTGTCGAAGGGGCGGAAGGGCACCTGGGGCGGATAGAGGATCCCGAGAGAAAAATCGTCGCCCCGGCGCGGATGGTGGATGACGGTGAAGCCCTGGGCGAGCTGACCCACGCCAATCTGCTGGCCAAAGGTGTTCGCGATCTCCCCGAGGGGTGTCTCCCGCGCCGCCCAATCGACAGCCTTGTTCTCGATCCCTCCGATCTGGAAGGTGGGGCCGGCGATCACTCGGGCTAGCCTGCCCCATACGTAGGTCGTCCGCCGCTTCCCCGCCTTCCAGTCCATGGCGTACTCGACCGAGGTGTTGGCGCTGAACCCGACACGTCCCGCCACGGCGGTCCATGCGTACCCCGTGCCGCCGAAATGGAGGACCACGGTCCGCGCGGAGTTGTTGACCTCGTGCGAACAGCTGGAGGGAAAGAACCGCCCGACCGTGGTTCCATTCGGCGTGAGTGACAGGGGCACGCCGCGAGACAGCATTGCCGGGCACATCTGCTCGGCGCCATACGCGGCGAAGAGGCGCCAGCGAAGGCCCTCGCCCGCCATGCCCTTCACGCAGCTCGCGGCCAGACAGAGCGGGGCGAGGCAGAGCACCCCAAAGGCAGGCCAAGAGGCTGCTCGCGGTGTTCGTGAACGAGGGGCATCCCCTGAAGCCATGCCAGCGCGCCTAGCCTAGCCCGGCGGAGCCGAAACCAAAAAGGCCATCGGCGGTCAGCGGTCAGCGGTCAGGTGGTACGTGGAGACCCTGATCGCGGACGCCTGATTGCCGATGGCCACGAGAACATTGAAAAATTCCTGCGAGGTCCGGTCAGGATCGCACCGCCCAGGGACTGCTGCTGGGCGCCGGAAGTCCAGAGGGATTCTGGACCGGTGGTCGAGCGGGAGCAGCTGCGAGCACGGCTTCCCAGGGGAGCATGTGGAGGTGCAGTGCCTGCTCCTGCTCCTGCTCCTGAACGTCCGCCTCTGCGCACCCCTCACTCGAGGAGCCCGGTGACGAGGGCGTTGCGACGCTGGGCGACGGGCAGACGGGCGTGCAGGTGGGCAATCTCGGCGTCACCGACGAGCGCCGCGGCTTCTAGAGCAGCGAAAGCCTCGAGCCCTTCGCCGCGCGATCGCGAGGGCTCGGTCCTTGTCAGCGAGGCTGCCGCGATCTGCGCCTGCCGCGATCTTGAGGACCGCGGTCTTCGCGGCACGGACGGCTTCGTCCCGCAGCTCTGCGTCGCGGATGTGCGGCGCTCTAGGTTGTTGATATGACGAAGCAATCAACCTGATTGCTGCTCGAGGGGAACCCGACGACCACCGCGACGCGACTCGCTCTCGTCGACGCTGGGGGAAGCGTCAGTGCTCGGAGCGCGGCGGCACTTCGTCGACACCCGAGTCGCCCCCCCTCGGCGGTTCCATGGAAGTGTCAGGGGGAAGCCCCTCGTCCGAAGTCGCGCTCGGCAGCCGTCCGAGCTCCAGGGGCGGCGCCGGCACGGAGCGGGGCAAGCGGTTCGCGGCCGCAATCGACTCGGGATCGAGGGCGGGGACCAGGTCGCGATCGTGATCGGTTGGCGCCGAGCCATAATGCTCGCTCTCCTTGTAGGCGCGGATCGCTCGCACGAGGAGGGTTTTGATGACGGCTGCTGCCGGCACCGCGATCACGACCCCTAGAAAGCCGAAGAGCTCGCCGAAGCCGAGTAAAGCCAGGATCACCCAGACCGCCGGCAGGCCCACCTGGCCCGCCATGATGCGGGGGGTGACCACGAACCCCTCGGTCCACTGGATGGCGAGATGGACCACCACGACCAACCCGAGGTTCAGCCAGGTGGCGCCCGTCAGGATACAGGCGAGGAGCGCCGTCCCCAACGCGACAGCCCCTCCCACGTGGGGGATGAAGGAGACGGCGCCCGCCAGCATCCCGATCGCCACCGCGAGCGGCACCCCGACGATCGAGTAGCCGACAGAATAGGCCACGGCGAGGAGCCCCATCACGACCAGCTGGCCGCGGATGAACTGGGCCACGACCTGGTCGATGTCGGTGGTAATCTCCAACACCAGAGGTCGATACGACCAAGGGATCAGATCGACGATCGCGCTCCGCATGCGGTCGAAATCGTAGAGGAAGTAGAAGGCAAGGATCGGAATGAGAATGAGGGTGACGATGGCGTTGACGGCCGACACCGTGCTGTTGGCGACATAGGTCGCGACACCACCGGCGCTGGAAACGATCCGATGGGAGAGATCGCCGACATGATCCCCCAGCTGACCTCGCAGCTCCGCGAAGCTGCTGGGGATGGTGATCCCCTGCGCAACGAGCCAGGGCTCCATCTTCTGCCAGGTGACGTCGACTCGGTGGGGCAGATGCTTGAAGAAGTCCACCGCCTCGCGGATCGCCATCGGCAAGACCAGCAGCAGCACAACGGTGAGGACGAGCAACAGCGCGCCGAGCAGCACGGTGATCGCCATGCCGCGGGGAATGTGCCAGCGCTCGAGGCGATCGACGACAGGATCGAGCAGGTAGGCAAGGAGCATGGCCGCCACTAGCGGCGTCAACATCCCTCGCAGCAGGTAGACGAGGTACCCTCCCAGCGCGACTCCGGCCACGACCAGGAGCCACCGCGGAACCCACGGTCGAGCGTGCTCCCCTGACGACATGCCCTGCCATGTCTACCACACCTCGAAACAGCATTGGTATCCCCTCCGTCATCCTCGGAGGCCGTGACGCGCCTCAGTCACTCCCGCCGACCGGCACCCACAGCCCGCGGCATGGGTCGGGCCCCTCCCCCAGCGCCCGGAGCTCACGCTCCGCCCCGGGGTGTTCCGGCGCGAGTCTCTGGGCCAGGCAGAGGGCCCCTCGGGCGTCACCGTCGCGTCCCGCGCGGCGCAGCGCGACTCCGAGGTGATAGGCGATACCGGCAGCGTTCGGGGCGATCTCGAGCGCGGTCACGTGGTGCAGGATGCCCCGCTCGACCTCCCCCCGCCGAACCAGGAGTTGCCCCAGCTCGTCGTGTGCCATCGCATCGTCCGGGGCGACGTGGAGGGCGGCTTCGTACGCGTATTCGGCGCCGCGCAGGTCCCCGAGGCAGAAACGCGCGGCCGCGCGCGCGCGTTGGGACTCCGCGACGGTGGGGTCGAACCGAAGTGCGCGCTCGGCGCTCTCGGCGGCAC
This sequence comes from Polyangiaceae bacterium, assembly GCA_016933275.1. GTDB lineage: Bacteria > Myxococcota_A > Polyangia > Polyangiales > Polyangiaceae > JAFGBI01. The sequence goes on along the minus strand of JAFGBI010000065.1, from coordinate 20,852 downwards.
GAGCGCAATCTCCGACGGCAAGGCTGACCCGGGCCATCAGCGTCTGGGCTTCGGACGCGGTCGGTTCCTGCGCGGCGACGATCTCCGCATCCCGCTGGGCCCCCTGAGGATCCCCGGCAGCGAGGCGCGCCTCCGCGAGCAGCAGGCGTGCTCCCGATGCTCGCGGATCGAGGTTGACGGCGGTCTCGAGATGTCCAGCGGCGACCCCGGCCTCCCCGCTGTCGAGCAGCAGGGCACCGAGGTTCTGATGCACCAGCGCGGTGTCCCACTCCCTCCGCCGGAGCTCCTCGAGCATCCCGATCGCACCGCTCAGCTCGCCAACGGCACGGAGGGCGAGCGCGTGATGGAGCGCGATCCGGAAGTCGTGGGGCGCCAGCTCGCGGGCGCGGCCGAGGACCGCCAGCGCGGCCTCCGGGTGCCCCAAATTGCCGAGCTGGGTGCCGGCCTCGTAGAGCACCGCGGGGACGTCACGATACCGCTCCGCGAGGGCGAGGTAGTACGGCGCCGTGGTGGCCTCTTGCGCGGCAAAAAGAGAGAGGCGCCGGCTCCCGGGCGCGAGCTCCAGCGCCCGCTCGAGCCGTCCGGCGCGCACGAAGCGCTCTGCCTCCAGGGTCGCGGCGAGCCGCGGAGCGAGCGCGTGATTGGGCGCGCTGGTGAGGTGCGGGGCGAGCGTGCCCTGGACACCGAGCAGCAGCCGCGGGACCATCCGCCGCCCGCGCGACCAAGGGGTCGAATAGGCGAGCAGGGGACGGTCATCGGTCTGGACGGGCACGCCGTGCGTATACTCCTCCAGCTCATCGGCCCCCCCTACATACGCGGCCAGGATCTCCGCTGCGCTCGCCATCCCGTATCGCTCCAGAGAGGCGCGAACCGCCGGGATGGCGAGCGTTCGCTCGATGCGGTCGAGATCGATCTCCAATCGTCCACCGACGCGCGCGACGAGCTTCGCATAGCCGACCTGGCCGTAGGTCTCGAACCCCACATTGGCCCACAGGGTGGCCGTCGGGAGCTCCGACAGGAACGTTCGTACCACGATCTTGAACTCGCGCTCGGAGAGCCCATGGAGCGGGAGCCACTGCACCACGACCCCGCCGACGGCGAGTCGCTCTCGGACCAGGGCGTAGAACTCGCGCGTGTACAGGATCCACGAGTCCACCGACTTGGGGTGGGTCGAGTCGATGATCGCGACATCGTAGGGCTCGCGGGCGTCGAGCAGGAACCGGCGACCGTCGTCCGTGTGGAGGTGAACCACCGGGGAGTCGAGCACGCCCCCGTTCTCGCTCGCGAAATGCCGCGCACCGCGGGGCACCGCAGCAGAGAGATCGACCACGTCCAATCGGTCGAGGGGGTGGGTCACCGCGGCGCCCGCCGAGAGCCCGGCTCCCAGACAGATCATCACGGCGCGCCGTGCATCGGGGTGGAGCAACGGACCGAGGTGCCCCAGGAGCGCGAAGCTCTGGTCGTGGACGAGGCGGGTGGTCACCTCGTTCACGGCGTTGATCACCAGCTGCTTCTCCCCGTTCAGATCGTTCTGAATTACCGAGACCGTGCCTGTGCGCCCCTCTTCGTAATGAAGGAGCGCCTGGTGGCGAGGTCCGACGGCGCTGAGCAGCAGCTGACGCGGAAGGGCGGGCGGAAGGAGTCCGAGCATCACCGCCAAGAGCCCGAGGGGAACGAGCGCCCCACCTAGGTCTACCCGACGCCGCGCGCTCACCACCAGGACGGCCGCGCCAGCGCTCACCGCGAAGGTGGCGAGCAGCCGGAAGGCGTCGTGGATCCCTACCAAGGCGCCGAGCGCCATGGAGCCGCCGAGGGCGCCCAGCATCGAACCGATGCCGTTGACCAACACGACAACCCCCACCCGCCGCCCGAGATCCTGTCGCCCACGAACGTAGGCCGTACAGGCTGCAGGCAGCAGCGCACCGGCAGCAACGGCCGGCGCGAGCACGAGCAGGGGGGTGATGGTGAGCTCGCGCGCGAGCTCCAGCCAGGGTGAGGTGGCCAAGCTACCCGTCCCGTCGAGCCCGAGAGGGTCGCGACCTCGAACAATCACCAGTGACGAGGTGAGCCAGTAGCTGGCGAGGAGCGTGGAACCCAGAAGGACTAGCAGCAGGGCCAGGAGCGAACGGTCTGTCAGCCGCGCCACGAGCCGGTGAAGAACGCCTCCCAGTGCGAGTCCCACGAGCACCACCGCGAGGAGGCTGGCGAAGGCGTAGGTGTCGTGTCCAAACACGAAGGTCAAGACTCGCGCCCAGAGGACCTCCGCCGCCAGCATCACGCAACCTCCCACGCCCGCCACGAAGAGGGCCACCGTGGGCGGCACCCGGGCGGCGACCTCGACGATGGGCGCGCGGCAGGAGCCTTCGGCCTCTCCATCGGTGCGGGGTGACGCGCCGCAGGCCCGCGTTTCCGCGACCAGGAGCGCGAGCAACGCCGCGGCGAGCCCGGCGCCGGCGCCCGCCCGCGACGAGCCGAGGACACCGGCATAGGCTATCCCGAAGAACCCCGTCAGGCACGCCCCGAGGGCAGCACCGAGGGTGTTGGCGCCATAGGCCGGCCCGATCCAGGCGGGGAGTCCGGCGCTGTCGCGAACCAGCGCGCGCACGATGAACGGGAACGTTGCCCCCATAGCGAGACACGGCGTGGCGACCAACGCTATCGCCACCGGATAGCGAGCTGCCAGCGGCACCCTATGGAGGCCCCCGAGCAACACCGGAAACTCGACCGCGGCCACGGCGAGCGCTATCTCGAGAGCTGCGTAAGCGTGGAGCGGCGACCGCACGCGCTCCGCGGCGTCCCCTCCGAGCCATGCCCCCACGGCCAACCCGAGCATGAATCCCCCGAGCACCAGCGCCGCGGCGTCCGCCGAGTTGCCAAGCGGAACGACCAGCGCCCGCGACCAGCTCAGCTCGTAGGCCAGCGCAGCTCCCCCGGAGAGGACCGCCGCCGCCAAGACGGCCGCGAGGCGGACCCCCGACGCGCCCCGCGAGGGTCCGCTCATCCCCGAGCCGTGCACGCCCGCTCCACGACCGCGGCCAGCGCGGCGACGAGGGAGGACGAGGTCCCGAGCGCAGGCACGCGCCAGAGGGAGAGTCCGAGATCCGAAGCCCAGGTTCGCGCTTCGACGTCGAGGTCATAGAGCGTCTCGACGTGCTCACTGAGAAAGCCCATGGGGGCCAGGAGCATTCGCCGTCTGCCCGCCTCCGCCGCAGCGGCGAGGACCCGCCAGAGATCGGGGCCGAGCCATTCGCCATCGCTTCCCTGAGACTGATAGGCAACCGTGACCTCACGACCCAAACCGCTGGCGATGGCGCGTGCCGCCACCGCCACCTCGTCGGCATAGCGATCCCCCCCGCGGATCACGGAGAGCGGCAGGCTGTGCGCGGTCAGGACGATCTCGTCCGCGCTGGCGAAGCCAGCAGCGGCGCGGATCTGTTCCACGTGTGCGCGGACGAGCTCCGGAGCAGTCCCCCAAGGTTCGACCGAGACGAGCTCGAGGCCGGCGGTGCTGCGTCGCGAGCGTTGCGCAGCGAGCACAGCCTCGAAGTAGAGGGAGACGCTGAACGGGGCGACGGGAAGGACGATCACGCGATTGGCTCCCATTCTGGCCAGCTCTTCCAGCGCATCTTCGATCGCCGGTGGCGAGAAGCGCATGCCCACGCCGACGGGCTTCCCCATCCTTTCGCCCAGGAGGCGCGCCTGCTCGCGAGTGACCTCGAGTAGCGGGGAGGCGCCGACCAACTGGTAGCGTCGACGCATCTCCGCCACTAGCGCCGCCGGTGTCGGTCGACCGTGGCGGATCCTGGTCAGAAACTCCGGGAGCTCGTCCAGCGACGAGACGGTTCCATGGGCAACGACCAACACCACCTCATGCATGACAGCGCCGCAGCATATGCCCGAAGCACTCATCACGAAACCAGGCCGGCTCCCTCCGGCCCGGCCCCGCCACCAGGGCGCTGGGGCCGGTGATGTCGGAGGTCTCCCCCCACCCTGCGCCCGCAGCCTCCCACGGCAATCCGAGCGCGGCGCGGTGAGAATCTGCTACCGTCGATGGGTCGAGCCGCCGTCGCCGCCGTCGCCCCCCCTGACTCCGTTCGCGCCCCTCCGAACAGCGCATGCTCCGTCGACCGAACCCCGTCGAAGCCTTGCTTGCACTTCCACGCCTCCAGCAGGCAGAAGAGCGCCGCACTGCCTTCCGTCAGACCATCGCCGCCTTGGGGGCAACGACTCGGCTAGCCGGACCGCCGCCGCTCGACGACGTCGATGCCGAACAGCTCCGCCGAGCCATCACGGTGGCGCTCGCCACCGGACTCTGCGACGAGCTCGACTGGATCACGCCGGGAAAGGCGGCGGTGGCGCTGTTCATGCTAAGCTCGGCGCTTCCGGCGGGGAAGGAGCGTCGAGAGCTCGCGCGTCGTGTCTTCGCACGGCTGTACGAGGGGAGCGCGGAGACGTTCGCGGCGGTGGCCGCGCGGATGGCGTTGGGCAACGCTCGCCCGCTCGAAGCCGCCACCATCCGCGCCCGCGTCTCGCTCGTAATGGACATGCCCGTGGGTTCTCCGATCAACGCCGATCCCCTCGCGCTCGCCATCGCCAGCCGACGCGAGCTCACCTCGGAGTGGATCGGAGCGACCTCGACGGGTGCGCTGCCCGCGCGCCGCCTGGCAGCGAGACTCCTGGAGCATGCGGCCCAAGAGGCCCTGATCATGGCCCAGCAAGGTGACCAGCAACCGCGACGCGTCCTGGTCAACAGTCTCAACCGGCCGGCCCTCGAGCGGCTCCTGGCCGATCGCGAGCCGCTCGTGTGGCGACACGCGGCGGTCGCCCGCGGGCTCCTCGCCACCCTCGACTCGCGGCTCCACGGTGAGATCGAGCACGGTCTCGACCCGGGGCTGAACCCGACGGCTTGGCGTCGCGCTGCCGTCTCGCTCGTGGCGGCCACCGTCGCCGATCCTGCCGCGGGACTCAAGCACTGCCACGGCCTGTTGGAAGGCGTGATCGCCGAGCGGGATCCGGGGATCGTCGCCACCATGGTGTGGGGCATTCCGCGCTTGATCGAGGCGGAACCCGACGCCGCCGAGGAGCTGCTCGCCGATCTCGCCGCACGGGGCCGCCCTGACGTCGCGGAAGCAGTCGCCGAGCTGCTCGCCGATCTGGTCAACCCGAGCTTCGCGACCACGACGGTGGACCGCCTGCGCAACGAGCTCGAGACCCGGACCCACGCGGAGCACCCCGTCCTGCGGGCGCTCACCGAGCAGGCCTTGCGTCAACTTGCGCGAACACACGAGCGAGGCAGCGTCCATGCCCATATCATGAGGGCAGTACAGGCCTTCGAGACCACGGGAGCACGCGAAGCACACGAGCAAGCCCTCGCCGCCGTGCAGGCGGCGCAGCGCGAGGTCATCGAGATCGCCGCCTTCGATCCCGAGGACGAGGCCACCCTCCCCGAGCTCTTGACCCGACTGAGCGACATCGATGCGGCGACGCTTGAATCGAGCCGCCTGACGAACTTGCTGCTGCTCGGACGTCGGCCGGGCGACACCGACACCTCGGTCCCCGAGATGGAGCGGATGTTCGACAGCATCGGCACCTGGGCCCTCGATGCGGAGGAGGCGGTCGACGAAGCGGCGGAATGGACCCAGATCCGTACCCTCGGAAGACAGCGTCGTCTGCGCACGATCCTGCATCTAGTAGACTCGGAGACCGCGAGACACGCTGACAGCGACATCGGTTCGGGGCGAGTCCGCGTGCGGCTGCGCCGCGCGATCGAGGTGCTGCTCGACCGCCTCGCCAGCGGTCCGGACGGGGCCATCCACCGGATCCTCAGCGCGGCCCTGGCCCGGAGCTGTGACGCTGCCGTGCGGGAGGGGCTCGCCGATCCCAGCGATGTCTTCCTGCTCGTGGCGCACACCATCACGGATCACGAGACGATCGCCGCCATGGCGGAGGCGTCGACCAACCCTGACGTGCACGGCCCGCTGGTCGCGCTCCACCGTTTCCTGGAGGGAGCAACCACGGAGCCGCTCGAGGAGGACCTCGCCGCCGGTGCGAGCCTGCGCGCGTCCTTCGGTGAAGACAACCACGTCGATCCCTCACAGAGAGCGCGGTCCGTGCTCGTCCTCAGCAACGCCCTCGGCGCGAGCGGGTCGCACCGCGGCGAGGCCCTGCGTCAGGTGGTCTTCTCCCTCGGCAGGGCGCTGGAAACCGTGGCCAATGCCCGTGGGTTGAGCGATCTGGAGGAGACGAGGCGGGCGGGCACCAGCACCATCGGCGAGGTGGAGGCTGCCTGCGAGGGCCTTCGGCGCCTGGTATCCGGCGCGCGACGTCGGGTGCTGGGGGCCGACGTGTCGATCGAGATCGATGTGATGACCGACGTCGCGCCGCTCTCCTCCCTGATCGAGCGGGCCACCAGCGGAGTGCCGCCCAACCCGGAGCAGATCGCGATGGCCATGAGCGAGCTTGTCGCCGATCTACCAACGGGATTCGCGTCCGCCGTCTGGACGGTCATGGGCCGGATCGCGACCCTGCCCGTCCACGCCACGTCCGATGTGTTCGCCATCCCGCTTGGCAAGCGCCGGCCCACCCTGCCAGACTGGCTCCTGCCGCGACGAACGGTCGGGGCGTTCTACGTGGTGCGGGCGCTCGGTGCGGGCGGGGTAAGCTCGGTGTTCGAGGCCCGCCGCTACGAGGAACGAAACGACAAGCACGCCGAGTCCTTTGCGCTCAAGGTGCCCCAGTACGATCCGACGACCGCCCGGAAGCTCTCCGAACAGGAGTTCATGCAGCTCTTCCGCGACGAGGCGGGGGCCCTGCTCTCGCTGCCGCAGCACTCCAACCTAGCACGTTTCGTGACCTTCGATCTCGCTGCCCGCCCCCGGCCGATCCTGGTGATGGAGCTCATCGACGGCACCCCGCTCGATCGCCTCATCCGTTCGCGCTCCCTCACCATGGCGAGCGTGCTCGAATACCTCGACGGGGTACTCGCAGGACTCGAGGCGATGCACGGGGTGGAAGTCGGTCACCTTGATCTTAAGCCATCGAACGTGATCGTACGGGATGATGGAACCCCTGTGCTCGTGGATTTCGGCCTCAGCGGGCGGCAGCTACGGCCGGGCTGCGGCACGCTCGAATACGTCGCTCCGGAGGTGCTCGGCCTGGTGCCGCGAGGACATCAGCCCTCGCCGGCGGGGGCGGATCTCTATTCCTTCGCGTGCATGGCGTTCGAGCTTCTCACCACGAACCTCCTGTTCGATGCTGAAGACGAGCTCCAAATCATGAGCCACCATGTCGCGCACGACGGCTGGCCGCCCAAGCTCGCGGCGCTCGCATCGAACCCTGGGGTGGAGGACCTGATGGTGGTGCTCGCTGCCTGCCTCCGGCGCGATCCCCGCAACCGTCCCGATGTCGCGACGACCCGGCAGGCCCTCCAGTCCCTGCGCGGTCTCGTGGAGTCGGTGGTCTGGCCGCTGTCGCCCGCACCGGCGGCAGCCGTGGGGTGAGCCCTTGGCATCCGGGTTCCGGGCAGGATTGGGGTTGATCGGCGCCTGCCTCCTCGGCGGATGCGGGCGGACGACCGCGCCCGCCATCGAGCTGGTGCTCGGGGAGGACGACCGTGCCCCACGCACCATCGCGCCAAAGTCTGCCTGGGCCGAGCACTTGGCCGTGCCGGGCGCCAGGAACGAGCTCCGCATCGTCCTCGGAACCGGCGATATCCCCTGTGATCGGTACGTACCCCTGGGGGATGACGAGGTCCTGCTCACGATCACCATCACGAGCCCGCTCGAACGCCCCATCGGTCCCGGCGTCTATGCCTGGACCGAATCGACTCGCGCCTCCGACCCCAAGGCCCCCACCCCCCCGCTGGCCATTCCCAAGGTCGTGATCGGAAACCGGAGCATCCAGCCCTTGCCAGGGGGCGGCATCGAACTGCGGCGAGTGGAGCTGCCGCCGCAGGGCATGGTCACCGGTGTCCTCGGCTTCGCTTTCCCGGGTGGGGCTGGAGCTCCGGCCACCAGCATCAAGGGGACGTTCGCTGCCCGGAGTTGCGTTGCGGGCGATACGATCGCGCCATAGGCCGGTCCCTCTCGGCGCCCGGGCTCGGACCCCTGTTGGCAAACGACGATTCAGGCCGGACTCTCCGGCGGTCCCCCCGAGGGATCGCTCGTCGCGCCGCCGCGCCCAATGGCGCTGGCAGCCGCCCCATCCCGTGTTAGGGTCCGGCCGACTCGATCCGGGGAGCGATCATGGGTTGGCTCGCGAGAATCCTGGGAAGCATCAGCGTCCGTGGCAAGATCATCGGCACCATCGTGGTGGTGTCGTCCGTGGTCCTGGTCCTCGGTGCCTGGGCCGCGTTCCACGCAGTATCCGCCGCGAAGCAGCGCGGGCGCTACCTCGAGCGCCCGTTCGGCCGCTACCGGGCCCGGATCGAGGCGGGCATCGACGGCATGACCGGCGCCGCCCAGCTGGTTGCCCGAGATCCCGGCTTGGTGAGCGCCCTGATCGAGAACGACCCGAACCGGATCCAGAGCGAGGCCAGTCGGCTCGCCAGAGCGTTCGAAGGGAACGCCGCGCCGGAGATCCTAATCCTCTCTGACGCCGCCGGAAACACCTTCAGAATGGGGAATTTCCCGAGCCTGTCCGCCGAGCAGTGGCGCGAGTACCGCATGAGGAAGGACCTCCTGCAGACCGGCTCCCTGGCAAGCAGCATCGGCATCGTCGCCCGCGTGCCGTACCTGGTTGGAGGGGCGGCAGTGCGTGACCCCGCGGGGCAGCCCGTCGGAACGGTCCTCGTCGGCGAGCTCCTCAAGAACACCTTCTGGGAGATCGCGAAGGACTCACACGAGAACGCCCTGCAACAGCACCGGCTGACGCTATTCGGTGAAGGGAAGATCCACGCGAGCACCCTCCCGAAGGAGGACCAGGACGCTCTGATCGAGGCCTGGGGTGCCCAGGGGACCGCGCGGGACGGCCCCTCGAGCGTGCCCGTTCTCAACATCAACGGCCACACGTACGACTTCTGGGCAGAGCCCCTGAGCGGGTACGAGCGCAAAAACCTCCAGCAGATCGGGACCCTGCTCCTGATCACCGAGCGCACTGTGGCGGCCCAGGGTTGGAGCGACTATAGCAGGCTCGCCGTCTACTTCGGCCTGGCTCTGCTCCTGGCTCTCGGAATCGGCTGGGTGCTCGCCGTCGGCATCACGCGGCCGCTTCGCCGCTACATCGTCGCCACGGAGGGCCTCGGTCGCGGCCAAGGCGATCTCACGCGACGGCTGCCGGTGGAAACCCGCGACGAGCTCGGCGAGCTCGCGCAGAACCTGAACCGCGTTTTCGCGAAGATCCACACCCTCGCCGCGGGTGTGCAGCGGAGCGCCTTCCAGGTCAACGCTTCGAGCGGCGAGATCTCGGCGGTGAGCAAGCTCATGCTCGACGGCGCCAAGGAGCAGGCGGGCAAGATAGCGAACTCGACCGCAGCGGCGACCGAGCTCTCGAGCTCCATCCAACAGGTTGCCGAGAACGCGGCCGAGGCCACGCGCACAGCGCGTCAGAGCGGGGAGGCGGTGCAGCGCGCCATCCGCCGCTTGCAGGAGATCCGGCGGGCCGTCGAGGACGCAGCGGGCCGGATCGCGACCCTGGGCGAAAGCGGCAAGCGGATCGGGAACATCGTCGAGGTGATCCGGCAGATCAGCGAACAGACCAGCATGCTGGCTCTCAACGCCGCGATAGAGGCAGCCCACGCCGGGGAGCACGGCCGGGGATTCGCGGTCGTCGCGGATGAGGTAAGCTCCCTCGCCAAGCGCACCGGCCAGAGCGCCAAGGACATCGAGGACCTCATCGCCACCATCCGCGATCAGACCGGGGAGGCCGTCCGCGTGATGCAGAGCGGCACCCGTGAAGTGGAGGAGGGCACCGGCCTGGTCGAGGCAACCCTCGCCGACCTGCAGACCCTGGTGAACGTCATCAATGACACCGCGGCAGCCGTACAGGAACAGGCCGTCGCCTCGGACGAGATAGCCCGCAACATGGACATCGTGCAACGCATCACCACCTCGGTCGTGGCGTCGAGCGAGCAGGCCGTCACGCAGGGAGAGAAGCTCTTGAGCCTAGCCGATGGCCTGGCCGAAAGCGTCGGTGGGTTCAAGATCGATCCCGAACGGGTCGCGCTGGACGCCGAGGAGCTCAAGGCGCTGCCCGAGCATCGAAAATGACATCCACCAACATCACTTGCCTGCTGGGCGCGACCCTCGTTTCCACTCTGCTCTTCGGCGCCTGCAAGAAGGACGACGACCACGTCGAACCCCCACCGGTGCCCCCGACCCTGTCGGTGATCGAGCTCCGCCCCGTCGCGGGACCGGCAGCGACGATCGACGAGGCCTGTGTGGAGGTCGGCAGGGACGCAGAAGGCACGGTCCTGGTCGTGCTCGACGACAGCGGCACGACCTCCCTGGGTGACTGGATCCTCCGACCCGTCCGGGCCTGCGGCAGCGAGGCCGCCTGCGGGTTTCTGCGCGCGGTGGTCTCCAACGATGACGATGCCGAGGTCATCCAAGTCCTCTCGGTGACCGCCACCATTCCCCTCCCCCTCGCCCAGGTCCTCGACGGACCAAGCCGTGAGGGAGCCGGTGGCGCCGGTGGCGCCAGTGGCGCCGGTGGCGCTGGCGGCGCCAGCGCAGGGACGACGGTCACCGTGACGATCACGCTGCGCGACAACGATGGGTTCCTGATCTACGACCCAGCAGGAGCGCCCGTCGAAGCCTCCTTCAGCACCAGGGTGATGCCGACGGACGGGTGCCGAGCGGCAGCACCCGCCGCGAGCGAAGGAACGGCAGGAACCGCGGGCGCTACGGGGACCGCGGGCGCGGCAGGAACCGCGGGCGCGGCAGGAACCGCGGGCGCCGCAAGCTGAGCCCGGGCTTCGCACTCCCCGAGATCGCCAGGTCAGGCCCGCGACAGACCCGCGCGGCGGACTCGGAGTTCGAGATCGTGGAAGCGCTGCGCCAACGCCCGGACGAGGGCGCCGGTCCAGCCATCGAGCCCCAGACCCTCGTGCATCGTCTCCTGGTCGAGCACGAGCGCAGTCACCTGATCCTCCGCGACCACGCTCGCTGCCCGTGGCTCGTCGAGGATCAATGCCATCTCGCCGAAGACATCACCAGGTCCCAGCGTCTGGAGCGTCTCTTGGCGCCCAGCATCCGTGCGGTAGACGCGACAGTGGCCCTGCACAATCATGAAGGCCGCGTCCCCGACGTCTCCCTCCTGAACGATCACGGTGCCGGACTCGAAGCTCGCTTGCGGCAGGTGGAGTCCGCCCCGGAGAAACTGACGGATCTCGCGCTGGAGCGCCAGTACCGTCTGGTATCGGTGGAGGGGGTCGGCGGCGGTCGCTCGGTCGGCGATGGCGCCGATGCCCCGCGCCACTCCGAGGTTTACTCCGGTGGTGGCGATCGGGTAGACGCGCCCTTGCTCGGCGAGTGCCAGGTGCTTGCGAACGTCGGGGCCATAGGGGAGCCGCCCGCTGACGATCTCGTAGAGCATGGCGCCGATGCCGAACACGTCCGAACGCTCGTCCATCTCGGCGGGTTTTCCGCGCGCCTGCTCGGGCGAGAGATAGCCCGGGGTACCGACGGCACCCGGGGCCTCCATCTGGGAAGCCTGCCCGGAGGCGGGCCGGGTCTTCGTCAGCCGCGCGAGCCCCCAATCCATCACGTAGACCTGCCCGAACTCCGCCACCATGATGTTCTCTGGCTTGAGGTCCCGGTGGACCACCCCTCGATGGTGAGCGTAGGCCACGGCATCACAGACCTTGAGGAGGATCTCGAGCCCCTCCGACAGACGGGCGGGATCCCCGAGTGGGTGCGCGCGAAGCCACCGATCGAGGTTGATGCCCTGCACGAGCTTCATCGTGAAGTAGGGCACGCCGGCCTCACTGAAGCCGAGATCATGAACGGGAACGATGTTCGGATGCTCGAGCTGCCCCGTCATCTGCGCCTCCGCGATGAAGCCACCGCGGTACATCGGCTCACCGACGAGATCGCGATCGAGTCGCTTGAGCGCCACGTGACGTAGAAGGTTTCGGTCCGTCGCGGGATGGACGTGCCCCATCGCCCCGGAACCGAGCTCCGGGTAGACAACCAGGTGCGGCGGTGTTGGAATCCCCTGGATGCGCAGGGTCCGCGCGTCGATCGGCTGCTCGCCAGCGACCGGTACCTTCTCGATGACTAGAACGGGCGGTGGCTCTTCGTGGGGGGTTGCCATGCGGTGTTCCTCGGTCGCATCCTCGAACGAACGAGCCATTACCTCAATTGGGATCCCACAGGATCCACCCTGCCCTCGGGGAGGACGGCCGATCCGGGAGTGACTTCGGCCAACCCCCACCCCGAAGAAGCTCCGGGAAAGGCCGGTGCGCGTGATCCGCGCCGATCATGGTGCCGACGATGGGTTGGCAGGGACGACTGGTTGCCCGGTTGCCGGTCCCGCGGCGGGGCCTTCGGCAACTCCCGTCGGACCCTCGGTCGACTGAGCGGCCTGCCGCAGCCATACCCGAACCTCGGGGTTCGACCCGTCCACCACCAAGCGACGCGCCACGTACCCGTCGTGCTGCACCTCGAAGATCCGTCGGCGACCCGGCTCCACCTCGACGACCGTGCCCGAGGTGCCGACGAGCTTGCCCTTCTCGATGATCCTCCCCTTGGGAGGGATGACGGTGATCGTCACCTGCTGGACCTCGATCGCACTCGCTTCCTCCGCTGACGGTGTGGGGGACGGGACCGCTCCTGCCTCCTGGGACCGGGCCTCCGAGGCGGTGTGGGTGGTCGCCGCCACTTCCGTGCGAGGTGCCGCGGTGGGAGGCGGCTTCGGCCCTGCCGCTGCCTGCTGCGCGGCCACCTTGGTGCTTGGCTCCGGTGTTGGGGAGGCGGCTCGTGATCTGTCGAGGAGGTCGTGGCGAAGGAGGAAGAGCCCCCCGAGCAACAGGACAAGAGCGGCGAGGAGGAGCCCCACCAGGCCGCCCTTCGACCCTCGGCGCTTCTCGTCGCCCTGGAGGCCGAGCTCACTCGGGGCAAGCGAACCATCGATGACGTTCTTTTGAGAGGAAAGGGATGGCTGGTCCAGCAGAACCCCCGGCGGCGGGGCCTCGATCACCGCCACCGCCCCCGCCCCCGTGGGAGTTCGTTCCACCTCGGGTCCTGCGGGCGCGGACGCCGCGGAGCGTTGGTCGATGATGGCTGGCTCCGGGGGCGGGGCCTCGGCCGTCGTCGTGTCGGTGTTGCTCCCCTCGCCCGCCGATGTCGGGGAGACCGGGGCAGAACCAGCCGCGGTTGGCTCGAGAGCCGCGCCCGGCACGCCCGCCTCGCCCGCAGACGCCACCTCATCAACCGCAACCGCAGCGGGAATCGGGTTCTCGGTGACGTTCGCGGGCACCACCTCATCGGCCATGGCCACAGCAGGAACCGGGTTCTCGGTGGCGTTCGCGGGCTCTAGCGGTGGGGAGGATGATGTCGAAGGGCGACCGGGTTTCGGGGGTGGACGCAACCCGGTTGGGGAGCTCGGCGGCCGATCGGGGGACCGGCTCGCTGCCGAATGACCGGTCGCTCCCTCGGTCGTGGTCGGCTCGGTTGCCGCCGGCGGTAAGGAGGTGCTCTGCGCAGCCCCGCGTCCGTTCGCCGTCACGTCGATGGTGGGAAGCCAGGACGAGCCCGGCGCTCCCGGACGAACGGAACGCCGAGCTCCGTCGATGAGGGGCCTCCCGTTGACCGTTGCGCTGGGTCGATTCGAAGCGGTTGGTGTCGGCCCGGAGCTCACTTCATTGGGCGGGGAGGGTCGGTCCATTGCCAACGCAGAACCAACGGTGTCGAGCACGGCGGAGGGAGCCGCCGAGGCACGTACAGGTTCCGCTGGCGATGAAGGCGGGGTGCCCCAGTTCGCGTCGAGCTCGCCCGTGTCCGCTGCGAGTGGCGGATTGGATGGTCCGGGGCTGGGTCTAGCTTGCTCCTTCGAGCCCTCTTCCCACCCCGTATCGACCTCCGCGTCCGCAGGGCTGGGAGCTTGCGAAGACACCTGGTCCTTTTCGTCGTGAGCGTCGCGCATTGACCCTAATAACCGACGCCGCGGGGCTTCGCGCAAGCACTGCCGCTCTGAGCGGACATCTTCAACATCTCTGTCCACGGCCTCCTGTCCGGTACGAGTCGGCAGACCACGCACCGATCGTCGCCTCGGTGCGGTCTGGCGCGGGCCAGGCCCGAAACCCGGGCATGGCGGCGGATCGTGGCCGCGCGAGGTTCGTTCGTGGAGGGGTGGTGACCCCTCCCTCGCATCAGCCGTGACACGCGGCCTCCCCTCCTCGCCGCTCGATGAGCGGCGGGCGCCTCTGGCGACGTTCAGTCACGCTCCGAAGACCTGCGCGCGGCGCTCGGATCCTCGGACCTGGTCGATCAGGGGTGGATGAAGATGACGGTTCCCTCTAGCGGCATGAGCACCCCATGCCAACCGACGGGCAGCACTGGTTCCGTCCAGAAGAAGATCCGCCTCGCGTCCTCGGGGGTAAGGTTCAGGCATCCGTGACTCTTGGGGGTCCCGAACCGGTCATGCCAGTACGCCCCGTGCAGGGCATACCCCCCCACGTCGAAGTACTGGACGTACGGCACGTCACGGAGCTCGAACTCCTCCCCGACTTCGGTCGAGTCCATCGTCGCCGAGACGTGCTTGGTGTGGATACGAAAGATCCCTCGCTTGGTGGCGGTGGTGTGCTCGGCGTCCTCGAGCCCGGCCTCGCCGCTCGAGAGGAGCGTCGCGTAGACCGGTCGCGTGCCCTCGTAGAGCACCAAGCGCTGCTGTGTGAGGTTCACGTCGATCCATTTCTCGCCGTTCTTGCCCCACGCAGGCATGCGCTTGGCGGGCTCGATGTGGGCCGCCTCGCGATCGCTGAGGTACTTGCCGTCGGTGGTCTCGTAGTGCAATTTTCCACGAAAGATCTCCCTTCTTCCCGTGAGCTTCACCGCGGTGAAATAGGGTGCGGAGCCCGCCTCGATGACCCGGCCGCGGCGCTTGTCGTACTGGACGTACTTCGCGTGGGTCTTGCGAACGATCGCAAACGGGAAGTCGATGTCGCCGCCAGGACCGATCCGCACCCCGTGGTGCTCGGACCCCTGGATCGGGCGCAGCCGATCGGTCCCCATCAGTCGAAGATCGGTGGTAAGACCGTACCGTCGCCCCTGCCAGTAGAAGGTCTCCAGGAACGAATACCCAGCGCGAGGCTTCATCCGATCGATCACGAGGGAGTCTCCCCGAGACGCCCGGTACGGGTTCGGGAGGTCACGATCGACGGTCACCAACGCCGGCAGGGGATCGCTCCGCCGCTCCTCCCACGCGCGACGAGGGTCCGGGGGATCCCCCTGAGCGCCGAGCCAAACGTGTTGGCGGTAGCTCGCGCCGATCTCACCTCCGGCCGCGAGCCACTGCTCCATGCGCTCCTTCAGCTCGGGCTCGGCCTTCCCGATGCCGTCGTCGTTCGGCAGCCGCTGGTAGATGGGGCCGGGCTTGCGCACGGTGCCGTACATGTACGGCAGCTTCCGCAGAAGGTCGGGGGGGTGCTCGACGGTCGCGCGCACGACGGGGTCGTTCGGATCGAGGGTGGCACGCAACCCCACGCAGACATAGCCCCTTGGCTTGATGCCGTACCAGCCGCCGGGGCAACCATCGGTGCCCGCCGGGCCCTCTCCGCGCAGGGGCGCGGATCCCCCGAGGCGAAGGTAGCCGAGCTTCTTTCCCCCCTTCACTGGCTGGTCGCGGATGGCCGCGCGCATCGCACGCGCGAAGACTCGAGGGCTTCCCGGCAGGGTAGCGCCGAGCGCGCCCGACGTCCCGTCGAGGCGCACGGCCGGGGGCGGAGGGGGCGAGGATGGGCTGGTGCTGGCCGAGGGCGCGGCCGTCCTGGCAGCAGCGCTCGACACCTCCCGGCTCAAGGCCCTGGCGACCGGCGGATCGGAAGCACGCTCGCAGCCCATCACCAAGGCACCCAGAAGAAGGCTGGCAAGGATGGCGCAGGGCCTCACACGTTCCTTCTCTGGCACGAGCACGACCGGTAGATCCAGATTTCGGCCCGCCGCTTGCCGACGGGCGGCCAGGACGCCTCGCGCGGGCAGCGCGGGCGGTCTCGAACGAGGTATCGCTCCGTGCGCGCCACCACACCGAAGCCGGCGAGCGGCGTGCCGATCCCTGTTATCGGCGCTCTTCCATCCCCCGCTCACCTTTCTCCAGCCGCAACAACGTCCCTCGACACTCACCCCGATATCTCCGTGTGTCCCCGCGCGGTGGAACCACCTCGACCAACACCGGAGCCCCCTCCCGACAGCTGACCTCGCCCATGTAGGGCGTATGACCAAGGAAGGCATTGTCAAAGAAAACCGCCGAGCGCACTTCCCCGTCGTCGCCAATCATGAGGTGGGGATGGATGGTTGGCGACCGTGATCGAGTCGGGCGGTCGCTACCGCGAGCGGTTCCGCTGACCAACGGGGGAGGAGGTCGGGCCGACCGCTCCCCCCACCTTGCCGAGCCGACTCCAGACGACCCGTCAGCGAGTGGATCGGCGGCCGGATCCGGCGCGCTCGCTGCCACGACCGCCACCCGCCCGGCCGCGGCGAGCGAGCAAGCGCCGGCTGCGAACCACAGCGCATCGGCGAGCCCGCTCAGCCGCCAGCCCCTCATCCGGCAACCCTCAACACCTCGGCAAGCGAGGTCTCGCCGCGACAGGCGCGTTCGAGCCCGTCGCTCAGGAGCGGCTTCATCCCGGCGGCGCGGGCGAGGCCATCGAGCTCCGCCGTGCCAACGCGCGTGTGGATGGCCTGCCGAAGCGCCGCGTCCACGAACAGGAGCTCACCAAGCGGGGCCCGACCGGTGTAGCCCTGGCCCTCGCAATGCTCACAGCCGACTGACTCGTAAAACGTGACGCTGGGCAGAGGAAAACCGAGCCGAGCGAACCGCTCGGCGAACATCGGCTCGGGGACAGCTGCGCGGCGACAGGCGACGCACAGCACGCGAACGAGCCGCTGCGAGAGACAGCCGACCGTCGCGCTGGCGACAGCGAAGGGCTCGACCCCCATCTCCATCAGCCGCGCGAAGGGACCCGCCGCACCCTCCCCGTGCACGGTGGTCAGGATGAGGTGACCCGTGAGGCCCGCCTGCATCGCGATCTCGGCGGTCTCTCGGTCGCGGATCTCGCCCAGCATGAGGACGTTCGGATCTTGCCTGAGGACGCTCCGCAGCGTTCCGGCGAACGTCATCCCCGCGCGCGGGTTCATCTGAGTCTGCGTGGCGAACGCCAGCTCGAGCTCGATCGGATCCTCGAGCGTCACCAGCGTCGACATCCGTCCCCGGGTCTCGGCTACGTGCTTCATCGCCGCGTAGAGCGTGGTCGTCTTGCCGCTCCCGACCGGTCCGGTGACGAAGAGTAGCCCCTGGGGCTTCGCCAGCAGCTCGCGAAGTCCGGCCGCGATCTCGGTGGAGAAGCCCAGCGCGAGGAGATCGGGCACCTCCACCCCGCCCCGAACCAGGCGCAGTACCACCCGCTCTCCCGACTCCGTCGGGAGCGTCGAGACACGGGCTTCGATCTCGACCCCGTCGAGCGCTCGCACGAGGCGCCCGTCCTGCGGCACGCCGCGCATGGCGATATCCAGGCGAGCGAGGACCTTGACCCGGGTAGTCAGCAGCGGGAGCATGGCGAGGTCGAGCTCAGCGACCTCGTGGATGGCACCGTGAACCCGGTAGGTCGCGCAGACGCCGCCCGCGCTCGGTGACAGGTGGATGTCGCTCGCCGACACGGCGACCGCTCCCCGGAGCAGCTCGTCGAGCACGCCGACGGCACTTGGCTTGGTCCCGCTCGCGTGTTCCTCGATCCGCCGCTTGACCTCGACCAGGGCCTCACGGACCCCCGCTGAGGTGAGGCGCGCGAAATGGCGGCGCCGGGCAACCTCCGCGACGGGAAGCATCTCGACGAACGAAGCGATGAGGGCGAGCACGACCAACCCACCCGCCAGACCAGGCAGCCAGGGCCAGCCACCGTGACCGAACGCCCGTGCGCCCAGGCTCTCGAGCGACCTCAGCGCCGGCTGTGCCTCGACCGCGTCGGACCGGAAGAGCTCGAGCCCGGCGGAAGCGACCGCCACGAGGAGCGCCAGCACCAGCATCATTCGTCCCCAACCCCGCACGGTGCCTCGCGTCCCAGGACTGCCGCTCTAGATCGGCCGTCTCGGGCGATTGTCCCATGATCCGGCGTCTCCTGTCACCTCCGTCGGCACTGCCCCCTGCCCGAAACCCCGGCCCTCTCCCAAGCTTGGACGGGGTGATAGAGTCTGTCGCGAGATGCTCGAGCTCTGGCTGGCGGTGGGGTTGTCGGTTCCGTTTCTGGCGGACTCGTTCGAACTCTCCCCAGGCCAGGTGGAGCTCACGCGAGCGCACTTTCACGGGCTCGCGATCGATCCCGAGAAGCCGTCGGCGTGCGCGTGGGCGAGGCGCCGCGAGCTCGATCTTGTCGTCGAGCCGGAGGGGATCCGGGTCCACGGCCGCTGGACGCTGGTGGCCGAGGGCGGAAGCCTTTTCGTGGGTGATCTCCTGGTAGAGCAGGCGCACGTCCTCCGCGCCACCTGGAACGGACGGTCCGCGGCACTGTGGAACGGCGACCGGGGACCGGTGATCGTGGGGCGGGTCGAGCGGACGGCGACGGTCGAGGTTGACGCCTACCTGCCCTCGCCCGGCACCCCCGCCAGGCTCGAGGTCCTGGAAGCGGTCACCGGCACGGTAGCGATCCACTCGCCTTCCCCGCTGCGCGTCGAAGCCACGGATGGGAGCGTCGTCCTTCCCAACCCGGACGGGAGCTTCGTCACCGGCGCCCGCTCGTTGCGGCTTGCTCCCCCGGTCGCCGCGGCGGAGACCGGCGGCCCGGTCGCGCTGGCGACGGCGGGGATCGGCCTCACGGTGGAGGACGACGTCCTGGTAACGCGTGCTCGCGTCGTCTTCACCCTGCGCCGCGGCTCGCTCCCCCGGTTCACCCTGCGCACCACGGGGTTCGGCGAGGATCTCGACGTTGAAGGGCCGAACGTCGCCTCGTGGACGCGCAGCGGCAACGACCTCGCCATCGAGCTCCAGGCGCCGATCGACTCGACCACAAGCGTGGAGCTCCGCGCCACGACCCCGATCCCGAATGGGGCGGAGAGCCGTCTGCCGCTCCCCCACCTCGGGTCCGCCGAGGCCTTCCGCTTCGAATCCACCCTCGCGTTGGCCCGGACCGGCGAGCTCGACGCGGTCCCCACCGTGGCGGACGGAACGACCATCGCCGCCGAGGAGTTGCCCGAGTGGGGGCAAGGGCTCGTCACTGGCACCCCCACGGCTGCCTATCGCCTTGGCAACGGAGCCGAGACGGGTACCCTGAGTTGTTTGCGGTTCCTGCCCGCGCCCGGGCCACCCGTGCGGGTCGAGGTCGCCGACCTCCTCTACGTCACCGCCGCGGGCGGCGAGACGCTCCTCCGGGCTCGCTACGAGGTCACCAACGAGCGCGCGACCGCGCTGGAGGTCCGCCCGCCGGTGGGAGCCCGTCCGGTGGGCGCTTGGGTCGCCGGGAAGCAAGCGCCACTCGCCGCCGTGGGGACCCGTCTCCGCATACCGCTCAAGCGATCGGTAGAAACCCCGGATGGCCTGCTAACCTTCCCGGTCGTGCTCGTTCTGCTCGGCCCAGGCCAGCGGTGGAGCCGCCGCGAGGCACGCGACCTCATGCTCCCGGTCGTGGACGCGCCAGTCGGGGTCGCCGACATCACCGTGCGTCTCCCCCGTCGCTATCGCTCGCTCCTCGATCCGGGAGAACAGGGGGTAGTAGAGCGGTTCTCTCGCGCCGACGACACGGCATACCACCTGGATTCGAAGGAGAACGCCGAGACGCTCGTGGCGCTGGCCGACACCCTCTACGCGGACGCCATCGACGCCTGGAACAACAACGAGTT
Source organism: Polyangiaceae bacterium (assembly GCA_016933275.1). Classification (GTDB taxonomy): domain Bacteria; phylum Myxococcota_A; class Polyangia; order Polyangiales; family Polyangiaceae; genus JAFGBI01. Next base: position 870 of record JAFGBI010000065.1, on the reverse strand, counting down.
CGACCGCGCCGAGCAGCGCCTCAAGGAGCTCGACGCCATCGGAGCCTCGAGCGCGAACCAGCGCGGGCTCGAGAGCAACCTCGCGCTCGTTCGTCCCCCTTCCTCGCCCGCCAGTCTCAAATCGCCCGAGGACCACTCGGGGGAGAAGCTCGCTCCCCCGGCGAAGGCGGGCTCGGTAGCGCTAGCCCCTGCTCCCGCCAGCGCGGACAGCCGGCGGATCCGTGCCCAGGCACGGGCCCGCGGTGCCAAACACAAGACCGAACAGCGCGCCGCCAAACAACGGGCGCGAGAGCTCCGGGACGAGGGCAAATACGACGAGGCCGCCGCCGAGTACGCCCGAGCCATCGAAGCCACGGAGTCCCTGCAACAGCTCGACGACGCCGAGACGACCACCCACTACTACTACGCGGCCGAGCTCGAAGCGGAGCTGGAGGCGGTCGAAGATGCCAAGGTTCAACGCCAGGAGCTCGAGGCTTCGAGCAAGATGAAGCTCTGGAGCGGGGGTCCCTTCGCGGGTGGGAGAGGTCCCTCGCCGCCCAAGGCCTCGCCGCCCCCGCTCGCCGGGCTGGCCCCCGTGTTCCTGCCGTCAGCGGGCGAGGAGGTCCGCTACGAGCTCACCCTGCTAGAGCCCGGTGCCGCGCGGTCCGTCCACATCGCGGCGCGGCGCCGTCGAGGTTCCCGCTGAACCCGTCCCCAACCGAAGACCCAGCCGATGCTGCTGCCTGCCCGAATACTCCCGAACGCCGTTGAGAGGAAGCCCGTCATGCTCCGTCGCTTCGCTGCCCCCACCCCAGGGCGAACGCATCAAAGATGGAACACATTCGATCACTTACGTGTGCGTCTTGAGCGGCGATCCCGAACGTGATCTCT
>JAFGBI010000064.1 GCA_016933275.1 Polyangiaceae bacterium | reverse complement strand
CGCTGACCGCTGACCGCTGACCGCTGACCGCTGACCGCTGACCGCTGACCGCTGACCGCTGACCGCTGACCGCTGATGGCCTGCCCTGTTTGGTTCCGGCTCCGCCGGCTTAGGACCGCTCAGCCATCCTCGCGGGGTGGATTCAGGTAACGGTCGACCTCGTGGCGGACGTAAGCGAGCCCGCCCCGTCGAACCCCGCGCAAGCGGTGGTTCGCGAGCCACCAGGCCTTCTTCAGCATCGACGCGTGGGTCGTCCGCCCGTGCGGTATGATGCGGAGCATCGTGCCGATCTTGGCGAGCGCCTCCAGCGTGTAGCCCATGTCGGCGCGACTGTGCACGGCCGTCACGTTGCAGCGCAGACGCTCGGTCCCCTTGGGCACCCCCGGCGCGATGAACGGCATCATCATCACGTCCGCCCCGTAGAAGAGATAGGCGCCGAATTTCATCGTCAGCACTTCGTCATTGAGGAAGATCGGGGTGATGTGGGTCGAGGCACCGTGCGTGTCGAGCCCGATCTCTCGGAGTCCCTCTCGAAAGAAGACCGCGTTGTCCGCGAGCCGCCGGAAGAGGCCAAGATCCTCCTCCATGACGTCGAGAGCAGCCAGCGCCGCCTCCACGCACGCGATCGGGAGCGACGCGGAGAACATGAAGGAACGGGCGTTGAGCTTGAGGTAGTCGATGAGCGCGCGATCCGCGCAGATAAACCCCCCTACCGTGCCGAAGGATTTGGAGAAGGTCCCGACCAGGAGATCGATCTCGCGCGAAACGCCGTGGAGCTCGGAGACGCCGCGCCCGGTCGGTCCGAGCGTGCCAAGGCCGTGGGCGTCATCTAGCATGATGGCGGCACCGTGTTTGCGCGCGACGGCGACCACGTCGGACAGCGGCGTCATGTCGCCATCGACGCTATAGAGCCCCTCGACCACGATGAGCTTCTTGGCGTGAGCCGCCCCCTCGAGCGCCTTCTCCAGGGAGGCGACGTCGTTGTGCTTGAAGAACCGGACCTCGAGGTCCGGGCACTGTCCCTGCGCCACCAGCATCCCGTCGATGATCGAGGCGTGACAGAGCCGGTCGAGCACCAGGGTGGTGTCGTCACCCAAGAACGCCTGCAACGTCCCCACCAGCGACTGGTAGCCGGTGGTGAAGACGGCACACGCCTCCTTGCCCGTCCAGCGCGCGAGTCGCGCCTCGAGGTCCTCGTGGCGCACCGTCGTGGCCTGCAGTCGGGCGCTGCCGAGGCCCGTACCGTACCGCCGCACACCTTCGATGGCCCGCTGGATGAGCCGCGGATCCTGCGACAATCCGAGGTAGTCGTTCGACTGGAAGTTCAGGTAGCTTCCAGACCCTACCTTCACGCGCGGACCGATGTTCTCGAACTGACGAAAGTAGGGGAAGACTTTCTTCTCCTTCGCCTCAGAAACCCGCTGGAGAAAGGTCGTGGTCTTGTCGTGGAGCCAGGTCATGGTGGACCTGTTCCGTAGCAGAGGGCCGCCCACCGCGGAAGTGGCGCCGCGGACGCGACGGAAGGCTCGCCGAACGGCGCAGGCCAGCAAACGTGGGCAAAGACGCGCTGTCGAGGCCCTATCACCCGACACGCGGGCGCGTTGTAGGAGGCCGACTTGGTCGGCAATTCCGTTCGCGGTCTAGAGAACCTCGCCGGCCGGATCCGGCCGACGGTCGACGGGGCCGTCGAGCTTGGGGCGCTGCATCATCCCGATGGCGCTGACCCTTGCCCGCGGCGCCTGGGCGCGGACCGCCTCCCAGACCTCGGGTGGCCCGCCCACCCCGACGGCGGCGATGACCGGCCGGAGGCGCTCGAGCACAGGAGCCGGATCCTCCGCGCGTATGAGATGGATGATTCGACCTCCGGGCGGAACCGCCAAGACGCCGCCAGCGACATCGAGGGTGACGGCGCCACGACCGGCCGGAAAGAGCTCGGCAACGAACCGGAGTGTCTCCCGGTACCAGATCTGCGAGGCGAGCTCATCGTCCGACATCGCGCCCCGCGGCACCGTCTCCTCCAGGCTAGCGAGCTCCCGCGCGAGCGCGCGGGCGAAATCGCGTGCGGCGTCGACATCACCGACCACAATCGCGAGGCGCGGGCTCAGACACCCACGCTGATCGAAGGCGACCACGTCGTGCGCCAGCGCCCGCGCCGTCGCGGCAAGGTGCGAGCCGTGGCAGTGGGTCGGGGCGCGAAGCACCGCCACCCCCATGCCGTCGCCGTGCGCGTGGAGGACAACTCCCGCTGGAAGATCGCCGCGCAGGGTGCGCAATGTCGCGTCGTGACCGTATGCCCACACGTGGTCGGACGGCAGCGGTGCGAGCTCCTCGACGAGGCGAAAGACGCCGTCCGATGCCTGGTGGAGAAGCATCGCCATCTCCGGCTCCCGGCGCGATGCCCGTACCTCGACCTCGGCGGCGGACGAGAGCGCCAGCGCGATGGCGCGATGGGCGGCCACGAACACGTTCGCGGAGAGCAGGACGTGTGCGCGCAGAACCGGGGTCACGGACGCATGGAGCGCCCGCAGCTCCCCTGGCGATGGGTGGGTTTCGAGGCATTGAACGAGCGCGTACTCCACCCCGGCCGGGGACAGCCCCGTCGACGACGGCAGTACGCTCCGCGCACGACGTCCGACCGAATCCTCTGGATCGGCGATCCGGCGCGCGGCCGCGAGCAATCGTTCGATGCGCGCCGAACGGTCGCCCCCACCGGCGGTCACGGGGCCCCTCCGAGATCAACGGCAACCAATGATTCGAATGCGAGGGAGCAGCCGCGCGGAGTCGCTCCACGTCGCCGGCCGACCAGCTCGACCAGTCCGTCGTGTTCGCGCACCAGGTCCTCGGTCAGCACCGCGACTGCGCTGTCCACGTTGCCGAGATCGACGAACCGGGCAATCCCCGGCGCACCTCGTGCCACGGGATGAAGCGTAACGGGATCGACCGGGGTCACCCGCAGCCACGGCGGCGGCATGAACAGGCCGGCGGGTCCTGCCAGCCGCCCGCCGGGCAACGTGCCCTCGTAGAGCTGACTCGACAGCTCGGTCATCCCATACTCGCCGACGATCTGCTCACCAGGCACACGAAACGCCGCGGCCAGCGCCACCCGGAGCTCGTGCGGCGCAACCTCGCGCGACCGTCCCTTGAAGCCCCCCGTGACCATGACGACGGTACGCTTGGGTGCGGGAAGCTTCGCCCCCGCGAGCGCATCGAGGAGGCCAACGAGCGCGAAGGCCGTGGCAAGAACGAGGAGCGGCTCCTGGCGCTCGCTCGCGACCATCGCCGCGCGACGGAGCCCGTTGATGTCCACCCCCGCCGACGATGCCAGCCACCGCTCGGGGGCCAGGGGATCGAAGGGGACGCCGCCCGGATCTCGAGCGAGCGCACGACCATCCCACGCCTCCATGAACACCCGCATCATGAAGCCAAGCGAAGAGGTCAGAGGCACGGTCGGCACGGGAGCCAGGGCGACGACCACTCGCGGCCCTGACCAGGCCGAGACCAGAGCCGCCTCGCCGGCCCGCAGGGCGAGATGCCGGTAGGTCTCCGTCGTACGCATCGGGTGCGTCCCCGGTGTCGCCGTCGTGCCGCTCGTCACGAAGCGAACGCAGTCCGCCTCAGGTGGGTACGTCGCCACCCTTGCCACTCGGAAGACGTCGGCGGTCACGGCGGGGATGTCATCCACTCGGTCGAGGAGAGACCCGCGGGAGTCCACCAGGCGCGCAAAGCCCGGAGAGCGCTGCCGCTGGAATTCGGCGATATCGAGCGCGAGCCGGTCAAATCCGTCATGCGCCGGCGCGACCCCGTCGGCGAAGGCACGAACCCTCGCGTGGAGGGCGGCCGACTCCGGGTCCACGGTCACGACCCTCCCCAGGCGACGACCCCCGACAGCTCGGAGACGAAGCCCTCGATCAGTTCCTCGGCGATGGTGAGCGGCGGGGTCAGGACGAGCACCTCGCGGCGTCCGCCCCCCGTAGACACGATGTAGCCGCGGGCGAGCAAGCGACGAGCGAGCGTGACCGCCGTCCCGGGACCGCCACCCACGTCGACCCCGATCATCAACCCGCGACCTCGCACGCGATCGACACCCAGCGCCGACCGAAGCCGCTGGCGAAACCGCTCGCCCAGTAGCTCGGCGCGCTCGGCGAGGCCCCAGCTGGCCAGCTCGGTGAGGGTGGCCACCGCTGCCGCCGCCGCGAGCGGCGCGCCAGCGAAGGTGGAGGTGTGGACGACCTCGGCGTCGCGACTCCACTCCCGCATCACCGTCCGCCGCCCCACGCAGGCGCTCACGGGAACCCCGCCGCCGAGGCCCTTTCCGAGACAGACGAGATCCGGAGTGACACCGTCGGCGACCGAACGCAGCATGGCCCCCGACCGTCCGAGGCCGGTCCAGATCTCGTCGGCGATCAACAGCGCTCCCGCTTCGCACACGACCCGCGCGAGCTCGCCGAGGAAGCCCGCGGGAGGGACGACGCAACCGCCCCTGCCGAGCACGGGTTCGATGAGCACGCACCCGACGCCACCGCGCCGCAGGCGCGAGGAGACCTCGCCGATCGCAGCCGTAGCGGCAGCTTCGTCCGCGGGGTACGCCGCGAACGTGACATCTCTGCTGAGGTGGGCCTCAAACGGTGCGCGGTAGCTTTCGCGCAGGCCGCACACGGAGAGCGGGGCGTACGAGAGGCCGTGGTACGCCCCCTGGAAGGCGATCACTCCGGCCCGCCCCGTGCAGAGCACCGCCGTCTTGAGTGCAGCCGTCACCGCATCGGCCCCCGACTGCCCGAGGATCACCTGGGCGCCGGGTTCGGGGAAGAGGGCGGCCAGGCGCTCGGCGAGGAGGACCTTCTCCACTGCCGGATGGACGTCTCCGAGCGCCTGCAGGAGGCGCCGCGACTGGCTGGTGACAACGCTGGTGATCGCGGGGTGGCAGTGCCCGAGCAACTGCGCGCCGAAGCCGCCACAAAGGTCGACGTACCGGTTGCCATCGACGTCGAACACGTTGCTGCCCAACCCGTCTCGATAGACAATGGTTCCGTCGTTCGCATCTGAGGAACGGCGTGGCCCCATCGGCGCACCGACGGCCGCCGCCCGAGCCAGCCACGCGCGTGCCTCCGGTCCCGGCGCGCGCACCCGGACGAGCGGCGGCTCGTTCCCGGCACTGACGCCGGAAGCTGGCAAGGGGTGCTCGTCGGTCACGTCATCCCCACCCACGCTCCCGGCGGCTCGCGTTGGCTCCCCACCGCCGCTCACCAGCAAACGCGGTTTCGCCCGCTGCGCTTGGCCTCGTAGAGCTTCTCGTCCGCGCGCTGCACCAGCTCGACCCCGGTCTTGTCGACGTCGAGCAGGACCGCACAGCCCATGCTGATGGTCACGGGGATGCGCTCCCCCTGGAAGACGAACCCGTGTGCTTCGACCCGCGACCGAAGGTTCTCGGCGAGGGAGGCAGCGCCGTCGAGCGGGGTCTCGGGGAGGACGATCACGAACTCCTCGCCACCGTAGCGGGCGAAGACTTCGTCGCGACGTATCCGAGACTGCACCACCCGAGCGAGCTCGCGAAGAACGTGGTCACCGGCGAGATGACCAAACTGGTCGTTGATGCGCTTGAAGAAGTCGATGTCGAACATCACGACGGCGAGATCCCGCGAGTGGCGCCGCGCCCGAAGGAGCTCACGTTCGAGGGCCTCCTGAAAGTACCGCTTGTTGTGGATCTGCGTGAGGCCATCCACGATGGTCATTCGGTAGATCTCCTCGTGGTACTTGGCCTCCGCGTCCGCGCCCGACAAGAACTTGAGGATCGTCGGCCCGATCTTGATCCGGTCGCTGTTTCGGAGCAGGACTTGACCCTCGATCTGCTCCTCGTTCACGTAGGTCCCGTTGGTCGAATTGTCGTCTACCAGCCACCACCCGTCACGCCGACGCTCGATGTGCGCATGGCGCCGCGACACCGAATCACCTTCGAGCACGATCTGGTTGTCTGCCCCGCGACCTATACGCGTGGTCGAGCCGTCCAATACGAACCGCTTGCCGAGCAGACCCGGCTCTTTCGTGTATATCACGACGAGGCAGTCGTTCCCCGGCGGCTCGTCGCCAGGGGGACGTTGCACGACCTGCGTGACCCGGGTCTTCTCGTCGTAGTCGCTCACCAATCGCGTGCCCCCGCGGCGTCCTTCGATCGCGACGTTCTACCTGAGTTCCACACGAGTCACCGGGCGGGGGCCCCCAGCCGCTAGGCGCGAGAGGGATCCCGAGAAGCTTGCCGATGGACGATAGCGGGGCCGAAACCTATGCGCTTCCCCATCCAGGCGTCAAGCGCACGAGCCGACTGATCAGTCAGTCGATTCGGGGCGAAATCAGGCTCCCGCAGCCGCCTACTCTGTAGGCCAATGTGGGAGATCGTCCGTGGCCGACGTGGACGACGGTGGAACGGACCCTTCGACTTCCGCTGCCGAGCGTCCCCGCCATACGCCCCCACCGAGCCCGCGAATCGAACCCGGTCACGTGCTATTCGAGGGGGACGGGCAGGCCGACGAGTCGCATGAGACGCAGGGCATTGCCCGCCCGAACTGGGCCGATGCGAAGGCGATAGTCGAAGGTCATTCGATCGCCGGTAACCGCCTCCCTGAAATGCACCAGCTCCACGCGATCTGCGAGCTCGGGAGGGAGCTTCACCAGTTCCATGTCGTGCGTGGAAACTGCACCCGACGCCCCACTGGCAACGAGCTCGGCGAGGACCCATCGGGCGCCGATCTGACGCTCTCTCGAGTTGGTCCCATGGAGGATTTCGTCCAGGAGGAACAGTACTGGCTTGTCTCCCCGCACGGCCTCGACGATCTCCCGCAACCGCCGCACTTCCGCGTAGAAATGGCTCACCCCATCCGCGAGGGAGTCGCTGAGCCGGATGCTGGTCCCGAGGCGAACCTCCGTCATCGCGAGGCGACGCGCGATCACGGCCCCACCAGCGTGCGCGAGCACGGCCGAAAGCCCCATCGCCCGTAGCAGCGTACTCTTGCCAGACATGTTCGAGCCGGTGACCATCAGCGCTCGCCCCGGCGTCGCCAGCGTCACGTCGTTCGCGACGCGTTCGAGAGGATCGATGAGCGGATGAGCGAGGCCTTCTGCCACGAAGAACGGGCCCTCCTGGTCGATCGCGGGGAACGTCGCTCCAGGCTCGTCGCTGGCATGGCCGGCGAGTGATGACAGCGCCTCGATGTCCCCGAGAGCGGAGAACCAATCGCGCGCGGCCCGTCCCACGCGGCGCTGCCAGGCCTCGAGGCGGAGCACGCAATGGATGTCCCAGCAGGTCAGGGCGTTCACGAATGGGTGAATCACACCATTGTGCCGCAGCTCGAACCAGGCCACGACGCGCCGGAACTCCTGCATCGCCTGGCTCGGACGAACACCACCGGTCTGGAGGCGCGCGCGCAGCTCACGCAGAAGGGTTGCCTCTAGCTCGATTTCCTCCACCAAGCGCAACATCGCGCCGTAGCGTAGGAAGGCACCTTCGGTGACCGAGACGGCGGCGAACACGCGCCCCGTCGTCTCTCGCGTGGCAAGGTTCAAGAGAACCTGGAGCACCACCGGGATGAGCCACCAGGAGCCCGGGATCCCGAGCAGGGGTGCCGCCACCGCCGACGTCAGGGTAGCGAAGGGCAGCGCCCACGCGGCGATGACCACCGCGCGGCGAATCGAGAGAACCGGCTCCGATTCTGCCCAGCGAAGCAGTGGCTCGGGATCGGGCGCGTCACGCTTCGCCCCTCTGGGATCGCGGGCAGCCGCGCGCCCCGCCGCCTCGTCCACACGCGAGGGCGGGGGCTCGACGACCGCGAGTGCCAGGGCCTCGAGCCGTTGCCGCAGCTCGAGCTCCGGCGCGAGCGCCCGCGCCGCCGCCTGTCGCGCAGCAATCATGGATGCGCTCGACGCCTCGGAGAAGAGCCGAGCGAGCGCGTCCTGTCCAAAACGGGTGTGCGCCGTCGAGATCCGCTGGAACAAGGAGCCGCGACCGAAGACGTCGAGATCCGACGTGTAGGGGTGGCTCGGGTCCGCGAAGCGCGCTCCGTCTTCGGGCAGGTCGCGCCACCGACCGGTGACGCGGACCTCGGCGTCACGATTCACCCGAACGCGGCGGAGTGCGTCGTCTTCGTCCTCGAGCACTCGGGCGTGGTGCGCGGCGAGCCCGGCGAAGGTGACCAGGGCGACCAGCCCTCCCGCGGCCACCGCGGTCGAGCCGTGCCCGAGGACGGTGGCGATCGCGGACACAGCGAAGGCAGCGAACGCGAGCCCGCGAAGGTTCGCGACGCGGCGTGACCGAACTCCGAGGCGGCGCGCGTCCGCGCCGGCACGAGCCGCGCGTTCGGCGTAGCGCGCGGCCCATGATCCACGGCTCGCCTCTTCGCCGACCCGCGGCGCGCCGTGCTCCGCACACGCTCGCGCAGTCTCGTCCTCTCCGGGGGGCGGCGCGCTCATCTCAGGTAGCTATTGACGATCTCGGCAATCCTGTAAAGGGGGGCGACGTCGTCGATCGCCCCAAGTGCCACCGCCGCGCGGGGCATCCCGTAGACGGTGGACGTCGCCCGATCCTGCGCGATCGTTCGTCCCCCGGCCGCCTTCACCGCCGCCGTCCCCAGCGCCCCATCGTGGCCCATGCCCGTGAGCACCACGGCGACCACACGGGGACCAAACACCTGCGCGGCCGCGCGCAACGTGTGGTCCGCGGCCGGCCGCACGCCATGTACCGGCGGCTCGTCGTGAAGCGCGATCCGACCGCCCCGATCGACGATCAGATGTCGATCCCCCGGCGCGACGAAGGCAGCGCCAGGGGCGAGCTCATCCCCGTGGCTTGCCTCCCGTACCGAAAAAGGCGCTCGCTCCGCGAGTTGCTCGGCAAGGGCCGAGGTGAAGCCCGCCGGCAGATGTTGCACGACGATCACGCTCGCGTCGCGTCCAGGCGTTAGCGCTGGGACGAGCTCGGCCAGGGCAGCCGGGCCTCCCGTCGAAGCAGCGATGACCACCAATCGCGCGGTCGTGAAGGCGCGGCGACTGGCCAGCGGCACTCGCGCCCCCGGAGATCGCACCGTCCCCGGCTCGCCGCCAGCACTCGGCAACGCACCGGTCGCGTTCGACGCCGCCCGCGAGAATCGCGCGCTGGCCGCGGCAAGGAGCTTGCGCACGAGCTCGTCCCGGATGGGGGTGAGGTTCGTACTGACCTCGCCGTCCGGCTTGGTCACGAAGTCCACGGCACCGGCGGCCAGCGCGGCCAGGGTTTCGCGCGCTCCCGTGCGCGTGTGCGCGCTGAGCATCACGATCGGCACGGGCCGCTCGGCGAGGATGGCGCGGGTCGCTGCGGCGCCGTCCATCCCGGGCATGTTGAAGTCCATGGTGAGTAGGTCGGGCTCGAGCGCCCGCGCGAGCCCGAGCGCCTGCTCGCCGTCACCGGCCTGGCCGACGACCTCGAATCGGGAGTCCTGCGCGAGGAGGCGCGAGACCGCGGTGCGCATGAACGCCGAGTCGTCGACGACGAGCACGCGGAGACGAACGGTCACTTGCTCGACTCGCGGACCTTCACCGTGAGGGTCGCGCCGACCATCGGTTCGTCGGGCTTGCCGACGAACCGCCGGTCCACCACGTCCGCGATACAGCGCGCCGCGTCCTCGGTCACGTTGGTCCGCTTGCTGACCACGACCCCCTCCGCGCGCCCACGCTCTCGCACGAGGAATCGCACCTTCACCTCGCCCACGTCGCGCGCGACGCCCCCGTGATCGCGGACGCAGGCCAGATAGCGGTCGGAGGGTACCTTGAGCTTGCCGAGAGCGAGCGGCAGCGACCCGGCGTCGGCCACGATAGGACCCACCTCGACCGCCAGCGCGCGCGTCACCGTTGGAGCAGCACCCGAGGGCGCAGCGGAGGGCGCGGCGGTGGCGCTCGGCCGAGACGCCGCCCCGGGACGCGGCGGGCCGGCAGCGGCACCGAGCGACTCCGCCTCGACGCGGGTCAAGCACCGCACGATCATGCCCCTTCCGTTGGCCACCCGACCCCAGGAACAGACTGGGTCGTAGGGGTAGCGGTAGGTGTCGCGGGGGCTGTCCGCCGCGGCCACGCGGACCCCGAGGACGGCGACGATCGCAGCGCCGAGCAGACCGAACGAGGCGAAGCGGCCCGGGCGGACGGACCGTGGCCTCACCGACCCGGCGGGCGGATCGCCTCTGGTGAGAAGACTGGGCTCTTTCATCGGCAAAATCCCCGGAGGATGTAGGCGTTTTGTGGCTGTTCGATGCCCTTGAGCTGGATGCCGGTCACGACGTCCACTTGGACGTGGGACCCGATGCGGTCATACACGTCCTGACTGAGAAGCACACCACCGAGCGGACACTTCGACTCGTGCCGTTGCGCCCGGTTGACCACGTCCCCGATGCAGGTGTAGTCGCGACGCACCAGCCGCGAGCCGATATCCCCACGGACGATCGGCCCGCAGTTCAAACCGATCCGCATCACCAGCGCACGTTCGCGTCCCGCGTTGAATGCGGCCAGCGACTGCTGCATCCCCCAGGCCGCTCGCGCCGCGCGCAACGGGTGTGGTTCGTCGAAATCCGGTCGCTCCTCGAACACGGCCATGATGGCGTCGCCGATGAACTTGTCGATGTCCCCACCGTGCTCTTTGATCACCACACAGAGCGCGTCGAAGGAGGCGTTCAGGACATCGACCACCTCGCGGGGAGTCATGCGCGCGCTCATGGACGTAAAGCCCGAGATGTCGCTGAAGAGGAGCGTTGCGTCCACCGCGCACGCCCGGATCTCGCCCATGTTCCCGCTCTGGCCCAGCGCCTCGGCGGCTCTGACCGCGCCCTCGCTCATGTAGAGCCGTGAGGCCTCCTTGTAGCCGGCAAGCCGCGCCTCGGCGAGGACGCGCTCCACGATCGCGATGCACTTGTCCGTGCCGAAGGGCTTCACCAGGTAGCTCGTCAACCCGGCGGCACGCATCTGGGCCTGATCGCGTCGCGAGTCGCGCGCGGTGAGCATGACCAGCGGCACGTCGCGAGTCGAAAGCTCGCGACGCAGGGCAAGAACGAGTTCGAACCCCGTCATCCGCGGCATGTCGTAGTCGGTGAGCACCAGGTCGGGCGGGTTGGCGAGCGCCTTCGCGAGCCCGTCGCTCCCATCCACCGCCGTCTCGACCACGAACCCCTGGCGTCGCAGGCAGTCCGCGACCAAATGCCGAATGGCAGCGGAGTCGTCGACCACCAGGATCCGCTCGCGCGGCTTGGCCATGCGCCGAGCGAGGAGTGAATGGAGGCGGCTGATCAGCTCCTCGGTGACCACGGGCTTGACCAGGTAGTCGTCGGCGCCCGCGTCGAAGCCACGCTCGAGATCCGACGCTTCGCCGAGTGACGAGCAGATGACCACCGGCACGGGCGCGAACCGCTCGTCCTCCTTCACGGCGCGACAGAGCGCGAAGCCGTCCAGACGCGGCATCTCCACGTCGGTGAGCAGGAGGTCCGGCGGCTGGCGCCGAACGCGCTCGAGTGCCTCATCACCGTCCCAGGCCTCCTCCACCTCGTAGCCGGCCTCGCGCAGCAGGGGCACCGTGTGTCGGTGGATGAGCTCGGAGTCATCGACGAGCAGGACACGCAGCCGCCCGTGCGCCGTTGCTTCCACTGCTGCGAGCAGCTCCTGCGCCGGAAACGGGAGCTGGAGACTCCTGAAGAAGCCGATCTTCCGCGCCGCCTCGCAAGCCGAAACGTCGAGCCCGAGATAGACGGCTCGCTCCAGAACCACCCCGGCGGCCCGCGCCGTCTCCAGCACTCGAGTCGCGGGCTCGCCGCCCACCACGGGTGCAAACAGCACCACCTCGGGTGGACTCTCGGCTTGCGCGAAGAGCGCCTCGAGCTCTGGCGCCACGCTCACGCGGTGTCCAGCCGGCACCAGGGCGCGGGAAACGAAGCCGGCGAGCACACCGGGCGGAGTGACGAGGCCGATCTGCATCAGGGCGGAGTCTACCCCAGTTTGCGGGATTTTGACGGCGGATGAGGACGGGTGTGGACGAGCGTGCCCTCACGCCATCCCCTGCCGACTCGGCGGGTGGACGGGACCCATCGGTGACGAGGTCCTCGGCTGGTCGCTGCCGGCAAGGACGGCGCCGTGGGCACGGGGATGGGAACCGCTGCCCGTACGTGGTAGGGAGCGCGCCAACGGGCAGTCTGCCCCCGAGAGAGATGACCAGCGAGGCGTTGCCCACCGCGGCCGAGACCGTGCTCACGTTCCTCGAGAGCGTCGGACGGCGGTCGGAAGCTGAGCTTTACCTGAAGCTGTTCCGGGAGCTCCCACCGCAGAGCTTCGCGCTCGTTTCTGCCGATGCCCCCGTGGTGAGCCGCGCGGTCGGGGGCATGCTCGAGCAGCTGCGATTCCTGGCCGACCTCGGGTTGGTCGCACCGATCGTGGTCGGCGCGATCAGCTCCGAGCGGGCAGAGCGGCTCGCGAACGAGCTCGCTGAGTGGCTCCCGGCCGTCTCGCTGATCCCCCGCCTTCACTCCATCGACGACGCGGACCTCACCGCACGACTGACGGAGGAGCTTCGGAGCGACGAGATCCCGATCGTCTGGTTCCGCCCTCGAGCCGGGGAGCCACCCCGCGCCCGTTTCTCGCGCCTGGGCGGCATCGCGCGCAACCTCGGATCGCGCAAGGTGGTGATCCTTCGCGAACGAGGCAGCGTCCGCGTTCGTGACGAGCGCGGGGTTCACCCCTTCTCCGACCCGGGAGCCCTCCGCGAAAACGGTCAGATCTCGGTGCTCAACCTCCGCACCGATCTCGAGCCGTTGCGGGCGGCGAACCAGCTTGGTCAACCCGACGCCAAATTGCTCGACCTCATCGCCGCGCTCCTCGAGGAGGCCCGAGAGGGGACGACCCGCACGGTGAGCGTGACCTCGCCCTTCACGCTGCTCCGCGAGCTCTTCACGGTGAAGGGTTCCGGGACACTGGTGAAGGCGGGGAGCGAGATCCTCCGCTACCAAACCTACCGTAACGTGGAGGTGCCGCGGCTCCAGAACCTCCTCGAGCGCTCCTTCGGCCGGCGGCTCGTCCCCGACTTCTTCGAACGTGAGACCCTCGCCATCTACGTGGAGTCGTCGTACCAGGGTGCGGCGATCGTCGAACCTTCCCCGGTGGGGCCCTACCTGACGAAGTTCGCCGTCGAGCCGGTGGCCCAAGGCGAAGGGCTCGGTCACGATCTGTGGCAGGCGCTCACGCGGGAGCACCGCACCATCGTCTGGCGAGCGGCCCCGTACAACCCCATCGGCTCGTGGTACGTGAAGCAGTGCGATGGAATGATGCGGTTCGCTCGATGGCACGTCTACTGGCGCGGGCTCGAGCTCGACGCCGTAGCGGCAGCGATCGCGGAGGCCATCGGGCGCCCCACCGATCTCGAGCCGCCAACGACGCCCGACCCCACCCAACGGGAGTGAGTTTGGTGACGGGGATCGCCTTTCTGGTCCTGTTCCTGGTGACGGTGGGCGGCGCCCTGGGCTTCCTCATCTGGTTCGGCGATATGCGCGAGGGGACGGACGAGGGCGCGGGCCTCCCGACGGAGGTCGGGGCGTGGCACGCCGACACCACCTCGCCCGCAGCGCTGGCGGCCGCCGCCGAGGGGCTCGAGCGCGAGGAGCGGCTCTTCCACGACCGGCGCAGTGGTTTCGGTCCCGGCCGCCTCGTACGCCAGGTGCGCTACCGAGCGCGGGAGACCGGCCAGGTCCTTCGCGTCGATCCCGACGTGGTGGTGACGCATCACCGAGTCCGCCCTGGTCGAGCGGCTACTCCCCGAGTGCCTCCGCGCGATTGACGATCCGCGGCGTGATGAAGATCACGAGCTCTCCGCGCTGGTCCGTGGCACGGCGGTGTTGGAATAGGAGACCAAGAATGGGGAGGTCGCCGAAGAAGGGCACCTGATCGACGTTCTTGCCGGTGCTGCGAGTGTAGATGCCACCGATGACCGCCGTATGTCCGTCCGCGATGAGCAGCGTCGTCTCCGCCTCGCGCTTCAGGATCGTGGGATCGCCACGGGCGGAGGTCTGGTTGAAGTCCGGTTCGTCTCGGTTCACCTTGACGTTGAGGAGCACGCTGCCATCCGCGGTGACGTGAGGCTTGACGAGGAGCTGTAGCTTCGCTTCCTGGAACACCGTCTGCACCCCCTGGGCGCTCACCTGCGAGAAGGGGATCAGGGTGCCCTGCGCGATTCGGGCCTGCTGGTTGTCGAGGGTGAGGATGCGCGGACTCGACAAGATCCGCAGCATGCCCGTGGCCTCGGCGGCCGTCAGGCGGAGGTTCATGTTGACGGTGTTGTCCACCGAACCCATCGCCAGTCCAATCGCACCGCCCTGGCCGGTACCGGCCGGCGCAGGGAGGTTGACGGCGAAGTTCGGGTTCGAAATGGTGTTGGTGAACGGGCTGAGACCGGCCGTCGGCGTCTGGCCATCGCTGGCGCCGCCGACGATCCCGAGGGTGTGGGGAAAGGCGATCCCGGTCGGGTTGCCCGTGGCGGCAGAGAAGGAAATGTCGCCACCCCACTGGATACCGAGGTCACGGAAGTAGCGACTGGTCGCCTCGATGATTCGCGCCTCGACGAGCACCTGTGGCGTCTGCGTGTCGAGCGCTCGCGTGAGTTCTTCGATCTGATTGAGGTTGCCCACGATGTCCCGCACGATGAGCACGTTGGTGCGCGCATCGACCGCGATCGAACCGCGGCTCGAGAGCAGCTCTCTGGCGCGGGGCTGGATGTCGGCTGCATCCCCGTAGCTGACCGGGATGAGGCGAGTCTCGAGCGGCTCGAGAGCGATCGCTTGCTTGCGGCGCGCCAGCTCCAGCTCACGCTCCTTCTCCAGGTCTGCGAGGGGCGCCACCCGGATCAGGTTTCCCTGACGGATCATCCCCAGCTTCTTCGACTGCAAGACCACGTCGAGCGCCTGGTCCCAGGGAACGTTGCGCATACGGATAGTCACCGTACCGTCAACGCTGTCCGAGGTGATGATGTTGACGCGCCCGACGTCGGCGAGCAGGCGCAGCACGTTGTGGATGTCCGCGTCCTTCAGATCGAGGTCGACGCGGCGGCCCGTGTAGCGTTCGGTCCGTGGCTGGCCGAGCACCGTGGCACCGAACCCACTCGCATCGTCCGGCGACGGGGCGTCCTCTCTCACCGCCGGGACGGTGCCAGCATAGCCAGATCGTACCTCGGGCAGATCATCCACCGTATCCTCTACCGACACGGTGCGGGCACGCCGAGCGGGCCCACCATCGGCGCCAACTCCAGTATCGGACCAGACCGAGACGCCCGCGGTGGCGAACGTCAGAAGTAGGTTGCCTCCCTCGCGCGACACGACGCCGCGGGCATCTCCCGCGTGCTCGACCTCGATGATGACCGAGTCGGGTCGCTGGTCACTGGGGTACGCAGCAACCGTCTGCACGGGGCCCCCGTAGGCCGTGACGTCGAGGATCCGCTCGAGCGGCTGGGGCAGCGCGGCACCCTCCAGCGAGATTCGGGTACGACCCGGGCGGGACCGCAGCGTGCGATGGCGCACGTTGCTGCCCACCTCGACCACCACCGTATCGAGCCGCGCCTCGTGCTGAAACCGCACGTCGACGATGCGTGCCGTCGTGGGTTTCGGGGGGGCAGCGCCGCGGACGACGACGGGACTCGCGGGGTCGGTGGACTTCCTCGGCCCTCCAGCACGGAGCGTGATCACCAGGCTGTCCTTGGACCCGTCGATGGAGAATTCCGCCGGCTCGGTGAGGGTCACCAGAACCCGGGTCGTGGTTCGCTTCGCTTGGTGGAATTCCTGCAACAGGACGCCCGCCACCAAGCCGGTGCGCTGGGTGATGGTGGGCGGCGCCCCGTCGATGGCAACGTCGGCAAGATCGACGACGAGGCGCGTTCCGTTCCGCTCGAGACGCGCGGAGTAGGTCGGTTTCGCGGTGACACCAAGTCGGACGCGAGTCGCGTCACGGCCGGCGTCTACCGCCACCGTCGTCACGGCGCTGTCGCGGCCCGCCGCGTGCGCCGCCCCAACCGGCGCGACCAGCGCCACGAACAGGAGCAGAACATACGCCGGAAAGGCTCGAGCTCTTGACCTCATTTTTCCGGACTCCGATGCAAGGGTGGACGAGCGCGGCCATGCCATGCCAACGCGTACGACCGTCGGTGGGAAGCCTAGCGGTTTGCGATCGCCCGGAACAACTTCGGGACAAGAGCACCGATCAGGTTGCCGGAAGCAACAGCAACGCTGCTGCCGGGTCGGTACCCCATGTCCTCACCCACCCTGCAGGTGCTGGGCGGGGCCCGGAGGCGCGGGTCCCTGCGCACCCTGGGCGGAAGACTCATCGAGCGTGAGTCGGGTCTCTCCGAATGCAGGACGGTGGGGGTTTCGCCCACGGGCAGCCGCGGCGCCACCACCGCGTTCTGCCGCGATGTTGGGTGGGGGGAGGGTCTGCGCCAGCCCCTCCAACCGACCCTCATGAGAATGAGGACCGAAGCCTCCACCAGGACATTTTCCCGCCGAGACGACGTCGTCGAGGGACTCAGACCGACGCTCGCTCCCCGCACCGCCGGTCCGGTCACGGCCGTTTGCGGTGGACGTCGAAGCGGGCCTCGCCCTCGCTACGGTTCGCCCTCGAGCGTCTCTTCGGTGTGGAGCTCGATCACCTTGGTCGCGCTCGGCACGTCGGGGTTCTGGGGGTCCTCCCGAACGAACACCACGTCACCGTCGCGGATCCGCTCGACCCGCCAGTTGAGCTCGTAGGCTGCCCCTCGTTGGCCCGGCGACTGCACGACCTCGGGACGCCCGACAAACTGGCCACGCTTGATGGTGTGCCCCTTTCCGGTCGGATCCACCAGCATCGCCAGCGGAGGATCGGAACGCTGCACGATGCCGATCAAGCGGAGTTCCTCCAAGGCGTACTCGTCGAGGAGCACTTCGCGCTGCGACTCGACGCGGCTCTTGGCCTGGGCCAAGAAGTAGTCGCCGTAGGGACGAAACGGGTCCCGGCTGCGCTCGCTCTCCCCGAACTCGTACTCCTGAAAATCGAGGGGCGGGGGTGTCGCACCGGCGACCCCGGCATCGGCGCTGGCCGAAGGTGCGGTCCGGGCGGTGCGACGGGGCGGCTGCGCCGATGCGGAGCCGGCCGGAGCGCTGGTGGTCCCACCACCGCACGCGATGGCTGCGGCCGTCGCCAGCAACCCCGCCAGCACGAGTCTTGCGACCGTGTCTGCCGAGGCCATGACTATTTGGTCCCCTTGTTGGTCGACGGGGCGCCTGGCGCCCCTCTTCCTTCAGTCTTGTCCCCGTCGGCGAGCGACCGAAACGCCGTCGCCAGCGCGTCCACGGTCACGATGATCTCATCGCCGTCTTCCTTGGGCGACGTCATGGAGATGTCCTCCATGTTGATCACGCGGTCGAGCTGAGAGACCCCCTCGAAGAACTTCGCCACGCGATGGTAGCGTCCCGTGAGCTTCACCTTCATCGGAACCTTTGCGTAGAATTGCTCCTTTACCTCGAGGCTGGGAGACCAGGCCATCAGGTTGACACCGCTCAGGTTGGCGACGGTTTGCACCGAGCTCAGAAACGCCGGGTACTGCGCCTCGCTGGGCAGGACCTTCTCGATCTCCGACTTCCGTTGCTCTCGCTCGTGGAGCTCGGCGAGGTCCTTCTGGTACGCGATCTCGGCCTTCTTCGCCTCGGCGAGCTGGCCCTTCAGCGCGTCCTCACGGCGGATCTCGCTCTGGATCCTCTGCGAGACCTCGCCATAAAACACCACCCAGTACGCGACCCCGATCAGGGCCAGGACGGCCACGATGATACCAGCCTTCGCCGGGAGCGGAACGCGGGCGAGCAGCGATTCCTTGGCCATCTCAGTACTTCACCTTCGCCTCGAGCTCGAATCCGATGAGGTCGAGCCCCTCCTTGCCGCCCACCCTAGACGCCGGGAGAAGCTGGACCTCCTGGAAGTAGGCCGAGATGTTCATCCGCCGAGCAAGCTCGCTCACGTCCTCACCATCGCGGGCCAGACCCTTGAGCCGGACCTTCCGTTGCGACTCGATGAAGGAAGTGAGCCAGAGCCGCCGCGAATCCCAGTTGGGGTTATACATCCCGAGCGGGTCCTCGCGCCGGATCCGGTCGAGCACCTCCGGGACAACGCTTGGACCACGACCAGGCGTGAGGATCCGGGCGAGTTCCAGGAGTACCGACGTGGGCCCGGTACGGGCGCTCTGGAGCTTCGCGATGGCGTCCTCGCGAGCGCGAAGCTGCTGTAGCTTCGCCGTGACCTCGGCGTGGTCCCGCACCGCCTGCTTGGACGCGGCGATGCGGGCCTCGTGTTCACGGTTCTTGCGTGTCTGCTCCTCCAGCTCTTGGACCTTGTAGGCGTGGAAGACGAACAGCCCCGACACCTGGGCGAGCACGAGCATGAGCATCAGCAGGAGCCAGAGCTGGGTGCCTTCCCGGCGCTCGCCACCGCGACGTTTCTGCGGGAGGAGGTTGATCCGAATCATGACGACCGCGTCTCCCGCTCCTTGCGCAGCGCCAGCCCCAGGGCGACGGGAAGCTGTGCCGCCCGCCGCTGGAGCAAGGTCGTGTCCACGTCACGCTCCACCGCCACCCCCTCGGTCGGCGCCCACGCCGACACGGGGACGCGGGCACGACGCTCGATCGCCTGCGCCAACGCCACCAGGTTCGCGGTCCCCCCGGTGACGTGGATGTTGGCGATCTCGTTCTCGCCGCTGGTGGCCATGAAAAAATCGAGGGAACGCTGGATCTCGGCGGCGATCGAGTCGGTCACTGCCTCGATGACGGCCACGACTTGTTGCGGCACCATCCCCGGCCGGGTAGCGTCATCCGTAGAAGAGCCACCGCACTTGTAGGCCTCCGCCTGCTCGAAGGGGATGTTGAGCTGCTTCTGGATCTCCTCGGTGATGACGTTGCCGCCGTTGGCGATCTCGCGGGTAAACGCGCTGATCCCGTTGGAGATGATGTTGAGGGAGCTAAGGCTGGCGCCAACGTTGATGATGGCCACGGTCTGCTCGGGCGGCAGGCCCCGGGTCGCCTCGAAGAGATTCTGCACCGTGAAGGCGTCGATGTCGCAGATGATGGGCCGGAGCTTCGCGTCGCGGGCGAGCTGCGCGTAGTCGTTGATCTGGTCGCGTTTCGCAGCGACGAGGAGCAGATCCATCTGACTCGCCTCGGGCCGCCGTCGCAGGACCTGGTAGTCTACCTGAACGTCCTTGATGTCGAAGGGGATGTGTTGCTCCGCCTCCCAGTGGATCTGCTCGTCGAGCTCCGCCGCCGTCATGATGGGAACGGTGATCTTGCGAATGATGACGCTCTGCCCGGAGACGCTGAGCGCCACCTCCTTCTGGCGAATACGCGCGTCGTGAAACACCCGCTGGAGGACCTCGACCACGGCCCCCGCGTCCATCACTTGACCATCGACGATGGTCTGCGGCGGGAGGGGTGAGAAGCCGAATCTCACGAGCGAGGGGGCTCGCTTGAGCTCGCGGATTTGACACACCTTGATCGAGCTCGTACCGATGTCGACGCCGACCAGGTTCCTGCCTTCGCCCATGAGACCTCGCGCGCGGATACCAGTCCGCCGAACAAAACTCTGGCATCCAGGGGGGGGAATCGCCAAAAAAACCGCTGCACTGAACGCGAGGCCGGGTGTGCGTTCACCCCCATTCGCCCCGGCCGAGGGCCGCGTCGCTGGCTAGAGCAGCAATCAGGTTGATTGCTGCGTCAAATCAATGACCTGAAGCACCGAACCGGCAGCAGACCTCACCAGAGGCAGCGCTGGAAACGCGTCCTCGCCTCGCACGGACGCGTTTCCAGCGCTGCCGTTG
>JAFGBI010000063.1 GCA_016933275.1 Polyangiaceae bacterium | reverse complement strand
CTGCGGCCGTCGCGCCCGGGACGCTCGCCGCAGGCGCTCGCCGCGCGGAGCCGCGACGAGGTAGCCGCGTAGGTGCGCCGCTATGGTGCGTGGACCTTGCCACGGACTCGAACAACTGCGGTACCTGCGGAACCGTCTGCGGGCTTGGCGCCTCGTGCGTCAATGGTGCTTGTGTGCCCGGGGGCACTGGGGGTGCCGGAACCACCGGCGGTGCCGGACCTACGGGTGGCGCCGGAACCACCGGCGGTGCCGGAACCACCGGCGGTGCCGGACCTACGGGTGGCGCTGGAACCACCGGCGGGGTCGAACCTGCGAGTGGCACGGGTGGCGGGCAACCTACGGGTGGCATCGGGCCCACCGGCGGTACGGGCGGCGTCGAGCCCACGGGTGGGATTGGTCCCACCGGTGGCACTGGCGGCGTCGAGCCCACGGGTGGGGCTGGTCCCACTGGCGGCGTCGAACCCACGGGTGGGGCTGGTACCACTGGCGGCGTCGAGCCCACGGGCGGCACGGACGGCGATGAGCCCACGGGCGGCACTGGCGGCGCCGAGCCCACGGGTGGGCAGGGTACCGGTGGCGGCACGGGTGGTGGCAGCACGGACCCCTTCAGCTTCTTCATGACGAGCATCGAGGCGATGCAGCGCCTCTCCGGCAGCGCCGATGGCTTCGGAGGCGATCTCCGGTATGGGGAGGCAGATGGTCTCGCCGGAGCTGACAAGATCTGCGCGGAGATTGCGGAGTACTCGATGCCGGGCGCCGGCGCCAAGCAGTGGCGAGCCTTCCTGAGTGTCACTGCCGGCCCCGACGGCAACCCCGTCCACGCCAGAGACCGCATTGGCGAGGGACCCTGGTACGATCGTCTGGGACGTCTGGTAGCTGCCAATCTGACCGACCTGCTCAATGAGCGACCCGTCGGCGCCGACAGCGACATCGCCAACGACCTGCCAAACGAGTACGGGGTGCCGAACCACGATCCGGATGGGACCGGAGACGTCGATAACCACGATGTCCTCACGGGCACCAACGAGACCGGTTCGCTCTTCGACGCCGATCCCAGGTACACGTGCAACGACTGGACGAGCGCGGTTGGCTCCGCCGGAACCCCGCGATGCGGGCACTCGTGGCCCGCGATGACGGGTGGAAGGCCGGGCGGCGGTACCCTGCCAGGTGGCGGCCAGGGGATGGGCAGCATGAACAACTGGATGTCCGCCCTGAACGAGGCGGGCTGTGCGCCTGGCATCAACCTGATCCAAGACGGCGGCCCCAACCCGACCAACCCCACCGTGGGCTCGGGCGGCGGGTACGGTGCGATCTACTGCTTCTCGCTCACGCCCTGATGACCGCGCTCCTCTCCCCGCCAATCAAGACAGGAATTCGTATGCGGCAACCCTAGGCGGCAGGAGCACGCCTCGGAGCTCTCGGAACCAACGCCATGCACCTGGTCCTCTGTCTTCGCCGGCCGTTGCGCCGCCTTTCGTACCTAGCTGCTGCCGCCGCTCTCGTGCTCGGCGCGGTGACCGCGTGCTCGTCGTCGGATCCCGAGTCCGACGGTGCCAGCGAGCCCAGCACCGGCGGTTCCAACCCTGGCACCGGCGGTTCCAACCCTGGCACCGGCGGTGCTGAAGCGGGCGATACCGGCGGGACTCCCACCCGCGGTCCCACCGGCCTCTTCGCCGTCTCACTGGTCGCCGAAGCGGTGGTCTCCGGAGAGGTGACCCCGGCACACACGTTGGTGCGGGGAAACGTCGCCGATGGGCCGCCAGTCCCCGACCGGATCTGGGAGCAGACAGCTGCCGCGGGTGACTGCCAGCTCCTCGAACCCTACGCGCCGTTCTGCGAACAGGACTGCGGAACCGGGGTATGCGTCGCCGACGGGGAATGCCGCGCCCGCCCGTCGAACCTCGACCTCGGCACGGTGACCTTGGCCGGTGCCGTTACTGCGGACGGCAGCATGAGCTTCGCGCTCATGCCGGTCGCCGGGATCTACCAGGTTCCGGGCGCCATCACCGTCGCCTATCCGCCAGCTGCCGAGGGTGCGCCCCTCACGCTGACGAGCGACGGAGTGGCAGTGAACCCGAATCTCTCGCCATTCCCGGCTTTTTCAGTCGAGGCAACTGGGGTCGCGCCGCTGGCGATCACCAGCGGGGAGACCGTCCCGATGGCTCGCGACCTCGACGTCATCGTCACCTGGGCGCCCCCCCAAGACGCGACCCTGACCGAAGTCTACATCGAGGTCGACATCAGTCACCACGGCGGTCAAAAAGGGCAGATCGAGTGTCTGGGCGCCGACACGGGGTCGCTCACGATCCCGGCGGAGATCGTCACCGCGCTGATCAACCTCGGGGTGGCGGGCTACCCGAACATCGTCGTTTCGCGACGCGCACGCGGGACCGCGGAAGTCGGCGGAGGCACCGTCGAGCTTTTCGTTACCTCGGACGCGACGCTGGAGGTAGAGATCCCCGGCGTCGTGTCCTGCACCCCGACCGAGGACGATCCCAACGGGGGCTGCCCGGAGGGCCAGAGCTGCGGAGAGCTCATGCTCTGCGAGTAGTCCCCGCCCGATTCGGAGAAGAGACGCCGCGTTTCCCGGCGCTCACCGGAAGGTGCGTCACGGCCCCACGTTCGTCGTCCGCTATCCCCAAGCGTAGCCCCTATGTCCAATCTACCGCCGTTCCCTTCGACGTTGCTCCGCTTCTGCCTTCGGCCTAGAGCAGCAATCAGGTTGATTGCTGCGTCGAATCGACAACCTAGAGCACCGAACCGGCAGCAGACCTCTCCAGAGGCAGCGCTGGAAACGCGTCCTCGCCTCGCACGGACGCGTTTCCAGCG
>JAFGBI010000062.1 GCA_016933275.1 Polyangiaceae bacterium | reverse complement strand
CTTTCTGACCTCCGAAGGCGCCCAACCCCGCGAAAACACTGCATCTGAGTGTCCAGATCACCGCCTGAACCCGAAAAGTCGGGCTCGACTTCATCAGTGCTCTCGAGGACCCCTCGGTCAGCACCAAGATCCTCAACAAGATCAGCCAACCGGGGCACGACGGGGGCCGAACCTACGTTTCCAGCCGCGCCGTTGCTGTTGGCAACCTGATCGGTGCTCTAGCGCAGTAGCTCAGCCGCCGCCCAGAGGACCGGGGCCTGACCATGGCCGTCTCCGGTGAGTCGGGTCAGCGCCATGTACTCCTGAGCGGAGCTCTTGTACCAGGTTCCGACGCAGATGTCGCTGACGTCCCCCTGCGCCGAGATCTTGGTTTGGAGTCCCGCCCACGCGGCTTCGATGGCCGGCACGTAGGTGTCCGCGTCCAAAACGCCCCGCCTGACCCCCGCGATCATGGCGTAGGTGAACATGGCCGAACCCGAACTCTCCTCCCAGTTGCTCGCGTTGTCGGGCATGTCCAAGACTTGATACCAGAGCCCGCGGTCTCCCTGATACGTCAATAGCCCTTCCATCATCCGCTTGTAGCCGGTTTCGATCGTCGGATAGTCGGCTGAGCTCGCCGGCAAGTCCCGCATGATCTCGGCCATCCCCGCCGCGAACCAGCCGTTCCCGCGCCCCCAATGAACTCGCGCCTCGGTGACGTTGTGGAAGAAGAGCCCGTTCGGCTGCTGCGCCTCGAGGTAGTCCACCATGGTTCGCGACATGAAATTGATGTAATTGACATCACCCGTCGCACGATAGGCCTCTAGCTGTAGACCGGTCATCATGAACATGTCATCGATCGCGTCGCGGGTCTGATTCGTGATCTGCTGCCGGTCCGCGACCTGGGTCCCCAGCGGGAGATAGCTTTCATCACCTGTCTGGAGGTAGATCTCGAGCGGCACCATGCCGAAGATGTAGCGGTCCACATGCGCCTCGCCGCCCGTCATGTCGCTGACGAAGTTGGCCTTGAGGGGATCGAACTTCGACACCAAGCCGTCGAGCAGGTCCTGACTCTCCGTCAGGTTTGCCACCCCGAGCGCGCCGTACCACTCGCAAGCGGTCTTGTATCCATCCCCGGGGAGGTCTGCCACAGAACTGAACGCCAGCGCCTGCCGACGGAACCGCTCGGCCAGCAAGAGCCCCACATCCCGAGCCGAGGGGATGAGGTGTGCCAGCGGGTTGGCCGCTCCGCCGGTCCCCGCGCCGCCCGATCCCGCGCCGCCCGATCCCGCGCCGCCCGATTCCGCACCGCCCGATTCCGCGCCGCCGCTCACCGCTCCTCCGGTCGGCACGCCGCCGGTCACCGCTCCGCCGCTCACCGCTCCCCCGGTCGGCACGCCGCCGGTCGGCGCTCCGCCGCTGCCGCCCCCGGTTCCTCCGGTTGGCCCGCCACCGGTCGACACGCCCCCGGTAGGGCCCCCGCCGGTCACCGCTCCGCCGCTCGGCGCACCGCCGATGCCGATCCCTCCGGTACCACCGGTGGCGAGCCCGCCCCCGGTGTTGGTCCCGCCCGTTGGGATCCCTCCGGTGGGTCCTCCCCCGGTCCCGGCTCCTCCCGTGGTCGCGGACCCTCCCGTGACCAGCCCCCCCCCGCTCGCAGCACCACCCGACCCGAGTGTCCCGCCCGAGCCTTGCTGGTCGTCCGTGACCTGGTCTTCACAACCCACGACAAGCGCCAGAAATAGCCCGATGGCGATGGTTCTTCTCATGACCCGTTTCCTTGAGATTGCCGCCGCGTCCACGCCCACACCATTCCCAGACGAAGGACCCATGATTCGAAATGCCCTCGAGCCGTCGACCTGATCAGCGAGGTCAGTGCGGAAAGAAGAGAGTTTTACGGAGTCCGTCCCAGCCGTCAGCCAAAACCGCATCACTCAGAGCGGATAGGTGAACCATAGGTGGATCAGGCCAAAGCGGGGATCGCAACGAGGCGTCGATCACTGACGTGATTGCTGGGAATGGTAAGTATCCCAGAAAACGAGAGCTCGGCACCAATGAAACACACTACGCATTCCGCATGGTTCGTTCTCCTCGCCATCGCCTGCGGAAACGGGTCCGACGAGGTCGATGGTTCGTCCGGCGGCCTCGGGGGATTGGCGGCCGGCCCCACCGGAGGTCTCGGCGGTGCCCTGACCGGCGGCGCCCTCACCGGTGGCACGGGGTTCACCGGCGGCATGAGCGGCGTACCGACCGGAGGGGTGGGCACTGGTTCGGGACCCGGAGGAGGAACCTCCGGATCCGGCGGCCTGCAGACGGGAGGCACCGGCGGCTTGGGGACCGGGGGAACCACGGGTGGCACGGGGAACACGGGCGGGATCCAGGTGACCGGTGGCACGGGCGGTTTGGGCGCGAGCGGCAGCGGAGGCGCGATCACGGGTGGCGCGAGCGGTGGAGGGGGCACGCCGCCCACGGGTGGAGTCGCTGGCAGTGGGAGCACCCCACCGACTGGCGGCGCCAGCGGAGGGGGCACCCCCCTCGGCGGAGCGGGTGGCGATGGGGGAGTGATGGGGTCGGGCGGCTCGGAGTCTGGTGGTACCGGTGGCGGCACCGTGGCCTGCGGCACGACCGCCACGCCGGGCGAGATCATCACGTTCAACGACGACGGTGGCTGGTGTTGGTATCAGGACGAGCGGGTCATCGTGGACCCAAATGCCAACAAGCTCGTCATCGGTTCCGTCGCCATTCAGGGCAGTCGGAACGGCAACGTCGAGGTCACCATGTACAACCTCGACGGCAGCGGCAGCCCACAACGGACCATGCTCGGCGATCTGAACCCGGACGATCACAACACGTCGGGCCTGCTCAAGATCGGCGAGGGCAAGTATCTCGCGTTTTACACGACCCACAACGACGACTGCTACAGCTACTACAACATCTTTCAGAACGGCAGCTGGGGCGCGCAGAACAAGTTCAGCTGGAGCGGCCACGGGTGTCCCACGGACAACGGGAAGACCGTGAGCTATTCGAACCTCTGGCACATGGGGGACCAGCTCTATAACTTCGTCCGTTCCACCGAGACCAGCCCCAACCTCATCACCTCCACCGACGGCGCCAACTGGACCTACAGCGGACGGCTGACCAGCACCGACCGCGTCGGATACGTGGCTGGATACTACAAGTATTGGGGAAACAACGTCGATCGCATCGACTTCGTCGGCACCGAGGCGCACCCCCGCGACTTCGACAACAGCCTCTATCACGGCTACGTCCAGGACGGCAAAGTCCATAACTCCACCGGCACCCCGGTCGACAACAACCTTCTCGACGGGAACGCGCAGAACATCACGGCCTATACCAAGGTATTCGGTACGGGGGCCCGCCTCGGCAGCGTGACCCTGACCCACCTCTGGAACTGTGACCTGATGCGGTATCCGGACGGAACCATCGTCCTCATCTTCACGGGCCGGGCCAATGGCGACACCAATGATCCCGACAAGCGTTTCGGCTATGCCCGTTTCGATGGAACGAGCTGGAAGAGCACCTACCTCGTGAAGGCGGGACACAAGCTCTACGACTCGGAGCAAGACTACACTGGCCTCGGAGCGGTCCACCCCACCAACCCGAATACCATCTACATCTCGACGACGACCGATCCCCGCGACGACACGACCGCCTTCAACAAGCACGAGATCTGGCGCGGGACGACCTGCGATGGCGGCCAGACCTTCGAGTGGACGCCCATCACGCAGAACTCGAACCAGGACAACCTTCGTCCGGTCGTTCCCTACTGGGAGAGCGAGAAGACCGTGCTCCTCTGGATGCGGGGCACCTACCACACCGCCCAGACCTACGATACGGACATCGTCGGCGTCATCATGGACGGGCCCTGACCCAGGATTGCTCGCGCAATTCCGATCCGCGGCGGGCAAGCGGGAGCTCGACTCCAACCTCGGCGTTTCGCCGGAACAGCGCAATTCTAGCCTCCGCGGTTCGGCTGTTCGCGCCGGCTGCTGGCCAACTCACCACGACGGCAGGACGCTGGCCGAATCGAGCCCGACGACGGGGAGCGCGCGACTCCTTGCTGCCGGACCTCATCCGTGGATCTCTTGAGGCGCGGGGTCGCACGCCGATCGCTCGACACACCAAGAATCACCCATCATGAGAACTCTGTCCCCACGGGTCGGCCTGGCCTTCGTGTCCCTGTTGGCATTCGCTTGCGGGGGCGAACCCGAGGAAGGCTCGACGGCCACGGGTGGGACTCTCACCGGCGGAACGGGGGGGGCTGCTCCCAGCGGTGGCACCTCCTCGGGTGGGGTGGCACCAACCGGCGGCGCCCTTCCAATGGGTGGCGCGGTCCCCTCGGGTGGAATCGGCGCCGCACCAACGGGCGGTACGGGCGGTACCGGCGCCGCACCAACGAGCGGTACGGGTGGGATCGGCGGCGGACCGACGGGTGGCACGGGCGGTACCGGCGCCGCACCAACCGGCGGCACGGGCGGTACCGGCGCCGAACCGACGGGTGGCGCCTCGGGTTCCGGCGGCGGATCCACGGGTGGCACCTCGGGTTCCGGTGGCGGGTCCACGGGCGGCGCCTCGGGCTCCGGCGGCGAATCGACGGGCGGCGCCTCGGGAGGTACCCCCCCCGTCGACCAGCCCGAGTTGGTCACCTCGGGTCAGAACGCGTACTGGCAAGAGGGGCAGCTCACCGAGCAACCGAGCGGGGATCCCGAGATCCGCATCGACGAGAACACCACGTACCAGGAATGGGACGGCTTCGGTGGGACCTTCAACGAGGCGGGATGGGATGCCTTGATGGAACTCGACCCGTCCGAACGGGAGCGAGCGATGAAGCTCCTTTTCGACGCGACCATCGGCGCCCGATTCGCCTTCGGGCGGCTCCCCATCGGCGCCAGCGACTACGCGATGGATCGCTACACCCTCTGCGAACAAGCGAACGATTACGAGATGACGAGTTTCTCGATCGCTCGGGATAGGGAACGATTGATTCCCTATATACAGGCGGCGTTGGTCGTCAAACCCGATGTCCGCCTCTGGGCCAGCCCTTGGACCCCGCCCGCCTGGATGAAGGACAACAACTCCACCGACGCCGGCAACATGAAGAGCGACCCGCAAATCCTCCAGGCGCATGCCTTGTATCTGGCAATGTTCGTGGAGGCCTACCACGACGAGGGACTCGAGATCGAAATGATCATGCCGCAGAACGAGCCCGGCTACGGGCCCGACTACCCATCCTGTCTGTGGACACCGCAACTACTGCAAGACTTCATCGGCAACTACCTCGGGCCCACCTTCGCGCAACGGAACGTCCCGGCCGAGATCTGGCTCGGCACGATGTCCGCGCCGGAAGACGCCCAGCATGTCCAGACCGTCCTGAACGACCCGACGGCCAAGGGTTTCGTGAAGGGCATTGGCCTGCAGTGGAACCTATTGGACTCCGTGGGCAGCTACTCGTCGCAGTATCACCTGCCCGTCATGCAGACGGAGCACAAGTGTGGAAACTACCACTGGCTAGACGGTTTCAATCCCAACTTCCCGCCGAACGATCATGCCTACGCCGAGGAGAGCTGGGGGCTCATGCGCGATTGGATCAAGGCGGGCGTGACCTCGTACAGCGCCTGGAACATGGTGCTGGACACGGTGGGCAAGAACCTGAACTCCAGCAAACCCTGGCCCCAGAATGCTCTCTTGACAGTGAACCGCGACACCAACGCGCTCACCGAAACTCCGACGTACTACGTCTTCCGGCACTTCTCGTATTTCGTCGATCCCGGCGCGGTTCGGGTCGGGACGACGGGGAGCTTCAGCGAGGCGCTCGCGTTCAAGAACCCCGATGGCAGCATCGTCACCGTCCTCTATAACTCCGGGGGCTCCGCGCGACAGACGACCCTCGGGGTGGGCACGACGTCGCTCCAGTTCAGCGTTCCTGCCCACGGTTGGGCAACCGTGAACTGGGAAGGGGCCTAGAGCACCGATCAGGTTGCCGACAGCAACGGCAGCGCAGGAAACGCGTCCATGCGAGGCAAGGATGCGTTTCCAGCGCTGCCTCTGGAGAGGTCTGCTTCCGGTTCGGTGCTCTAGGTCGTTGATTGGACGCAGCAATCAACCTGATTGCTACTCAAGAACGGTACCGTGAGTGACGGCGCCATACGCCCGGGCCGCGCGATCGGAGGTCACGGGCCAGCCGAAGGGAACGATCCTCCGCGCGACGAGGCCGCCGCCAGCGAGGCCCGGGACCAGGCGCGGAAGACGACGCGGAAATCCTCCGGGAACCGGTGCTCGGTGGCGTCCGCCACGAGGCGAAGCGTCGTCGTGACCCCGAGCCGCGCGCCGGCCGCGCAGAATCGCCGCGTCGTCTTCACCGTGGACGCCGCCTCGCCCGCAGCGGCGTCGCAACGTAAGATGAGGCGGGCGTGGGCAGCGGTCGGAACGATCTCGTCGAGCTCGAGGTCGGTGGCGAAACCGGGGGACATCAAGAGCACCCCAGCGAACCGCTCTGGATAGTGGAGCGCCACTTCGCCGGCGGCCATCGCTCCCTGGGAGAAGGCGTAGAGCAAGAGCGGACCGGACGCGGCGCCGAGCTCCGCCCGATGCCGGGCGAGCGCCGCGTCCAGGCGTGCAAGGTCGAGCTCTGCGTTCTCGGACCATCGATAGCGACGCTCACCGCTCGGGAGGGTGGCGTCCACAGCGAGGATCGCGATCCCGAGCTCATCGGCCAGGTGCTGCTCCCGCTCGCCGACCTCGCCGTGGGAGTAGATGCCGTGCAGGTACAGAGCTACGGGCAGGGGAGCGTCGGAGGCGCGTGCCTTGGGGAGGACCAGCGGATCCCGATGGGGGCGCGAGAAGGCCCAGGACTCTGCCGCCGCCACGAGGAAGTCCCGCAGCATGGGCCAGCGCAGGTCCCGGCGGAGCGGGGCGAGCCCAGGCTCCGCCTCGGTGCGCTTCACGCCGACGCCCTCGGTGACGGCTGCCTCCATCAGCCAATAGAGCGCGGCGTCGACCTGGCCGGCACGCGCGAGCTTGGCCGCGTGATTGAACCGTGGCCGACCGGGTGCGTCCGGGTGCCGCGGCCCCGAGGGCGGCGGCGCGATCTCGAAGGGCTTCGACGGCATCGGTGGCGACCGATGCGTGGCGCGCGCCGCGCGCCACGCCTCCACGACGGCGCGCACGAGACCGCCTTGAGCGTCGTCATCGCGACGCCCGAGCGGGAGCGAAGACGGGAAGAAATCGAGATCGTGGATCCGGAGCGCCCTCCGATCGGGGGGCTCCTCTACGAGATGCAGGCGGAGGATGCGATGAAGCGGGATCTCGCGACGGTCGGTCATGCCTCGAGCGTCCAAGACTCGTTCGCAGAGCCGCCGGTCAGTGAGCAGGAGCTCGAACCCCACCGCGCCGCCGTCAGCGGACCTCCGCTGACCGTAGGTCCGCAACGGCCGCTCGCCGGGCTCGAGCGGGCAGACCCCGCGGAGCTCGGCCGACATCGGTGGTGGTGGCTCAGCGGGCGCGCTGCTCGGCGCGACGCCGGCACTGAGGCGCGCCTCGACTCCGGGGAGAGCGCGCGCCGATGAGGATGCAGCTCCGCTCGGCGCCGTCCCCACCTCGGCCGCGCCGCCCCGTTCCACCACGCCGCTCCGACGGGCGCAGGCCAGAAGGATGAGCCCCGCCACGAAGACGGCAGGCAACGGGAACCGGCCCATCACCGCCCTACCGCTCATCCACCCCGATGTCCGGCGGCCCGTTCGTGCGAGGCTCGCCGTCGATATCGAGTCCGGCGAGGGACTGCGCGACGCCCTGATCGATCGCCTCGGTGGCGCCGGCCAGAAGGTGGAAATCGCCGTTCGCGGGGTCCGCGAACGCGGCGAGCGACTCGGTCTCGACGTTGTGGTCCACGGTGCCGGACGCTCCGTCCCGCACCGTGATCCGGCGCGTGTAGTTGTTTCGGATGAGGACGTCAGTACCGGCGAAGCGGTAGTCGATGGACGAGAAGAACCCCGCGAGCACCGGCTCACCCACGACTGTGTTGTGGAGGACGGTGACGAGTCGCGCCTGCTGGATCTCGATCCCGGTATCGAACTGGTCGATGGCGGCCCAGATCACGTTGCCGACCACCAAACCGCCCACGTGCCCCAGGGGCGCGCCGTCATAGGGAGCGTCCTCCCAGGTCCGCGAGCTCACGTCATCGGCGGCCCCGCTCCCCATGCCCAGGCCGATCCCGCGCGCGCAATCGACGATCACGTTGCGCTCGATCACGGTGTCGCGCGCCCCCCGCCAGAAGTGGATCGCATGCTCGGCGAGCCCCCCGTTCGTGCAGTAGATCCCCTCGAAGCGGTTCGAGCGCACGAGCCACCGCCGCCCCGCATGCACGTCGATGCCGCCGGTGTAGCAGGCGCCGCTGCCCAGGGTTTCGACGTGGGGCCGCCCCTCCTCCGTCATGACGAACTCCGAACAGACCACGGAGCCCTCGTCCACGAACGCCGACCGGTCACCGTTGGGATTCACCTTGAGGAACTGCTCTCCCCCGTCGATCAAGCGCACGCCGTAGAGGCGCGGACCGACCAGGTCGGGGCCGCCGTCGGGCGGGTAGATGTGCACTGGGTGGTCGGCGGCCCGCTGGACCGTGACGTGCGCGATCGTCACGTCGTCGGCGTTGATCACCACCGCCTCGAGCGCCGCGTCCGCGTAGTCCGCGTCGATGATCACGTCCCTCGCCTCGTCCGTAGCCGAGCGCAGGGTAACGCCCGGCCGAGAGAACCGGAGCCAACGCGCGAGCGGGTACGTGCCGGGGGCGAGCACGATCGTGCTGCCTGCCGGAGCCTCGTCGACGATCGTGTGAAGCTCGTCCGCCTGGTCCGGGGCAACGTCGATCACGACCCCGGCCGGGGAGGCCAACGCCGGGCAATCGACGCCCATGGCCTCACCTGCGGCACCGCTGGTGTTGCTGCCGCCCGACTCCGCTCCCCCGGCGGCGCCCCCATTGCCGCTGCCGCCCGACTCCGCTCCCCCGGCGGCGCCCCCATTGCCGCT
>JAFGBI010000061.1 GCA_016933275.1 Polyangiaceae bacterium | reverse complement strand
GGCGGCGAGCTGATGCCAGGTCCGCGGAGCGCGAATCAACTCGAGAGGGCGCCGGAGTCGGCTTGAAGATACACTGCCCCCTTTCCCCCCCGCGCGAAGTCCAGGATAATTCAGTCATCTTTGGGAGGCGACAAGGGCGTCCAACCGCACTGGCTTTCCGACCGAGACAAAGGGGGGACATAGTGCCGTCCACGCACCGCGACCGAATCTTCGAGATGTACGTGACGCTCCAGGCGAGAGAAGACCAAAACCTACCACTCCGTGGGGGTGGGGCTCGCCTTCTGCAAGCTGGTCGTGGAGGCTCACGGCGGCCACATCGGCGTCTCGAGCGAACCCGGGCAGAGGAGCACCTTCTGGTTCACACTGCCCCGAACGCCGCCCGCGCCCCGTTGACGGCTCCCGGTGCCGCTCCTACGACTTGGTGATTCCCTCGGCGGCCCAGGGTCCAGTTTCATCCGCCAGTTGGGGAGCCGGAAGAGGGGAGGGAAGGGAGAGCCCGTTCTTCTCGTCTTCCGGTCCTGTCCCTACTCCACGAACGCGCAGAAGGCCGTGGTCTGGACGTCCTTGGAGCCGGTCCAGATCTCGAATCCCGTGAAGATGTTGGTGAGCGCCCAGCTCGCTTGGAGGCCGCCCTGACGAGTGATCGCGTCGTCGATGAAGTGCTTGAGGTCGAAGGACAATTCGTAGGTCCGCTCGGTGCGCACGTAGGAGATGCACGGGGTGCTGCCATTGAGGCCGATCCAGATGTCCCAGGTTCCGTCGACCCCTTCGATGGTGACGTCCTCGATCGCCGGTTCACCGCCGATCGGCTCCGCGTTGAGGGGCTTGTAGAGCCACACCATCAGGAAGCCCGCAGTGGGGCCGTACTCGGTCGATTGGCTGGTGTTCTCGTTGAACCAGACGTCGTACGCGGCGTTGAAGACGTTGCTCGTCTCGTCCGCGATGGCGCCGTTGTCGGTCCAGATCCAGGTCGTGGACACGGAGGTGATGTTGCTGATCGCGATCGGCAGGTTGTTGCCCGTCGTCTCGTGGCCGTTGTTGGACCCGATGAACATCGACGGATAGCCCGTGGGTGCACCGTTGCTGGCCACACTCGCGTTCTGCACGGCCATTCGGTAGAAGTAGTCGCCGCCGTGAGCCATCGTCTGGGCGCCGCTCGAGCCCCATTCGTTGACTTGGAGGAAGTACTGTTGGCCGTCGATGGTCGCGTAGATCGAGCCGTAGCGACCGTCGAGCTCGCCGACGCAGCTGACCGCGGCGCCGGGCGCGCCAGTGAACGCGTCCGGCGTGTTGCAGGTCGCGGTGGCGTCGAGTCTGCCCGGCGTGCAGCCTGCGAACGTGGTGCCGCCCGTTTCCGCGCCGCCCGTTTCCGCGCCGCCCGCCGGGCCTCCAGCTTCGCCGCCCGTTTCCGCGCCACCCGCTTCGCTTCCGCCCGTCTCGGTGCCACCGACGCCACCACCGCCCGAGCCGCTGGCACCGGCGACGACATCGCCGCCCGTGCCACTCCCGCCGCTGTCGCCACCGCCCGAGGCAGTCCCGCCCACTTCGCTGCCGCCGCTGTCCGTCGCGCCGCCAGTAGCCCCGGCCCCGCCGGTCGCCAAGCCCCCGGTGGTCCCGCCTCCGCCGGTCGTCACGCCCCCGGTGGCTGTCACACCACCCGTTGGCATCGCCCCACCGGTGGCCACGGCTCCACCCGTGGGAGAGCCTCCGATGGTCGCGCCTCCGGAGCTGCCGCCGAGGCCCGCAACGCCGCCGGTCCCGACCGCGCCGGTGCCGGTCAGTCCATCGGTGCCCGCGTTCGAACCCCCCTTGTCTTCGGATGAGCAGGCCAAGAGGGCGAGAGCGAACAACCATGAACCAGCAGAGTACTTCGTCGTTGCCGTGGGCATGTGATGCCTCCCAAGGGAATGTCTAAGAGTGGACGGAGCGAAGTGTAGTCGCAGAATGTCGGATGTTCTCCTAGTTCGCGGTCAATTCCTTTGCTGAATTGCGCACCCCGGATGGATTTCCGACCTCATCGTGTGATGCTCGTGTGCCTGTAACCCGGCACCGAAGACCGATAGTGGCGCATCATTCCGTGCGCATGAGGACGTCGCTCGCGTGCCAGGCCGCGCGCAGAGCAGCGTGCGTCGCGGTCCTGTCCCGTGCCTCGAGCGCCGCCAGCGCGGCGATGTCCCACGAATCTTGCGGCGACACTGGTGCGATGAGATCGCAGATCACCGAACACGTGACCCGGCTATTAGGGCAGGCGGGTTGGTCTGGCTATTCGCCTACATCGCCCTGCAGCTCCTGGATGGGCTCGGCGCCGCTCACCGGGCCCAGATCATCCACCGCGATCTGAAACCAGAGAACATCTTCCTCCTAGAGAACACAGCTGGCGTCCCGGACTTCGTCAAGATCATCGACTTCGGTGTATCGCGCTTTCGTGGCATCGACGGGAAGAGCGGGAGCCTGACCCAGACCGGCATCGTTCTTGGTACCCCGTACTACCTCTCGCCAGAACAGGCCGGAAGCAAGAGGGACCTCGACGCACGGTTGGACATCCACACCGTTGAGACCATCTTCGACGAGTGCCTCTCGGGGCGGCTTCCTTTCCAGGATGCTCAGGACCTTCAGGAGCTGACTGTTGCCATCCTGGTTCGCGAACCACCAGATCTGGTGGAGGTCGCTCCTGGTGTCGATCGTGTCCTTTCCGCAGCGCTGCGTGACGGGGAGCGGTGCGTTCGGCTAGGCTGATTGCGCGGGGCGCACCGCGGTTCGGCATGGGCTCGTGAGGCGCGTAAGTGATTCAAACGGTGGGTTCGGGGGCGGTCCAACGAGCCGACCCGCCCGAACCACCCGCTGACCACCGGTCGGTGGTGCTCGCGGTACCCGAGTCGCCCCCGAACCCAAAATCGCCCTGGCGGCGGCACCGACATCGCCAAGCGCAGGAGCAGCGAGAGCGGGTCGAGGTCGAGGGCGACGGTCCCGTCGCTGAAGGGACGCTT
>JAFGBI010000060.1 GCA_016933275.1 Polyangiaceae bacterium | reverse complement strand
TCTCCGCGCCGCCCGTCTCCGCGCCGCCCGTCTCCGCGCCGCCCGTCCCGACTCCGCCGGTGAGGGCACCGCCGGTGACGGCACCGCCCGTCGCAGCACCGCCCGTGGTCACGCCACCCGTCTCGGCTCCTCCCGTCGCGGTCCCGCCTGCCGCGTTCTCGTCCGATTCGGTGTTCGTATCGGTAGAGCAGGCCAGCATCCCCACGGCGAGCCCCAACGCCCAGAGGTGAACGCGAGTCATGCGGATCATTCTGCGCCATCGCCGGGGTCGCGCCCACATCCTCATGCAACCGAGATTGACGAAAGCATGACCGCGCTCGGGCCGCACGCGGGGGACGGATCGGTCCCCTGGGGCAGCGAAATTTCCCGTGCCGGTATCATCACCCCCAGACGCCGGCGATCTTTCACCCGCAATCCGGGCACTTGTCGCCGGCGAGGGCCCGCGTGGCGACGTCGTAGCCGTCGCGCTCCACGAGCACCCGATGGCAGCCGGGGCAGCGCGTCACCGACGCCTCCCGCTCCCCTCGCGGCTTGCCGAGGTAGACGACCGCGAGCCCCGTATCGCGCGCGATCTGCGCCGCCTCGCGGAGCGTGGCGAGCGGCGTCGGCGGCACATGCTCGAGCTCGTACTTGGGCACGAAGCGCCACAGCTGCAGCAGCGCCTCGGCCCCGAGCCGCTCGACCATGAAGCCCGCGAGGCGCGCGAAGGCCGCCGGGGAGTCCGAGCAGCCCGGCACCTCAAGGTACGACACCTCGGAGCCACACGCCCGCCGCCTTGGGCTCCTCCAGCGTCTCGAGCACCGGCGCGGGCTTGCCAGCGTTGAGCGCTCGGTACCCCTCCTCGTCGAAGCCCTTCAGATCGAGTTTGGCGGCGTCCGGCACCGCCGCGAGCTCGACGAAGCCCACCTCGGCCGTCGCCGGACGCGAGCGGGTTCGCGACTTCCGGTGACGAGCCGCAGGCGAGGAGCAGCGCGGCCGCACCGAGCCCGGGGGAGAGGCGAGCGCTGGTCATCGGCCCAGCGCCGCCAGCAGCTCCTCGCGCGTGAACGGCTTCGCCGAGTTCGACGTAGACCCCGGGTGGCAGCGCGCCCACCTCGCCGTCCCGGAGATCGCGCCGGCTGAGCGCGACGCGCAACCGGCCACCCTCCGGTATCGCGTCTCGAGCGTTGACGGCGAGGTTCATCATCAGCTGCTCGAAGTGCGCGGCCGACATCGTCACGGCGGGCAGGTCGGGGTCGAAGCCGTACTCGAGGACGACGCCTCTGCCGACCATCCGCTCGAGCAGCTCTCGCTCGCGCTTGAGCTCGGCGCCGAGATCCAGGCGCGCGCGGGCGACCACCTGCTTGCGGCTGAACGTGAGGAGCTGACTCGTGAGCTTGGTCGCCGACTCCGTCGCCTCCATCACCGCTGCAAGAAGCGTGCTCCCGTCGCGGCTCCAGCCGAGTTCGTCGCCGGACGCGATTCCGTCGTCGCTCCGCTGGGGGATGCACCAGCCGCTGCGGGCCTCGTAGAGCGCGAGTCGGTAGCGCAAACCCAGGTGGGCGACGGCGAGCATGGTCGTTCCGGGTCGGAACGCGAGCCCGACCCTGAGAGAGTCCCATTTGCTCCGGCTGAGCAGGAGCGTGCGCTCGACCCGCAGCCGAGCACCGCGCGAGACGATCGCCACCTCCACCCACCCGTACTCTGCCTCGGGTTGGCGCCGGCGAGCCAGGCCCCGTCGCTCGACCACGCAGCCGCGATCGGTACCGCGTGATCCGGAAGCCTCACGCCCATGGCGGCGGTCTGAGCGCCGTCTGCAGGCTGGTTCGTGGAGCCGAAGCTCAGGACCGAGGAGCGCCGCGACTGGCTGGGTGTCCCG
Organism: Polyangiaceae bacterium; assembly: GCA_016933275.1. Classification (GTDB taxonomy): domain Bacteria; phylum Myxococcota_A; class Polyangia; order Polyangiales; family Polyangiaceae; genus JAFGBI01. Next base: position 699 of record JAFGBI010000060.1, on the reverse strand, counting down.
GACGGCTCGGTCCACCAGGCGGGCTCCGATGGGGTGTCAGTGTTCGGGCCAGCGCCGGTCCTGCTTCAGTCTCTCCAGTAACGGCGTGAGCTCTGCTGGCCAACTGCTTCCGTTCTTCGTCTGTCTCCGCTGCGAAGAATCTTGCCCACCGCCGGCCGAGGCACGAGGGGCAGAAACCGCGGCCTTTGCAGCTATACCCGACGGCGAGGCGCAGGTCGCAGTCTGGGCACGCGAGCAGGGCGAAGCCGCACGCCAGGACCCCCGCCACGCGCTCTCCACCGACTACTCCGACGCGACCCGCTACAACGTATCCACCCTCAGCCTCGGCTCGCTCTTCGACGCGCTCGGGGAACCGATCGACTACCAGGCGGAGCATCCGACCTCGATGCCGGTCCAAGCCGCGACAAGAGGGGGGCGAGGAACCGCCCCCCGCCACTGTAGTCCTCCAGGCGCAGGGGGAGCTCGACTGCCTTTCTCGTGTCGTCTCAAGGACGGCTCAGACGGCGCGGGAGTCGTCAAAGTACCCTCGGGGATCGCCTCACCCCTTCGAAGTAGGGCTTCTTGCTACGCAGTTCGGCGTTTCTTCTCCGTCAGGCGACGTCTCGCTCCCGCACTGGATCCCCCCTACGGGTCGGTCGCGTTCGCGCAGCGATCGTCGTCTCCGGGACCCGTCGCTGCCCAATGCGTCAGTGGCGCTAG
>JAFGBI010000059.1 GCA_016933275.1 Polyangiaceae bacterium | reverse complement strand
CCGTCTCGTTCGGGCGCGAGTTCGGGCAGAGAACGACACCTTCGACTCCGGTTCCGCCCCCGTCCGGTGCCGTTCGAGGCTCGGCGGGTACCTCAACTTCTATCATCGTGAGGCTGCGTGATGGCCCGCTGCGAGTATCCGGACACTACGGGCTCGCCGAGGCGGCGGCGGCAGCCGATCGCGCCGAACGTACGCGAGCGGAACGAATGCCCAGGTCCCGGTGGGTGGCATCGACGGACGCGAAGACTGAGCGGTCCAAAGGTGGGGCTTCTACTTGCGTCTAGCTCCACCGTAAGGAAGACTCGCTGCGTGATTCCTCTTCTCGAGATCGCGAGCCGGTTGGGTGACGCATGGTGTCACGATTCTCCATCGTCCTCGTGCCTCCTGCATCGCCCGACCGGGCTCTCCTTCGTGCTCGTCGAAGGCGGCCATTTCATCATGGGCTTGCGCGAGGACGACATCGAGGAGGCGTCGGAGTACTGCGATTGGACACGGGGAGTCGCCGAGTACGTCGAGGAGATCGGTGCGAGTGCCCGGCCTCCGCATGTGGTACTGGTGCGCCCGTTTCTCTGCGCGACCGTTCTGCTCGAGGAGGAGGGCTACACCGTAGATACGACGCGGGAAGCAGCCATCCGGATGGCGTGCGATCGCGGGCTCCGGCTCGTTTCCGAAGCAGAGCTCGAATGGCTGCTCCGAGACGGCGGGCGCTTCTCTCTGACGATGGGCGCGAAACCCCGCGCCGTGGGCCAGTTCACCTTCGAGAGCTCGAGTCTGGGCATCCAAGATCCGGCGTCCCCGCAGTGGGCCGCCGACGACTGGCACCCCTCGTACGAGGGGGCACCAGCGGCCTCCGCGCCATGGATGGACGGCGATCCCGCTGGCGTCTGCCGAAGCAACGCGCCAATCGGCGCGATGCAGGCCGAAGAGGACGTCGTGACCCTCCTGGCGGCCGTTCGCACCGCCGGAAGTGAGGCGCTCTCCTGCGCCATCCGTCTGGCATGCGACGTCCCAGGCTGAGCTTCACTACGCAGAGGCTCCGCGCCGAACCGCCTCCAGTGCTGACGCGATGTCCAAGTGCTCAGCAGCAAGCTTCTCGAGCCGCGCTCGGTAGGTCGCCACGGAGGGAGAAGCCGGCAGACGAGACAGCGCATCGTGGAGCCGCCGGATTACCGGCAACGTGGGAACGAGCGGAAGAACCTCAAGGGAATAGGCGACCCCGAGCTCGGTGTACGAGCCAGCATCGAGCGGAACGCGCTCAAGGACCATCGCCTCGCGACGCGCAAGCGCCAAGGCCCCGAAGACCTCTTCGCCACCTTGCCCCATGAACACGGCGGGTTCCCAGCGTTCCTCGATGCGCCGGCCGGCGCGGGCAAAGGGGAGAAAAAGGAGCGCGCTCACGTCCACCCGGGGGTAGGCTGGCCTCCCTTCAGCGCCGGCCGTCCGGATGCGTGCGGCCAGATCGCATGCAAGGCGTTCCGCGCACGCGAAGAACGCCTCGTCGTGGGGGAATCTCGCGAGCTCCGCCTCGACCTGCTTTGGCAAGAGCCCTGCGATGGACCCATAGGTTTCCGACGCGAACTCGACAATCGCCTCCCAACGATCAAGGGGTGAGAAACCGGCGGCAACGGCTGGAGGGATCTCCCCGCCTGCTCGGCCACGGCGACAGAGCTCGCGCCACGCGGCCCAACGAGGAAGTGTGAGAGACGTTCCATCGATGTCGATGGTCACGCAGCCATCCAGCGGATGTGGTGATCCGAGCCCGATCCAGCTCCTTCGTGCCGCTCCCGACGCGGGCAGTCCCCGACCCGCCCAAGGCAGGAGCCCCGTCGGCGCGACGGCACGGGCGACGCGCGCTGCGTCGTCCGAGAGCTCCGCCGGAAGGGCGACGCGCCTCCGGTCCCCCGGGAATCCCATGGCGTCCAGGATGAGCTCACCGGCACGACGGGTAGTGCCACCGGGTGACTGCGTCGCCGCAACGGCAACCGCTGCTTCGCCCAGAGCGCTGGTACGCCCTTGAGCTTGTGCGATGGCCAGGAGTGCCGCGTTCGCCGGCAGCGGCAGCGGGACCTCGCGATGGAACCAACGCACCAAACCGCGAAACCACGGGAAAGCCGGCTCGCCCTCGCCAGGGGTCCAGGTAAGCCAATCGAGCAGGTGAGCGGTGGGATCGATGAAGTCCAGCGAAGGACGCACCCGAAGCAGCGACGCGCCAGCCGCACCGCGAACGAGCGCCGCTGGATCGGACAGCGCAGCGCGAATGGCTGCGTCCGCCGTACCTTCTCCCGCCCCCAACTTGGCTACCGCCAGGAGGAAGCTGGCGCGCGCCGTCACGTCCGTCTCGGCGGCAAGACGTCGGAGTAAGGCATCCAGCGTGCGTCGTCCTTCGTCCGGGCAAAACGCCAGCAGCATTGCCGCGGACGTACGCATCGCCAGGCGCGGATCATCGAGCCTGGCAAGCAGGCTGGCGGACCACTGCGCAGCGGTCCGTAGCATGGCGCGCGCCTCGCTCGAAGGGTCCTCTCCCGAGACTGAGGACGCCCAGGCCGTCACGTGATCGCTGGTCAGCACCTCGGCGGCGAGCGCCAGATGGAGCTCCGGGAAGGGTGCCCTCTCCGCGGCCTCGAGCAAGGCGGCGAAGGTCGCCTCGCTCGCAGAGAACCAGCGGCCCGTCGCCTCAAAGGAATCGAAGAGTAGGAGAAAGGCACCCTCGCGCTCCTCGCGATGCTCCGAAGACAGCCTGCGGATCTGATTAGGGACGCGGGTTGCCGGACCGTTCAGGTGGCGAAGCTTCCTCCACTTGATGTCTTGCATATCCGTACAGCCGACTTCCGCTACTAGCGCCCCGCCCTCACGTTGGGGTCACTGTTGTAGGCGTTCCACGCGCCATCGCTGATGTTGTACCCCCAGGCTTGCGACGGCTGCGCGCCGTACCGCTGCGGCGAGCCCTGACGGTTGGGGCCGGCCTGGAAGGAGTTCGGGCTGTTTCTACCGAGCCCGGTGCCCCCCGGTCCCTGGACCCACCCTTGATCCTGGTGGTTATAGGCTGAAAGTAGCGCTTGAGCCTGTGCATCATTCGAGCTGGGAGTTCCGCTCCCACCGGCATAGTTGATCGTTTGTTGTGGAGGGCCGTTCCACGTGTAATTGATGTTCGCCCCGCTCTCCTGGGCGGCGCGCATCATCGACCCATGGCAAACCGGACAAGGCGGCAGTCTACCGCCGTCGAGGTTGAAGTTCCTGTTGGTGAACCTTCCCGGATTCGCACGCGCTTGCGTGATGAGGTCATGCGAGAACCGCTGCTCGGAGTGCCAGAACGCGGCATGGTTGAGTTCCGGCGTACTGGGCCGGAGCGTGGGGCCGCTCGTCCTGCCACCGGGCCCTGCGTTGTAGCCGATGGATGAATTCGGAAGCGCAGTGCCGAGGTTGGGCGTGAGCAGCGGAACGCCATCGCCCGTTACTCTCATCCCGTGCTGAAGACCCAACGGGTCGGTCCACGAGATAGGGTTCACGCAATAAGCATATAGGTTCGTGCCACCGACGAGCCCAATCGGGTCCGGACTCGTGAAGCGTCCGGCGTCGGGGTCGTAATAGCGATATCTGTTGTAGTGAAGGCCCGTTTCCGGGTCCTCCATCTGTCCCGGATACCGGAATGGCGTCGTGACGGCAGAGCCGCTCGCGGGCCGCATTCGGCCGAACGCCGTGCGCTCGAGTCGACCCACCGTGCGGCCGGCATCATCAACGAGCTCCTCGGGTACACCGTTGAAGTCGGACACATAGTGCGTCCAGGCACCGCTCTTCGCACCGCTTCTCTGCGCGAGCGGGATCGGATCGTCCACCCCAGCGTAGAGGTAGGTCGTGGCGGCCGGACTTCTCTTCGCCTTGTCGATGGCAACATCGTGCACGAGGGACAGGAGGTCCCAGACGTAGTGGTGCTCCTCCACGACCTCGCCACTACGCGTCACCCGCTTCCCGAGGCGCCTGGCGAAAGGATCATACTGGAATTCGACCAGCGTCCCATCGGCAGTCTCTACGGATCGGAGGAGCCCCCAGCCGTTCCAGGTGTACTTCGTCGCGCTGGTAAACCCGTCGGGGCCGCTCTCGCGCTGCTCCACGAGAAACCCGCGCTCATCGTAGACGTAGTCCGTTGGCCCGCGGGCGAGGAGCAGATCCCCTGGTCCGTACTCGCGCGTCGTCGCCGCCGGACCGCGCTCGAAGAGGTTGGACGCGGGGTCGTAGGAGAAGGACTCCGGAGAAGAGCCCTCCACGGTGCGAGAGACGAGCCGCCGGCGCGAATCGTATTCGAGCGCGATGTTTCGATCGCTGGTGTCTTGGGCCAGCACAAGCTCGCCGATGGGAGAATAGACGAACGACTGCTCCCGCGCCCCCATACGCTTTCCCACCCAGACGGGTTCGCGACTCGGCTCTGCCTCCCCACCTCCCGCGAGAACCCGGCGGCGGCGGAGTTGGCTCTCCGGATCCCACTCGTCGGCGATGGTCGCGCCACCCGCAAACCGGCGCGCCACCACTTGACCGAAGGCGTTCCGTTCGAACGACAAGGCGCGCGCGCCGTTCGCCTCGAGATCGCAGACGTCTCCGTTCACGTCGTACCGGCTGGTGAGCTCGTAGCCGAGCGATGTGCGGAGGCGCCAGCGGTTGCCGGTGAGGTCCCAGTCGCTGGCAACCACGTAGGCGACCCCATCAACGAATTGCCTCTCCGCGACGATCTGTCCGGAGATGTCGCGGCTCCATTCGAACCCGGTACCATCCGACATCGCGCTGATCATCTGGCCGCGCCGGTTGTACTCGTACGTCCTCGTGCTGTCGTCCGGCGCGACGGCCTCCACGATGAGGCCCGCCGAGTTCAAGGTGTACTCGGTCTTCCCGTCGCCGTCGTCCACCCAGACGACGCGGCCGAGCGAGTCGCGGCCATAGCGGGTCGCCCCTCCTCGGTAGCCCGATTCCTCGAGGAGGAGACCGTCCCGGTCGTACTTGTAGCGAACGTCCTCTCCCCGTTCGTTCGTGAAACGAGTCATCAGCCCCTCGCGGTTATACGCGGCACGCACCTCGGTGCCGTCCGCCCACCGCGACCTGTGGAGCCAGTTGAAACCTGCATATTCGAAGGTGTGCACAGAGCCATCCGGCTCAACCTCACGAACGACGTTGCCCATCCCATCGTATTCGAAGCGCCGCGTGCGGCCGAGGCGGTCAGTCCACGATGTGAGGCGTCCGCTCGGCGCATAGCTGTAACGTCGCTCGTTGCCAGCGGGGTCGATCTCTTTCGTCATCCGGCCCCAATGGTCGTACTCGAAGCGGTACGTGACGCCATTCGGGAACGTGCGCCCAACGCGGTTGGCGTGGGCGTCGAGGGCGAAGATGTGCTGGCCCCCTCGTGTGTCGTAGGATGCCAACACCGATCCGTGCGCGTCGAGGACATGTCGCGCCTCGGCGCCATTCGGAAAGACGACGCGGATGACCTCGCCCGAGGTGTCGCGCTCGATCACCGTCTCCGCACCCTCCTGATCGAGCACCTGGGTCTCCTGGCCAAAGAGGTTACGGTCGATCCTCAGGATGCCACCCTCGGGATCCGTCGCCTCGATCACGTTCCCGAGGCGGTCGTACCGCCACTGCCACGTGGCGCCGGTCGCGTCGGTCTGCGAGAGGACGTTTCCGTCGTCGTCGAAGGTGCGCGTGGCGACATTTCCGCGCCCCCCCACCGACTTCGTGGCGTGGCCCCGAGCGTCCGTGGAGAACCGCCGCACCGAAATCTCGTTGATCACTTCTACCAAGTCGCGACCCAGCGGTTCGATCTTCGTGTGGTAGATCCCTTTGGTGCGCGTGCGTCCGTCCGCCAAGGTCTTCGGGAGATCGCTCGCCAGCGCCGGATCCACCGCCCCCGGGTATTCGCCCCAAGTCTCGATGCATTTCCCATTGCGGTAGCCAAAATGAAACACCAGGCCGTTCGGATGCGCTACGCTGGTCATCCGGCGGTCGTCATCGTAGGTGAATCGCGTGGTGTGCCCGTCTGCGTCCGTCGCGGCCACAAGGTTGGCGTTGCCATCATATGCATATCGCGCGAAGTCGATGCGTTGTCCGTCGGGTGCGGCGACGGATATGCTGGCGATCCTGCCCTCCGTGTTCGCGCCGAAGGTTACGATGCGCCCCACGGTGTCGGTGACGCGCGCGAGGCATCCCGCTTCGTATTCGAGCGCGAGGTGCCCGCGGTTGCGGTAGCGCACCCAACCGAGCTCATAGTCGCTAGAACCTGGCTCGCGCTGCCGAAAGATATGCGCGAACTCGTTGCCGGGATACACGACAAAGATGCCGCGCCCACGCATCACCGTGTACTTGCCGAAAAAGACCGTATCCCCCTCGTGCGCGGGATTGGGCAGCAGCATGGATCGCCCGTCGCCGGTCACGAGCTCGAGCCCATGCCGTGACACACGAAGGCGCCAACCAAAGGTGTAGCACCAGCCGAAACCCATCCCGACGTCGCGATCGCGAAATCCTGTGCTGTAGGAGCGCACGATCGACAGAGTGAATCTGCCCGGCAACGCGAGGTCAGTCTTGGGAAGAGTGAAGACGTTGCGGGTCGCAACGTCGATAGGGTCCCCGGCAGCGACATGGTGTCCGCAGTTCGAGCAGCCTCCCGAGCTGCCCTGCCCGCAGCCGGCAGGGCTTTGGCCGTCCCCGTTCGCGTTGTTGCCGCCGTTCTCCCCGTTTGCACCCTGGCCATCCCCATTGCCGTCGCCGCTGCCGCCGCCGCCACCACCAGCACCACCGCCTCCGCCAGCTACGATGATGCCAGGATTCATCCCGGGAATGGGCGGCATGTCCGGTACGGGAGCAGTGCGCGCCATGAGGCGAGGATATGGCGCGAATGCGGGTGCCACAACAGGCTACACTCAGGAGAAGGCCCCGCCCGGCTTTCATCGACGGGGTCACCTCTCCAGGTTTCCGACCAACTCTATCCGGCTGCTCATCTAACGTTCCAAAAGCCGCTGGCGCGCTGCGTCATCGCCAATGGCGCGACCCGTCCAGAAAGTCTGGACACCGCTGGCGTCAACTCGGCCAGGGCCTTCCCCTGGTCGCCCCGAACAGGGTGGCGAACGGCGCCGCCAGCACCATCCGCAGGCACGAACTGGTCCGTGCCATCGCTCGACGCAACGACCTCACATTACGGGATGCCGTCGACGACGAAAGGCCCCCAGCTTCCGCCAGGGGCCCCAAGTGTTCGGACGAGTGAACGTCGGCGCGTAGGTGGGATGAACGCCCATCCAACGTGCACCCGATGCGGGACGGGCAGCGCTCACGGGCGGGGCGGTCGGGGCGCGGCGGGTTCGGGGCCCAAGGTCGGACGGCGCGGGCGTGACGGACGGCGGCGGACTTCGGGATCTCGGGGGGAGCGCCGGTGCGCGCAGACCGGCGCTCCCGGCGCCGCCTTCCGTCCGCCCCCGGGCCCCAATTGGCCTCGCCACGTCTGCTGCGCCTGGACCACGCCCCACCCAAGGTTCCCCGACCGCCATCGGCTCGGCGTCGGATCGGCGTTCATCCCACCTACGCCTTCTGGCGGCGGCTGTTGGCGCCCTCTCTGCGGCTCACGAGCCCCCTCCGCACCAGGCGATCGACGAGCCGGCTCACCCCGCCCGGCGTCAACCGGAGTTCCTTCGACAGGCTGGACACGGTCTGCGGACCTTGTCTCAGCAGGTCGAGGATGGTGATCTGCGAGAGGTTGACATCGCACGCGCTGATGACCTTGACGATGCTGATCCCGAGCGCGCGGTCGATCGGCGAAATCACGTCGTGAAGCAGCCTGTCGAGATCGCCGGCCGTCTTGGCGTCGGCCTTCTTGCTCATGGACACCTCGTCACGCAGCCGAAAGTGGACGTGCAACAATAGTTGCTTATTAGCAACCCTTGCGAGCTAGCCTCAAGTGAGGCGGAACGCGCATCACGCGGCAGGCGAGGGAGAGGACCGCCCCGCTGGACGGTCCGCGTCGGCGCCCGGCCCCCGTCCCGTCGCGATACGCCGTCGATTGGCCCAGCGGCGGGGTCGGTGGCCAGGGCGACCGCGCGGACGCCGGGGCGTGAGCCAACCAGCCGAGCGGCACGCGGCTGGTCGCCGCTGGCCAGGAAACCGGCGGGACGGGGACCGGTGGCAGCAGCGGGACCGGCCGTGCGCAAATGGGTGGAGCCACCACGGGTGGAACGATGGGTGGGAACAGCGACGATGCGCTCGCCGGCCTCCATTTCCCTAGGGTCAGCGATCCGCAGTCGTCCTCAGTCAGGCGCTGCTGCGGATCGCGCGCGTCTTGGCCGAAAACCAGCCGTCATTCGAGGCGGAAATTCCTGCGAACGAGCCACTCTAGCCAGTTGTCGGGAAGGAATCGGCGGAGGGTCGGGATCGGGCGCTGGTCTGGCGCTGCTGCAACATAGCGGAGTCTCGGTCGCTTGCTCCGAAGGATGGTTTCCAGTCGCCGTGCGAAGGGCAGGAGATCGGCGGACTTGCGGCATCTAGCCTGGTTGATCTCGACAACCCGTCGCATGGTATCGACATAGATGGTGTCGTTGGTGGCACCTACCGACCACTCGTGCGTCTCCGAAAGCGGCGTGCGGAAGCTGCCTGGCTCGAGCAACGAGACGTGGATCCCGAAGGGACGGAGTTCGTAGCGCAGACATTCGGTCAGGCCCTCCACGGCGAACTTGCTGGCGCAATACATGGTGTGGAAGGGAAAAGCGAGGCGTCCCCCGAGGGAAGACACGTTGACGATCTTTCCCGCTCCCTGCGCGCGCAAGATGGGTAGGACTTCCTGACAGAGGCGGACCGTCCCGAGGAGATTGGTGTCGAGGATCCGTTGCGCTTCGGCGATCGCCATCACCTCGAGCGCTCCAGAGAGCTGGATCCCCGCGCAGTTGACGAGCGCATCGATGCGCCCGGTGCTCGCCATGGCCGTCGCAATGAAGCGCTGAACGGATTGCCCATCACAGACGTCGAGGGCGTGGTTGTCGAATGTTGGACTCGGATCGGGGAACCCGAGCCCTCCGCCGATCACCCGGTAGCCGCGTGCGGCAAGATAGGTCGCGGCGGCGAAACCAAGGCCAGACGATGCGCCGGACATGACAACGACTGGACCATCCATGGCAGCATCCGATTTTATCCCACCGTTCGGCGCACCGCATCAGGTCGTCTTCGCTGGGCTTCGGGCAGCGCCCGGACTCAACGCGATTCTCTCCCCAGTTGTGGCCTGGCCGTGATGCGTGGCAGGCTCCCGCCTCATGCAAGAGATCAACCCCAAGGACGTGAGCATTCGTCCCTTCCAGCTGCTCGACGACGATTGGGCGCTCTTGGTGTCCGGCATTCGCAGGCCCCACCCCATGACCGTGTCTCGGGGTGGGTTCGGCACCCTCTGGGGTCGGTTGACGGTCACCGCGCACGTTCGCCCCACGCGGCACACGTACTCGTGCCTGGAGGAGAGCAGGTGACAACGCCAACGCCTGACCCGGGGTGGAAGGAATTCGCGGACCACGTGGTGCGCGAGACGTTCTCCGAGCATCAAGGCCAATGCCAGTGCCAGGGATGCTCACACCACAGAGGACGGTGCCAGAAGAAGTTCAAGAGCACTGAACGCTCTGCCGGCGGGGAAGGCGAAGAAGGCTGGCAAGCGGACCACCGGGACGGGGACCACCGCAACGATTCCCCGGGGAACTGCCAGATCCTCTGTTGCGTTTGCCACCGCGACAAGACCGCGAGGGAGCGACGAGCGGAGATCGCCCGCGCGTCGAGGTAGTAGGTCGCGCCGCTCGTCGCCCTGGTCGATCAAGCTCGAGCCGAGCGGGGCGCGGAGGACCGCCGAATTGCGGACGTTGACGCCGACGTACTCACGCCCCACGACCTCGGTGCGCGGCGACCGCGGCGGCAGCGTGAACCCAACCGCAGCGCCCCCGAGTGCGAGCGCCGCGGCGATCGTCCACCCTCGCCGCCGCTGTCAGAGCCGTTGGCACCACTCCCCTCCCGCGACACGGGCAGCCAGACCGCTCGGAGGCGCGCCGTACCGGCTCGTGCCATCGACCATTCCGTCTGCTCCTACACGGGGAACCGCCTCCCAGCCAGTGAGCCCCCGCACACTCGGGAGCAAGGTCGGAGGCCTGGCCTGAATGAACGGGGTAGCGTCATCGCGGCGCGAGAGGCGAAGCACTGCGGTGCGGTCCTGGCCTCCTCGCGATCATCCCGCATTTCGCACGCGCGCTGCACGGATTCTGGGCGCGTCGGGGCGTAGGAGCTCCCGATGAAGTGGATCATCCTGCTCTGGTCGGTTCTGGCCATGGCTGCGGCAGCCGCCTTGTCCGCTGGCTGGGGGCCGGCCTGGTCGGCGCCCGACTGGGCGCACATCGTGGGCCACCTCGTGTTGTTCGGCGGCATGGCTTGGGTCGTGGAGCGAAGGCTTCGGTGGCGACCTCTTACCACGCTGATCGTCGTCCTCGCGGCGGGAGTCGGGGTCGAGTTGGCCCAGGTCGCGGGTGGCGGTCACCGGTCCATGCGGGAGCTCGGCTTCGATGTCATGGTTGACGCGCTCGCAGCGATGGTTGGCCTGGCCCTGGGCTGCCGGCAGGTCACTGCGCGAGCGCTCGGTCTGTGGCTGCACCCGGCGCTGGTGGTCCCCATCGGCCTGTGCGGCACGTTCTACGCTGCTCTGCGCGAAGTGCCGGCTGCCCTCGTCTGGACGACGCTCGCGGTGGCATGCTGGCTGCCTGCCGCGGGCGTGTGGCTGGGGGGCATCCGGCTGGGCTGGTTCAGCGGGCTCGATCTGGTCGAATGCCGGGAGCGCGTCCGCCTGTTTGCGCTCGCCTGCGGCTGCGCCGGGCTGTTTGTTGCCCTCACCCACGGGCTCGGCGCTCCGGCGAGCGTCCTCGAGGTAGCGCACCAGATGCTGCTGACCTCGCTCGCGGTGACTGCGGCGACCATGGCCGGCTTCAAGCTGAGTGGCCACGTCACCGTCGCCTTGCTGCTGGCCGTGGCCATCGCGCCCTGGTCCGTGCGCGGCCCCGTGTTGCTCGTCACCACGGCGATCCTGCTCTCGTGGGGTCGGGTCCGGACACATTGCCACCGCCCGATCGAGATCGCGGGTGCGTGGGTCGTGGCAGGGTTGCCCCTCTTGCTAGGTATTTCGATGACTCGGTGAACGTTCACCGGTGGCCCTCAGCCGGCGCTCCCCGGACTCGGACCGGCCTGGATCGTGACCAGCCCACGAGCGGTCAACGCTAGGCAGGTACCGGCGCGCGCCAACGATCGAGCAATTGCCCTGGTTGCGAGCGTCTTCTCCCCAATCAACTCGCCGCCCGTCCTCCATCGAACGGGACATCGTCGAGCCAGCTCGCGAGGCCCCTGGTGTCCCGTGACCGCCAATCCGCGGTGGCCCGGAAGCATCCTTGCTGCTCGCGAACCGCCCCGGTGAACGCTCCCTTGGCGTGACCGAAGAGCGCTGCCTCCGCCAACGACTCGGGCAACGCGGCGCAGTTGACCGGCATCAGCGGTCCCGCACGGCCGCTCGAACCATGGTTCCGGACTCGGGGTGCGACTCTTGGGCGCCGCTACGTCGAATAGCAGCGAATCCTCGGGACTGCATCCGCGCCCGCCTCGGCGAGGTTTTCCAGTCGCAACCGGCGGAGGCGAGCGTCGGGTCCCTCAGGGACACTCGGCGATCGCTCGGTAGATCGAGGTCGAGCCTTCGCTAGCGGAGAACCATGCCCCACCATCGGACGAGAAGGTGATCGCCTCGCCCTGCGACTCGCGCGCACTCGAGAGCACGATGGGGCTCGCCGCGAAGGTCTCCGCCCAGGTGGCGGCGCGGAGGAAGAGCAGGACCGAGCCGTACGTCCGGAGGATGACGCGGTCTCCGTTCGGTGAGATGTCTCCCGCCGTGACATAGGTGGAGTCTTCGAGCTCGAGCGTGGCCACGGCCTCGAGGGTCTCGGTGCCGCCGTCCTCGATCGTCCCGGGAGCGCGGAACACCTGGGAGCGGCCATCCGCTTCCTTGGTGACGATGAGGATGTCCCCGGTTACCGGATCCGCCATGAGCGTCTCCGCGTCGTGGGGCTCATCGGGATAGACGAGGTTGAAGGAATCCCATTCGACGTCCATCTCGCCGACGTCTTCCTCCTGCGAGAGAGTGGGCTCCGCGAAGCGGTAGATCGTGAGGTCGTCCCGCGGTGTCCCGGTACCCTCGCGCGCGGCGTTGTCACCGATGTCCCCCAGGAACAGGTAGCTGGTCCCGTCGATGGGGCACGTGGCAATGTCCTCGCAGTCCCAGGCGAAGGTACCAGAGAAGACCAGATCCGCGAGGGGTTTCCCCTCGTCGTTCATGGCGACGACGTGGGTCGTGTTCGCCGAGTCCGGGTGAGCGTAGAGGATCCCGGGTTGGCTTCGGCTCGCGATCAGTCCCGAGAGCTCTTCCAGCTCCGTGGTCTGGATCTCTGCGAACACGGACGGGGTGCCGAAATCCGTGCAAGGCGTGCCCGACGAGCCCCCCTCGCCTCCGGTGCCGCCAGCGGCAATTCCCCCGGTTTCGGAGCCGCCGCCAGCGGGAATGCCGCCTTCACCAGCCTGACCACCCGAGCTTGTCCCACCGTCCCCGCCGTCGTTCCGCCCACCCACGCCGATCCCACCGGTCGCCTGGCTCCCCGTCGCCGCGCCGCCCGCGTCGCCCTCGCCACCCGTCGCCTGTCCGCCCGTTGCCGCGCCGTCCGACACCGCGCCGCCCGTGGTCCCACCACCCGTGGTCGTGCCGCCGGTCGTCGCGCCACCTCCGCCGGTCCCACTGCCGCCCGAGTCCGTCGACTCTCCGCCGGATGCTTCAGCGGCGCTGCCGCCCGAGGATGAGGTGCCCGCCGACGACAGCGAGCCGCCGGAAGAGTCCTTCGATTCGGACTCCTCCGACCCTGAGCACCCGAAGCTCACCGTCGCCACCAGCGCCGCGAAGGCTCCGCAGGACAGGCTTGGTCCAAAGCAGCAATCGGTTCGATTGCCGCGACAGATCAAGGACCTGGGGACCCGCGTCCTTTGGGTCCCACACAGCGTCTGCGGTGTGGGTGAGGACGTGGGGTACCGAACTGGCGGCGTTTCCAGCGACGCCGTGGCTGATGGCAACCTGATCGGTGCTCTAGTGGGGTTTCTCTCGCTGCTCATTGGATCTGCTTCCGTTGGAGGATTGCCCCCTGTTACCGTCGGTCGAGCCGGGGATCGCCGCCGGAGGGCAGGTCAGCGAAGCCATACGCAGCGAACCACCTGGCAGGGAAAGGAAGGTTGGTGCCACCTCGTGGCCGTGCCCTCAGCGGTATTCGCAGCAGAGGACGGCTGCGGATGCGTCACGGCGGGCGTGCCGCCCCGAGTTCGCGCGCATCGAGATGCGTCACCAAGGGCGCATCTTACCTCAGCGGAGGCGCGACACGCCAGCACGTGGAAGGCGCGGACACAGCCGGATCACTGCATCGGGCGCTCGAGGCAGACCAGACATGGTCTGGCCGGTGTAGGTCGTGTCACCACTCCGCTCCCAACCTTCCGTACCGACGGCAGCCTGCCCGACATCCCCCGCTCCTCGCCCCGGTAGCGGATGGTCGCCGCGGGGTTCGGCGACGCCGCCACGCAGAGCTCGGGGATGCGGGTCACCGTGGTCACGTCGGGCGGTGCGATGTTGTGCACGCTGAGCGGCTCCGGGGCGCGCTCGAGGGCGAAGAGGATGGCGCCGACGACGTCCGCCACCCATACGTAGGGCTTCGCCTGCCGGCCGTCGCCGAGGACCTCGAGCTCGGCGGGGTTCGTCTTGAGCCGATGGAGGAAATCGAGGGCGGCGCCGTGGGTCCCGCGGGGGCCGACGACGTTGCTGAAGCGGAAGATCCAAGCCTCTGGCCCGAAGCACTCGACGTAGGCGCTGATCAGCGCCTCGCTCGCGAGCTTGCTCGCTCCGCAGAGCGAGATCGGGAGGTGGCCGAGGTCCCCCTCCGCGCAGGGCGCAGGCGTGTCGCCGTGGACGGTGCCGGACGACGCGAACACGAGCCGGCGCGCACCGGTGCGGCGCATCGCCTCGAGCACTTTGTGCGTGGCGATCGTGCCCTGCTCGAGATCGAGCCGCGGGTTCTCGAGGCCCCAGCGCGTCTCCGGGTTGGCGGCGAGGTGGAACACGAGCTCGTGCCCCGCCATCGCCCGCTCGAGGCGCTCGAGCCCGAGCAGATCCGCCACCTCGAGCGTGACGGCGCCGCTCTCCAGGTGTCGGGCGGATGCGCTCGCGCCGCCCGACGCTCAGGTTGTCGTAGACGGTGCCCGGTCCCCCCTCGACCAGGCGATCCACGAGGTGGCTCCCGATGAACCCCGCCCCCGCCACGAACCAGCGCCTTGCCATCGCCGATCAGCTACCAGCTTTGCCCGGCCCCCGGGAGTTCCCGCCGGCGGTTTCGTACGCGACTCTCTGGTGATCCCGGCCGGCGCAACCCTCGTTCGCGCGTCTTGCCGCCGTGCGTCCGCTGCGCTCGGGATTGCCCGCGAGGACCTGCTCGCGCTGCTCAATTGATGGATGCCCCCCGCGGGATACGGCGGGTTACGGCCCCGCGCGCTCCCTTACGGTCGTGCGCTGTGGGCGTCCAAGCGTCGGCTCCCGCCGCTGCCTACCTCACCACGGAGCCCCAGCAGGCGACCGTTTCGTCCCGGGATCCCGTCCGCGGAAGTACCCCAGCAGACAGGGTGGTGTTCCCACCCTGGTGAGGGGCAGTCCAAGAACTCCCATGTACTGTCCGGCTTCGACCGCCTCGTGCTTCGGGGCTACCTTCGCCAGCTTGGCTATGTGGATGGCATGAGCTGCTACATGGCGGTCAACCGCGTCCGAACCGTGGACTTCAAGCATCACGTACTGGAGGTCACGGGG
>JAFGBI010000058.1 GCA_016933275.1 Polyangiaceae bacterium | reverse complement strand
GGTACCCGGCGGCGGTACGGGGTTTGGTCATCGGGCCTCGGATCCGGGCAAGAGACGCTTCCGAAGCTCGACGGCGGCTTCCCGAGCACGCTCCGGGTGGGCCAGCAAATCGAGGTAGACCTGCGCTGGATGGGCGCACCGCACGCCGTGCTTGGTCGACGCCCCGTGAAGGACCCCCTCGTCATTGGGGACGACGAGCCAGGTGTTCGCCCCGCGCTCTTCCTCCACGAACCCCACCTCGCTACCGAGAAGCTCGATCCCGGCCTCGTTCACGAAGAAGGTCGTCACCCGGAACGTGGCGAACCTGGTGAGGAGCCATGCCCCCGACAACCCCGTCGCCGCGTGGGGGGCGCCGGCGGCCTTGAGGGCGGAGGAAATCCTCCTCACCACCTGATCGCTGCTTCGGCCGGCGACTTGGCCCCGCACGATCCGGTGCTTGTCGAAGGCGTAGTCCTCCGACCAGGCGTCGAGGAGCAGGGAGAAATCCTTTGGCCGCACGCGGCCCGCGTCGTCCCGTTCGACCATACCGTCGACTTCGAGGCGGCGGACGATCTTGCTCGTGTAGCCAGCGTCGAGGTCGGCCAGCTTTGCCAGTTCCTTCTGAAGCAGCGCCCGATCGGTGTGGATGAGGAGCTGCCGCGTGATGCGGGCGGCTTTGGGAGAGAAGACCGACGAGGGGCGTCCCCTCCGCTTGAAGCGGTTCTCCCTGCCGCCGACCACGATCACGAGACCATTCGCCCGGATGCTGGCGTTGCCGCTGAGATCGAGCCAGTGAACGCCCCGCTCGGCGCAAAGCCGCTGGCCCACCTCGCCCATGAAGGGCACCGCGACGACGGGCAGCGCTTGCCGGCCTGCCCTCGCTGCTGACGTGGTCACTTGCTCTATGGCCGACTTGATGGCCGCCGCGTCCGCGGACCGCTCATAGCCGATGAGAAGCGTTCGTCCCCGCCCCTTCGCGACCAAGTCGGGTCCCTTCTGGCTCGATTCCAGCGCCAGGGCACTCGTCCCCAGCCACTCGGACAGGAGCGAGCCGATGATCCGGAGAGCCTGGGCCTCGCCTGGAAGGGCCATCAGTTAACTAAACTAGTCCAGTTGAACCGCGGGTCAACTGGATCCTTTCTACCTCTTCTGCCGGGGCCGCTTTCGCGAGTCGATCTGCCGCCCAACAGGCGCTGTCGGTCGCCCGGCCAGATCGACGGACGGTCACCACCGACCGGGAGAACTCCTCGCCCTCTACGACTTCCGGGTGGCAGGGTCCCCCGCCTGGCCACCTCCGCCGCGACAACGCGCTCGAACTCCTCGTCGGTCAGGTTCTGGAGCGCAGAACCAGAAGCCCCCTCCACCCGTGGGTCCGGGATCAACGTCCCCTTGGGGTGGCCGAACTGCGCTTCGACTGGCTTGCCGTCCAGGTCCGCTCCACCTAGGGTCCCCGCCCATGACCCCCCGCATCAGCGTCATCACTCTCGGCGTCACCGATCTCGTCCGCTCCCGCAGGTTCTACATCGACGGTCTTGGCTGGAAGGCATCGAGTACGTCCGACGAGCACGTCGTCTTCATCGATCTCGGCGGGATTGTGCTCGGCCTCTACCCGAGGGATCTCCTGGCCAAGGACGCCACGCTGGTGCCGGGCACCGGGTTCGGCGGGGTCACCTTGGCCCAGAACATGAAGTCGAAGGCGGAGGTGGACGCCGCCCTTCGGGACGCCGTGGAGGCCGGAGCCACCCTCCTCAAGCCCGCCGCCGACACCTTCTGGGGCGGCTACTCCGGCTACTTCGCCGATCCCGACGGCCACCCCTGGGAGGTGGCGTTCAACCCGTTCTGGGGGCTCGATGAGGCGGGGAGGGTCCTGCTGCCGGGGTGATCGGATCCGCCATGATCTTTCGCTCCCCCTGATTGGTAGCCTTCCGCCGGGAAGCTGCTGATGGGGCTGGGCCTGGTTGAACTCGTCTTCGCAACCGAGGAGCACTTCGGGATCAGCATTCCGGACGAGGACCTCCGGGGGACAACGACCGTGGGTGCGCTGGCCGCCCTTGTCGTCAGACTCTCCGAGAAAAAGGGCGGCGATGCACCGTCATGTCGGACGAGCCGGGCCTTCTATCGCCTGCGACGAGCGCTGGTTCGTGCGTCCGGGGTGGGATGAGCGCGGTCGCGTCGTTCCACGACGACCCAGGCAGGTTGACGTTGCCGCTCCCGTCCTGCACGAGCACCCGAGGCTCGCCGTCAGGGAGTTCCACGATGAAAAGGTCAGCGGGCTCGGAATTGTAGCCGTCGACGAATCGCGTGAACACCAGGGTGCTGGAGTCGGGACCCCACGCCGGGTTCTGCGGGCTGCCGGCGAGGTCGAGCACGACCTGCTCGGCCGAGTCCGCGCGTTCGTCAACAGCGAGCGGCTCCCCGCCGCCACCAACGCCGGTGTCGGCGCCGCCGTCACCACCAGCGGTATCGGTGCCGCCGTCACTACCGCCGGTGTCGGCGCCGCCGTCACCACCAGCGGTATCGGTGCCGCCGCTGCCACCGCCTCCTGCCGCTGCGTCGTTGTCGCTGCCCCCACAGGCTCCCCCGCCGAGCAAGGCCGCGAGCATCGCTGCCCAGGTCACCCCATTGCTGGTCGTCGTCATCCATCGCCTCCATCAAACTGCCGAGGCGCTCGGACCTAGCGCTGGCGCCGGCGCTGCGAGTGTACCACCGCCCATCTGCGGCTCACCACACCCCGCACATTCACCGTCGCAGCTGCATCCCGCGAGCATCATGCTGCGTCGCGTGGGTCAGGCTCCGCGCGAGCGGCCCCCCAAGCGCGTGCGTTCGCCCGCGCGGAGGGCCCACGGGTGCGCGTCCACGCTGCGTCGAACGACGACAGCACGAGCTGCCTGCTCGGCGAGATCGTAGAGCTCGACCTCGTCGGTTTGGTGACGGCGCAGGCGTTCAATCTGGATGGGAACAACCTTCGCAGAGCGCTGCATTTCGATCCAGGGCTGCCAGTGAGGCGCGTCTGGCCCCACGTCGGATCCAGGCGGGGGTCGGGAATGATCACGTTGTTCGGTACCCTCGAGTCGCGAAGCACCCGCACCTCATCCTGGAGGCACTCGAGGTTGCGTGCCATGCGCTCGTTGATGGCATGCGCCACCATGGCGATGACGAACGGGAGGGGCAGCGGGGGCATCGAGGGCGGGCTCGATGCCCGGAGATGGCGGGTCGTTCCAGTCTGTGCCCCGCTGATGGATCGTGCGAGAATCACTTCGGCATGGATATCGGGACACTACGGGATCGAACCCTGGGACTGGAGAACTCAGCGGCGAGGGGGGACCCCCGATGATGCGAGTCGTCTGGCAAATCGTCGGCATGGGCGTCGCGTCTGCAGTCGCGCTCGGCTGCGGAGGGGACGCCGAGCAGGATGAGCATGGGGCCGCCGAGAGCGGAGGCACCGAGGGAAGTGTCACTGGTGGTGCGAGCGGCACTGGCGCAACCTCTGCGGCGGAAGCGAGTGGCGGCCGGGGCGCCAGCGGAGGCAGCACGGCCGGCGGCGCAGGCGGGCGGGGTGGGGTGACCGGGGACACCGGTGGCAACGTGACTGGTGGCACGAGCGGCGCGGGTGGTGCGGACGGAGGCACCGGTGGCATCCCGACCGGTGGTGCGAGCGGTGGCGGCGGACACGCGGGCGGAGCTGGGGGCGCCGGCGGCGGGGGCGGAGCGGACGGCGGCGCGAGTGGTGGCGTGACGGGTGGCGCGAGTGGTGGCGGTGGCGTTGCTGGTGGCAACGGAGGGGTCGTGAGCAGCGGCGGGGTCGGGGGCGGGGGCGCCACCGGAGAGGCCGGCGCGGGCGGCAGCAGCGGAATGATCACTGCCTGCTCGGAGCCGACAGAGGCCGTCAGGATGTTCCAGCAAGGCTGGTGGCTCTGCGGTTGGTCCGGGGGGCTCGATCACTACTCCTGGATGTACTTCGGTACTGGAAACCAGATGGGCACGCTGGTGATCTTGGACGCGACCTGCACCGCCTGCATGAGCTACTTCGGCTGCGCCGGCACCGATGGCGAGTATTCGGCTGCCGCGTCGAAGTATTGGGTGGCGCTCGCGATGCCCTCGGGCTGCGCCGAGACGGATTGGACGATATGGGAGGTGTCGGCGGTCTGCCCGCCCGACGGATACCCCGCCGGTTCCTCAGCCTACGTGACGCTCACTGATGGGACCACCTCGCTTCGCTGCGATCGGTACCCCCTCGATCAGTGCGACGCGACCCTGTCGAGCTGCCCGATGCCTCGGTAGAGCCTGCCAGGCACTTCTTCGCCAACGAGCAGCAGCAGAGGTACCGCCTCATGGTCGACTGACAAGGATTTCGAACGGCGAATGACGAACGGCGAGCGGAGGAAGGCGGCGGGCCCGCGGAGGCCAGGCGAGTCGGTGGGGTTTCGTGAACCCCGGAGCGGTGGGGAAGCGGAGACGCGGAGGCCCGAGCGCCGCCCGAGCCTGCTATGATCAACCAACCCCGCGCGCGGGGAGGCGCCGAGCGCGGAGTCCAGTGGTGCCGAGGCATGGACCTCGGCACCAGGTCGCGGTGCATCGATCCCCTCACGCTGGTGCTGCCGGCGCCTCGCCTCCCCGGCTACCCGAACCCGAAACCCAGCGGTTCGGGCGGCCGGGTACGACGGTGGGGCGGAGTGGCTCGCTGCACCTGGTGTCCGTCACTGGGCTCGAGCTCGGCGAGCACTCGTGCGATGGAGTGGGGCTCGGTGGCGACCTCGACCCATCTCATCGGTCCGCCGCAGCGCGTGCAGGTACTGACGTCGACTATCAGCGCGCAGACGCGAGCACACAGGGTTAGCGGCGAGAGGATCACGGCGTGCGTCCCATCTTTCCAGGCGCGCTTGAGCTCGTAGCTCAGCCTGCCATCGTGAAGGCGCGTCAGCCTTTCTTCGGCGAGGGGCGGTTGGCCGAGATACCGGCACCGCCGCTCGAGTTGGGCGCGGTCATTGCCGTGCACACGGACGGTGGCGTGCACGTGGACGCCATGCGCGATGGCGACGGGCTCGTTCGGGCGGGCCAGGCTCGGGTCGACCGGCCGCAGCGCCGGTGAGCCGGCACGCTGCCCGAACAGGTCCGTACCGGCGGCGGCAGCGGCGTAGCAGGCCGAAAGTGCCGAATCATCGGCCGTGGCGTCGGCGCTCACTTCGACCTCGCCGAGCTCGGGGTCGACCTGTCGGGCCCCACATCCTCGCGCGCTTCATGGCCGCGCGCTCCGCGAACGAGATCCCGGTGGCACGCCGGGTGGCGATGACCTGGGTATCGGTCACGCTCGTGGCCGCGGTGCTGGCAGGCCTGGTGGGGCCGCTCGTCCTCGACCAGGCGCTCGCTGGCGCCGAGAGCGAGACGGTCTTCATCCTGATGAGCGTCCGCCTCCTGCACCCCGCGCTCACCGGCGTCTGCATGGCCGCGATTGTGGTGGCCGTCATGAGCACGGCCTCGGCCCAGCTCCTGGTCGCCTCGGCCGCCCTCACGGGGGATCTGTACCGGGGCCTCTGGCGGCGAGCGAGCGGGAGCTATTGTGGGTAGGGCGCGGCGCGGTGCTCGCCATCGGCGCCGTGGCCTTCCTCCTCGGCCTCGATCCCAAGAGCAGCGTGTTCGCGCTGGTCGCCTGGGCCTGGGCGGGGTTCGGGGCCGCCTTCGGCCCCACCATCGTGCTCTCGCTCTACTTCCGGGGCACGCGCGCCGGGGCGCACCGCCGGGCCCACACGCCCCGGTCGAGGGCGGCTGAGCCGCATGGCAGGTGCCCCAGTTTCACCAAAGCGGGGCCGGGGAACATCTCGACCGCCGCGAGACTCGAACCCTCTCGTGCCGGGCATCGCGCGCTCGACGCCACTCGTTGGGTGGCTGCTTCTCTGCGCCTGCGCCGCATCGCCGGCCCCGCCGCCGCAGCCGCCCATGGCTCCGCCGGCGCCGGCCAACCTCGCGCCGAGCCTCGCCGCCCCGCCCCCGACCCCGTCGGAAACGGCGAGCTTCGAGCTCGTGTCGGCGACCCCCGAGGGCGAGCTCGTGGCGCTGCCGCCGGCGATCACGCTCGTCTTCTCCCGCCCGGTGCAGCCGATCGAGGGCTCGCTGGAGAGCCCCGTGCCAGTGGCGCGCGTCACCGTCCAGGGTGGTGTCGAGCTCGCGGGGCGCTGGATCTGGTACGGCACCAGGACGGCCTCGTTCGAGTTCCGGGAGCGCGCGCCCTGGGCCAGTGAGATCGAGGTGGTGGTGCCGGCCGCGACGCGCGCGCTCGACGGCACGACGCTCGGGGCCGACCGGGCGGGGCTATCCGGCCGTGGCGGCGCTCGCGGGCGCCCGCGAGCTGCGCCTGCCGCTCACCGTCGCCCCCAACGACTATTCCCTCGTCGACCTGCCCCTCCCTGTTGACCTGCTCTCGGCCCGCCGCACCGGGAGCCTGCTGGTCGCGACCCGCGGCGAGGGCGCCCCCCCGAGGCCGGCGCAGCTCGTGACGGTGACCGACCTCGGGGTGCTCGCGCGCTGGAGCCCGCACGGGACGATCGTCTGGGTGACGCGCCTGTCGGACGCCCTCCCCGTCGCCGGCGCGGAGATCACCCTCACCGCCGCGGCCACCGCGAGCCACCCGCCCCCCGCGGCGTTCTCCACCCGCACCGACCGCGACGGGCTCGCGGTCCTCCCCGCCCGGGCGATGCAGCGCGCGCTCGGCCGCTCGGGCGCGCCCGGTCCCGTCGTCACCGTCACCCACGGCGAGGATCACGCCCGCGTCGCCGCGCAGCGGCTCGATCGGGAGGACCTCACGCTGCTCCCCTTCGTCTTCGTCGAGCGCGGCATCTACCAGCCCGGCGAGCCCCTCCACGTGAAGGGCTACCTCCGCCGGCCCGCGCCGAGCGGCCTCGAGACGCCCGTGGGGCAGCAGCTCGAGGTCATCGTGCGCGACGGCCAGGACCGCGTCCTGTTCGAGCGGCGGACGCGGACCGACGACTACGGCTCCTTCACCGTCGAGGGGACGCTGCCGGAGACGGCCGCCCTCGGCTTCGCGTCGGTGGAGGTCCGGTGGCGAGGCGCTCCGCCAGGCTGGCACCGGGATCGCTGGGCACGCTTCGTGATCAGCCGCTACCGCGTGCTCGACTTCGAGGTGAAGGCGCGGCTAGACCGGGAGACGTACCTCCGCGGCGACACCGCGCGCCTGAGCGTCCTCGGCCG
>JAFGBI010000057.1 GCA_016933275.1 Polyangiaceae bacterium | reverse complement strand
GGTACCCGGCGGCGGTACGGGGTTTGGTCATCGGGCCTCGGATCCGGGCAAGAGACGCTTCCGAAGCTCGACGGCGGCTTCCCGAGCCCGCTCCGGGTGGGCCAGCAGGTCGAGGTAGACCTGCACTGGATGGGCGCACCGCACGCCGTGCTGGCTCGACGCCCCGTGAAGGACCCCCTCGTCATTGGAGACGACGAGCCAGGTGTTTGCCCCGCGCTCTTCCTCCACGAACCCCACCTCGCTGCTGAGAAGCTCGATCCCGGCCTCGTCCACGAAGAACGTCGTCACCCGGAAGGTGGCGAACTTGGTGAGGAGCCATGCCCCCGACAGCCCCGTCGCCGCGTGGGGGGCGCCGGCCGCCTTGAGGGCGGTGGCAATCCTTTTCACCACCTGATCGCTGCTCCGGCCGGCGACTTGGCCCCGCACGATCCGGTGCTTGTCGAAGGCGTAGTCCTGCAACCAGGCGTCAAGGAGCAGGGCGAGATCCTTCGGCCGCACGCGGCCCGCGTCGTCCCGTTGAACCATGCCGCCGTCTTCGAGGCGGCGGACGATCTTGCTCGTGTAGCCAGCATCCAGGTCGGCCAGTTCGGCCAGCTCCTTCTGAAGCAGCGCCCGATCAGCGTGGATGAGGAGCTGCCGCGTGATGCGGGCGGCTCTGGGCGAGAAGACCGACGAGGGGCGTCCCCTCCGCTTGAAGCGGTTCTCTCTGCCGCCCACTACGATCACGAGGTCGTCTGCCCGGATGCTGGCGTTGCCGCTGAGGTCGAGCCAGTGGACACCCTTCTCGGCGCAGAGTCGCTGGCCCACCTCGCCCATGTAGGGAACGGCGAGGACGGGCAGCGCTTGCCGGCCTACGCTCGATGCGTGGGTCGTCACCTGCTCGATGGCCGACCTGATGGCCGCCGCGTCCGTGGCCGGCTTGTAGCCGATGACGAGCGTCCGTCCCCTCCCCTTCGCGATCCAGCCAGGTCCTTTCGAGATCGATTCCAGCGCCAAGGCACTCGTCCCCAGCCACTCGGAAAGGAGCGAGCTGACGATCCGGAGAGCCTGGGCCTCGCCTGGAAGGGCCATCGGTTGACTAAATTAGCTCGGTTGAACCGCGGGTCAACCGGTTGATTTTCGTCTCCGGGGCCGGAGCCTCCTTTGCTGGTCGCCCTGCCCTTGATACGCGCTGTCGGTCGCCCGGCCAGCTCGACGGACGATCGCCACCACCCGGAAGAGCGCCTCACCCTCTACGACTGCCGCGTGGCAGGGCGTCCCCGCCTCTCCAACTCCGTCGCGACGACGCGCTCGAACTCCTCGTCGGTCAGGTTCTGGAGGGCAGCAAGAGCGACCCCCTCCAGTCGTGGATGCGGGATCAAAGCACCCCTCGGGTGCAGGGCCACGAGGACGTACTTCCGGTGGACCTTCACCACTTGCTCGATGATCGCCCCCATGACGGCGTCCAGCTCGGGGGCCACGTTCGCCAGGAAGCCCTCGGGCTGGTCGGGGAGAACGTAGACGGTGCCGCCGAACCACTGGCGCCACGAGGGGATCCGCCGGAGCTGGAGGTCAGCCGCCATCTCGATGCCCCGAGCGAGCGGGAGCGTGCCGGGGATCAACGGCTTGCCGGGCCTGGCTCGTTTCGATCTCACGAGAAGCCGCGACGCCGCCGCGATCCAGCAGTCGTCGAGCAGTAGCAAGCGTCGAAGCCGGCCGCCGTCGCGGTCTGACAGGTCCATCCTGCGCCTGATCCCCCCGTGCCTGTCCCGCCTCCACCGGAGCTGGTTCCTCCGGAACCTCCTGGATCCGATCCGCCCGTGGTGACGGCCCCGCCCGAGCCTCCGACGCCGCCCGTGCTGGAACCGCCCGTGGCCTGTCCACCCGTTGCCGATCCCCCAGTCCCCCCGCTGGGAGTGTATCACGGGCAGTACGCTTGGCTCGGCGGCGGGCGGGTCGTGCTGGCGGTGTGGACGACGAGTTCAAGGTTCGCCCACCGCCACCCTCCGCACCCCTAACACCCGAAACCGGGCGTGCTCGGGGACCCCGCGGCCGGTGGGGGGTGCGGAGCGCCAGGTGGGCGGGGATGTCCGTGAGGAGGCCGTGTTCGTTCAACCTCAGTCCCCAGGTTCGTCAGAGATCCATGACCTCGGCCTGGTCGTAGCCGCAGTTGGAGAGACCGCTGGTGTTGCCATCAACCACGTCGTACCTGAGGAATCTCCAGTCCGGGGCCACCACGAGGTCCGCGTCCGCGCCCGTGGTTCGCCCGATGGCCTGCGTACAGGCGGCTAGATGGGCCCAGAGGTACGGGCAGGGCGCTCGTGACTTTCGCGCCGAGCGGCGGCGTCATAGGCGTGGTGGTTTCGGGCGGCGCTTTTCACGGCACGAGGGTCGGCTCGTGCGCTAGCAGCGTGTTTCGGCGCGCGACGGTGCCGCCATTCAGCGGCCATCCCGTCACCCTCGCAAAGTCGTTCACCATACCGGAGTGAGGTCTTTCCACGCGGAATGGCAACGGCGCAGGCATTGCGAATCCGTACAGAAACGTTTGCGCAGCCGAGTCGCTCGTCGATGACTGCAACAGTTACTTGACGATTCGCGATTCTACTCAACCTCCCTGCATTCCTGCTCAGCCGGACCGGACTGGTTCCCCACATCAGCTTCTTCGAGGTGCGTGACCTGGATGCCGGGCAGAGGCCAAGCACTCGAGCGACACAAGGCTACCGACCGAGCCCGCGGCCGAGGCGCTCGGGGTCAACCTCTACGCCAGGCAACTCGTTGACGGCCGCGATCGCCAAAGCTCGAGCGGCTCTGCCGATACGTGATGCGCCCTCCGCTGTCACAAGAGCGCCTGCCACGGCGGTGGGTCGCCAGGCCGGAAGATCGCATAATCAGTAGCCGTCTAAGCCACTCGGAGCGAGCGAAGTCACAATGCTGCTGCGCGCGACACCGAGAGGGACGGGTGCGTGGCTGTCCGGGTCGGTGCAGAGCGAGCGGAGCAGTGGCGGTGGCGGCCGTTGGACTGAGCCGCGGTCGGAGC
>JAFGBI010000056.1 GCA_016933275.1 Polyangiaceae bacterium | reverse complement strand
TCGAAGCCGGCGGCCGCGATCAGCTCCAGCCAGACGGCCCTGGGGAACAGCCCCATCATGTGTCGGTCGTGCATGACCTCGACAAGACCCCGCTCATCACGAAGCAGGTAGGCCATGTCGGTCACGTAGGTCTCGTGGCTCGAACCAGGAAGCCAGCGCCATTCGAGGTAGCGGAGGCCGCGCGCCCCGTCGTCGCTGCCGCCAGTCTCGATGCCCGGCTCGAAGGTTTCCGTGACAAAGTCTGGCTGTAACATGGCGACCCCGCCCGGCGCGGTGTGCTCGAAGGCCGTTGCGATGGCGCGGGCAAGGTCGGCGCGCGAGGACATGTAGCTCACCGCGTCGTGTACCAGGACGCAGTCGAAGACCCGAGGGAGCCTGACCGAACGCATGTCGCCCAGGACGTGCTCGCACTCCGGGTTGAGGCGCCGGCTCAGCTCAAGCATGGCGGGCGCGAGGTCGACCAGTGTGCACGACAGCGTGGCCTTGAGGTGGGCGGCGTTGTGGCCGCCGCCGCTGCCGAGGTCGAGCAGGGATCGGGGTAGCTGGTGGCAGTACTCCTCGAATAGGCGCCGGTAGAAGGCGGCCTCCTCGGCATAGTCGCCAACCGGCGTCAGCAGGGGATACCAGTTCGCGAGGTCGCGGTAGAGCCGGGGTCCCTGGTCGGGAGGCGAGATGGGGTGGTCCGGATTCACGTCTCTTCCTCCACGTGCGGGCGCCGTCTCAGATGCATGGCGGTATTGGCGCCGACAAACCCATATCGACTTCGAGACCACCGACCGCTTCTACGCGGATGCCAAGGACGCCACCAAGGTCACGCGCTGCCGTTGTACCACACCCATGGACGGCTTCCGAGACGTCGGCGACCGGCGCATGCCCACCCGTGGCAAGGCGGTCTGGCATCCACCCGAGGGCGAGCTCGCGTACGCCGACTTCACGTTGGACCCGACGACGGTAGCCTTCAACGTCGCGCCGGGGGTGTGATCTTCGTCTTCGACAGGATGCTCGAGATCATGGCGATCAGGTGGGCTTCGAAGCAGCGTTGACGACCACCGGCAGCTTGCCCTTCCAGTCGGCCCACGTCTTCGGGTTCATCACCAGCTCGCACATGAAGTGCGCGACGTTGGCCATGTTCGTACTACCCGGTGCGACGAGGCTGTTCACTTGGTAAAGTTCTCGGCACCCAGAACCGACCCCGGAAGAGCGCGGAGAGTTCGCGATTCGGGTAGAGCTGAAGACGGCGACCCGACTAGCCGATCGTCCATGAAGAAGACCCGAACCAAGGATAGCCGAGACGACGAGCCGCTCCCCGAGGGCGAGGAATGGGTCGAATGGTGCGGCGTGCGCCTCTGGGTCGCTGGCTGGACTTCAGGAGGCGCTCCGTACGGTCTGACCGTCGATGAGTGGCGCTCGGCCATGCGGGAGAGCGAGCACCCAGCGGGTTGGGCGAGAGCGTGGTGGGTGCTCGAAACGCTTTTTACTCTGCGCTGCGGGACCGAGGTCGCGGTGGAGGTGGGACGTGTGTCACGACTCGGTCGCGGCATGAGCCGCGACGCGTTCGTCGCCTGGGTTTCGCTCGAACCGGATCCCGAGGCCCTGAGCGGCCAGTACGTCGCGCTACTGCCCCGCCCGGAATCGGAACCGGATCATGACACCTTCGTACGCCGCGAACTCCTGATTCTCGAGGTTCTCGGACAACAGGTTCTTCCGTTTCGGGTGCCGCTGGCGATCGGCGCGCTGCCGCTCGCGGGGAAGCTCGCACTGGTGCAGCGCGCAATAGGAGGCATCACCCTCGATCTTCGGGCAGGGCGCCAGAGCGGAGTGCGGCCGTGGGAGGTGGTCGGCCAAATCGCCGCTGCCCTGCACACCCTCGAACTCCCCGTGCTCCGCCAGCTCAGGGTACCCGGAGCCGCCACCCGTCGCGATCACGCGCTCGAAGCGCTGGCCGTCTTCAACGAACTGGACGCACCCGAGGCGGTGGACGCGCAGGCGTGGGCACTGGAGCACCTTCCACCGCCTGAGCCGGCGCGCCTGACCCACGGTGATCTCTTGGGACAGAACATCCTCATCGAGCCAAACGAACCGCCGGCAGTCATCGACTGGACGTGTGCCTCCTTCGGCGATCCGGCCTGGGATCTCGCGGTGGTGACCCGCGGCGTCCGCCGTCCGTTTCAAACCGAGCGCGGACTAGCTCACCTCCTGGACGCCTACCGAGCTGCTGGCGGCGTGGGGCTGCAAGCCGAACATGTGCGCCTGTACGAGCTCGCCATGGCCGCGACCTGGTACCGAGAGTCGCTCGCTCCCAATCGGAATGGCGGCGAATCCCCTGCTGCCGCCCTCGCCCGAATCGAGAGAATTCTCACGCTGGCAACCCGGTGACGGGCTCCGACCAGGCAAGTGGACTCGGATGGCAGATCGCCCGGCGACCGCCACCGGCGGCCACTGGCTTCGCCACGATCCGAACCGTCGCCGCTCGCCGTCTTCGTTGGAGTGTGACATCCAGAGAGCAAACACGACCTGTGAGGTGGAGAAGCTCGAGGATCGGCTCGCCTGGATTGGGATGGCGGTGAAAGGAGCCGCCCTAGGAAACCGCTTGGTTCGCGCCAGCGCGAAACTCGAGCGCCAGCGCTATCGGCTCTCGTAGGAACCCGGCGCTACTCAGCCCCCTTCCGCTTGTTTCCGGGCACGCTGTCTGAGGCGATCAGCCGCCGTTTCGCGCGGGGTGTTTGAGGGCGTTGCTGGAAGCGGGAGGGGGACGCCCATGTCAAGTTCTGGGGAGCTGCGCGGCCGTCCGTGGACTGAGTGCGGCCAGACTGACGGTCCCCTCACGGCCGGGCTCGTCTCCGAGTCCACGGTCCGGCACCTGTTCGTACAGGAAGGCTTGGACCGCGTGTCCCTGTCCAGCGACGCACAACAAGGCAAGGTGCGGCTGCGCTGGGCTGCCGAGCGCCCAGGCGCCCTCTGACACGGTGACGTCTGCCACGTCCGCTTGGCCTACGATGCCGAGTTGCTCGGTGGCGTATCGCGGGAGCTCGCGAACGCGGTCATCGACTTCCACCGGCGGCGGTTCGAGCTACTGGGCGTGCGGGGCGGGAAGACGGGGCCAGTGACCGTGGTGCAGCGGTCGAGCTCGGACCTCCGGCTCAACCCCCATTGCCACCTGGTGGCGTTGGACGGGGTCATGGCCGAGAAGGAAGGCGAGAAGGAAGGCGAGAAGGAAGGCGAAAAGGCACCCCAGTTCCGCCCGTTGCCTCACCTCACCTCACTCGACGTGGCGGAGGTGCTGCGGGTGGCGCGCGTCCGCATCCTGCGCTTCCTGAAGCGCCGGGGTGCGGTCGTGGACACCGAGCCGCTGGAGGTCGGGCCCCCCCCCAGTTGGTGAGGACGACGGCCTCCTGCACCTGGCAGCCGCCGCGGTCACGGGCCACCCGCCGGCAGGGCCGGAGCTAGGGGAGCGCGAGCCGGTGCTCCTCACCGACCGCGGCGAGGGGCGTGTCACCGGGGCGCTTCTGGCGAGCGATGGAGGGTTCACCCTGCACGCCGCCACCGTCGCCAGCGGCCACAATCCGGGCGGTCGCGAGGCACTGGTGTCCTATGCGCTGCGCCCACCGCTCGCGCAGGAGCGGTTGACGAGAGCCGGCGACGACCTGGTTCGTACCGCGCTCGAGCGTCCGTTCTCGGACGGGACGGTCGCCGTGGAGCTGGACCCGCTGTCGCTGCTCTGCCGGCTGGTAGCGACCGTCCACCGCCGCGCTTCCATACCGGTGCTGGCGCCGGCGAGCCGACTGCGGTCCCGTATCGTGCCGAAGCCGACCGCCGCCGCTGACGGTGACGATACCGAAGCCCCGAAGGGCGGGTCCCGCTGCGGGTGGCGGCCCTGGGCAGAGCTGATGCAGCGGGGCCTCCAGGTGAACCTCGAGAAGTGCCCGCTCTGCGGCGCGGCAATGAAGCTTCGTGCCATCGTGACCGAACCGGTGAACATCCGCCGGTACTTGCGCCACCTCGACGAGGCGACCGAGCTGCCACCGCGGTCCCCTGCGCGAGACCCAGGTACTTCCGGAGGTCGGTGCTCCAGCGCAAGCTCGCGCAGCAGCTCGTCCTGGTGGCTTGAGGCGAGCACGCCCCCTTCGCGGACGTGGAAGGGCAGGCGAGTTGAATCGTGGCGCGGTGCCGGCAGCGTGACCAGTCGGGAACGCCGGGGGCTCTGTGCTACCCTTCGCCGAGTGACCACCAGCGCAGCGCCCGAACGGCCCTCCCCTACCTCGGCATGGGGGGCAGGACGGCTCTCCGCGGAGGCGGAGGCGAGGTTCGAGGCCGGCGTGGCCTACTGCGGGAGGTTCTTCATGGGGCAATCGGAGGCCGATCTCGCCCTCGGCAAGTTGACGGGCATCCTCGAGACCGAGGGCCTGCCCTACGCCATCATCGGCGCGTTCGCGCTCAACGAATACGGCCACCGACGGGCCACGGTGGACGTCGACCTGGTGATGCGGGAGGAGGATCTGCAGGAGTTCAAGCGCCGCCATGTTGGTCGCGGGTACGAGGAGCGTACCCCGGGCACCGGGAAGCTCCTCGACACCGAGCATGGGGTCAACATCGACGTCCTCAGCACCGGGCGCTTTCCCGGTGACGACAAACCGAAGCCGATCGCGTTCCCGGATCCGGCTACCACGGCGGTACGCGGCGCGCGATTCGCCCTGCTCCCGATGCCGCGCTTCATCGAGCTCAAGCTCGCCTCCGGCATGGTTGCGCCCCACCGCGCCAAGGATCTCGTGGACGTCCAAGAGCTCATCAAGAGCGCCGGGCTCTCCGAGGACGTCGCGCTGTCCCTCCACCCCTGGGTCCAGGACAAGTTCCGCGAGCTCTGGCGCCTCGCGCAGATCCCGGATCCGTTCTGAGGCCCACCCCGACCGTCTCCACCCGAACGCGGTCCGCCCCCGCTGCTGCCGCCACCGCTACTGCCGCCACCGCCGCTGCCGTCTCTGGCGCTCGCGCCGACGGTGGACGGCCACTGCCACGGAACAGGCTGCGCCAAGTGCAAGAAGCTCTACGCCGAGACCGAGAAGGCCATCCTTGCGTCGGGAGTGCCAGCGGCGCTCGTCAAGATCGAGAAGATCGACGAGATCATGAGGTTCGGCGTGGTGGCGACCCCAGCAATCGTGGTGAACGGCGAGGTCAAGTGCGCCGGCCGAATCCCGCCAACGTCCGAAATCGTGGCTTGGCTGACAACAGCCGCCGCGAAGAGTGAATGACGAGTGAGCGACGCGATCATCGACAATGTGGGGCAGTACACCCAGACCAACCCCTGGCTGGCTGTTGTTGCTGTCTTCGAGGGGGGGGCACTCACGGCGTCCAATCCCTGCGTGTTGGCGATGATTCCCCTGATGATGAGCTTCGTCGCGGGGCGTCGTGACGAGAGACCGGGCATCGCGCGGGTGTTCGTCTTCTCGTTCGTGCTCGTGTTCGGGCTGAGCGTGACTCTCACGGTGCTCGGAATGGTGGCCACGCTCGCCGGCAGGATCCACGGCACGTATCCAGCCAGCATCCGGCGATAGGACGCGATCCCGAGGCCGAGCGCGAGGACGGCGAACACGACCAAGAAGACCACGTGACC
Organism: Polyangiaceae bacterium; assembly: GCA_016933275.1. Taxonomy (GTDB): domain Bacteria; phylum Myxococcota_A; class Polyangia; order Polyangiales; family Polyangiaceae; genus JAFGBI01. Next base: position 13,758 of record JAFGBI010000056.1, on the reverse strand, counting down.
GCGGATCTCAGCGAGCCCCGCGCCCCGCCCGGCCACGGCCTTGAGCGCCTCGTTCATGTGAAAGACCGGATCAAACTGGGCGACGGCGAGCACCGAGGCGGGCAGCAGCGTGACCGGGAAGAACGTACCCCCCAGCATGAGCAACGGCACCCCGAACACGGCGACGGGACCGTTGACGTCTTCGGCGCGCTTGGCGAAGCGGGCGCCGAAGAAGAAGCCGAGGCCGACATGGGCGACCACCGAGAGCGCCACGATCAGCACCGAGAGCGGGACGCTCCCGCGATGCTGCGCGCCCAGGACATGACCGAGCCCGTAGACGATGAGGGCCTGCCCGGCGGCGACGACCGAGAGCGCCATGACGATGCCGAGGGAGTACGCGACGGGATCGAGCAGCGAGACGAGGAGCCGGCGCAGCATGCGCCGCTCGCGCTCGGCCACGATGATGGAGACGGTCCCGCCGAGGCAGCTGAAGAAGAGCGCGGCTCCGATCAGGATCCCCGCCGGCGTGGTGTCGAACCCCACTCGCAGCGAGGGCTGGGCCCGGTAGATCGACCCGAACGGAAGGAGCATCAGCGCCGGGAAGACCGCCCAGAAGACCAGGCTCCGCCGCTGCCGCAGCGCAGTGACGCTCCGGCACCGAGAGCGACTCGGCGGATGCATGGGACCTGGCCGACGGCTATCGGTCGGGACGCTTCCGGGGCAGCGTGTTCAAAGCGCCCAAGGTCTACACATGGTGCCCACCCCTTCCGAGCACCGCAGCTGGCTTCACCTTCGCCATCAGCAACGACACGACGATCGACACCGGTGATGCGGCCAGATCGCGCACTCCCGAGCTCACGCGTGCGGGGGAGTTGCCGCAACCGAACACGTTTGCCCGAGACTGCAAGCCGACCGCCCGATGCCGGGTGCATGTCGGAGACGTGGGGGTCTGCCCTTGACATCTCCCGCTCCAGGAGCGCTCGGGCATGCACACCGCGGGCGTTCGACTCGAGCTGGTGGTACAAGGCAGTTGAGCATGTCAATCCTGAGTCAGCTGGAACTGGTCTTCGGGGTCCGCGAGCAAGCACCCTCGCCCGATGGCGTGAACTGGCATGCCCCAACCGTTGATCTGACCGGCGCTGGCTATCCCGGGTTCCATTGGACGGCGTTTTTCCTCACGCCTGCGGGGGCGGAGCGGTACCGTTCGATGAAGGCGATTGCTTGGCCTGATAGCTGTGTGGCCTGCGGAAGGCCGGTCAAGGCGGCTCGCACCTGCCAGGAGGTGCGAGGGTTCCGTCCCGTCGTCTGGAAGGGCAGACCACTCTGCACCAACGTGCCCTATTGCGACGAGCACGCCGAGGGCGGATCTCATCTCGCGATGAGCGTGCATCACACGCGATCGCTGACGAGCGTCTCCGTGATCGCGAAACGGGAGGAATTCCTGCGCAAGACGCTCCTCCAAGTCCAGCGTGACGGCGAACACGAGCCCCCTTGGCTCACGTTCCCTGGGGCTCTTCCTTGGATCGGTTGGAATCAAGGTACCAACGAAGCGTGGCTTGATCGAGCCTTCAGGCCGTTCTGGGCAACGCTCTCGGCGAGCGAACGCAAGGACTACCTCTTCCGATGGCAGGCACCGCCGGATTGGGCGGAGTGGCTTCGGAGCTGGGAGTAGCGAGTGGCCACCGTCGAGCTTCCCGCCCTCTACGTCGTCAGCGTCGCGCTCGTCGCGAGCACGACACGCCTCGTCGTCGTCAACCGCGACCGGAGCGCGGGCGAGACGGGCGTGCCTACATGACGATCATCGGTGGTTGAGGACAAGGCGTTCAACCGTCCTGGTCGTTGGGTCAGGTTACATGACCGCCCGTCATGCGATCAAGATCGCGCGGTAATGCTGGACTTTCGGCCAGGGTGGAGGTCGAGCACCGCGCTGACCAGCTCTTCCACGAGGTCGAATCGGGGCTCGCGCGCACCTTCGTCACCCCGCTGGATCGCGACGACATCCACCGGCTCGCCGCTGAGCGGGTAAGGCATGCCTGGTCGCTCTCGCCCGCCTCGTGGCGCCCGCCGGGCAGGATGAGCCGCGAGGTCCCCCGGCGCTTGCGGCAAAGGAGCACCCAACCCCCCTCGACCACGAGCAAGCCCGCCTTGCGGAGCGGCGACCGCGGAACCGTCGCGGGCGCCACCCCGGGCGCCTCGCCGCCGACCACCGCTCACCCGGCGGCAAGCTCGAGGATGCGATCGATCCCCGGGGGCAACTCGCCGGCGTCGTGCGTCACGTAGACGAGCGCCGCCTGGAGCGTCACCAGGGCGAGCTCGAGCGCGGCCGCGAAGCGCGCTCGGTCGCGGGCGTCGAGCCCCTGGCAGGGCTCGTCGAGCAGCAGCAGCCGGGGCTCGTGCACCGAGGCGCGCGCGAGCAGGAGCAGGCGGCGCTCGCAGCGCGGGGTGGCATCGAAGGCGGTCGCAGCGCGATCCGAGAGGCCGAAGCGCTCGAGCCACGCGGCGGCGGTTCCCCGCTCCTCGTCGGTCGGGGCGTGGTGCACGCCGAGCGAGGCCCGAAAGCCGCTCAGGACGACGTCGAGCGCGGGCGTGCCCGCCGGGTAGTGCGCGTCGAGCTCCGGCGACACCCAGCCGAGGCAGCGCTTGACGTCCCAGACGCTCGTGCCGGGGCCGAGGCGCCGACCGCAGACGACCACGTTGCTGGCGTGCGCCTGCGGGTGGTCGGCGAGCACGACGGCGAGCAACGTGCTCTTGCCGGCGCCGTTGGGGCCCACCAGGGCCCAGCGCTCCCCCGCGCGGATCGTCCAGTCGATGTCCGCGAGAAGGGTGAGGTCCCGGTGGCGAACCGTGAGGCGGCGGAGCTCGAGCACCGTCTCCGCCCGGGGCGGGTCGGGGGAGCGAGTCGCCGTGGGACGGGCTGGGCCCGCCTCGCCGCCACCGGCGCGCGCGCGGGATGGGGTCGCCGTCCTCGGGCTCCGGCGCGGACCGGCGTCGACGACCGCGCCCGCGCCGAGTTCGAGCTCGTGCGTCACGTCCTCGGGCACCTCCTCGTCGCGCGCGGCGACGTGGAGCACCGCCGTGCCCTCGTCGGGGAGCCGGGCGAGCAGCTCCTTGAGCCGCGCGCGCGTGGCCGCGTCGAGCCCCGCGAACGGATCGTCGACGACGAGCAGCCGCGGCTCCTGGAGCAGGGCGCGGGCGAGGACCAGGCGGTGGAGCTCGCCATTCGAGAGCGCGAGCAGCGGGCGCGGGAGCAGCGGTCCGAGGTCGAAGCGAGCGACCTCGCGCGCGAGCAGGGACGGGTAGCGAGCCGCGCGCTCGTCTTCGGCGGCGACCGCGAAGGGGCTCAGTCCCTCGACGGACTCACGCGCGAGGTGCTCGGCCACGGTGAGCCGGCCGTTTGTGAGCGTGGCGTGCCAGCGGAGCTGGTGGAACTCGCGGGCCGCGAGCAGCGCGCGGTGCTGATCCATCGACGCCACGGCGATGGTGCCGGGCGGGAGCACCCCGTAGGCGCTGTCCCGGCAGCGCCGATCCCCCTCGAGGAACGGGTGGCGCAGCACGCCGTCGAGGCGCGGCAGGCGCCCGGTGAGCGCGGCGACGAAGAGTGATTTCCCGGCGCCGGTCACGCCCCTTACGGCCCAGCGCTCACCCGCGGGCAGTCGCCACGTCGTGTGCGGGAAGCACGGCCCAGCCGGGCCGCGGAAGGTCGCATCCTGCATCATCACGTAGTCGGCCGCGGGCGGCATCTCCCCGGGCCATGGCACGCGCCGCGCGCGGGCGCCAGTCGGTCGGCCCCGTCCGTTCCCTGCTAGCGAAGGGCGCCTGGACCACCGGCGCGCGACCGACGGGGCGCCTCGCCCTAGCCCGCCCCGGCGCGGACATCCTGGACGCAGTCCGCGAGCTCGTGGAGCAGGGCGTCGGCCGCCGCGATCCCGTCTGCGGGGAGCGGGGGATCGGTGGAGCGCCGGGTGAGGCGGCAGTCGGGGAACAGCTGGTAGGGCGAGCCGCGCCGGCCGACCAGGACGCCGATCCGAGCCGGATCGAGGGGCGGGTCCTCACGCAGGTGCGGGCGCACGCTCCGCGCTGTCGCCTCGATGCCTAGAGCGCGCAGGTGCCGCTGCTCGGTCTTCACCCGCATCAGCTCCACCAGCCGCCACGCCTCGTCGAGGACAAGGCGTTCAACCGTCCTGGTCGTTGGGCCAGGCTACATCGCCGCCCGACATGCGATCTGGCCCGAACAGTGATGCTGGAATTTCGGCCAGGGTGGCGAGCATGTGCCACTGGCACGGGGCCCGTCTCGCGACGAGATGCGGCCTTCACGTGCCCCTCGGCGGCAACGCGCGCCCGTCGTGAGCGAACGCGCCAGGGGTCGGTGTGGGCACGTGGGGCCCGGGTCGAACGGGATAGTGGCTCGTCCGGGTCCGCTCAGCGGGACGGCATGATGGGGATCGGGCAGGGATCCTGTCCGAGGCAGTCCATGTCGTCGCAGTCGGTCGCCCCGTCGTAGTCGTCGTCCGTGCCGTTTTCGCAGTCCTCCTCGGGGAGAGGCAGGATGGCTTCCACGCAGTCGGAGCTGGTGGTGCAGTCGTCGTCGTCGCAGTCGACGTCCCCGTCCTGGTCGTCGTCGACCCGGTTGACACAGCTCGTCTCGATCATGGGCATGATGGCGAACACGCAGTCGGGACTGGTGGCGCAATCGTCGTCGTCGCAGTCGACGTCCCCGTCGAAGTCGTCGTCCGCCTGGTTGGCACAGTCCTCCGGCGGCGGCATCACGGGGAACATCATGCAGTCGGGGCTGGTGGCGCAGTCGTCGTCATCGCAGTCGGTGTCACCGTCGAAGTCGTCGTCGGCCTCGTTGCTGCAATCCGTCTCCGCGGGGGGCATGACGGGGAACATCATGCAGTCGAAGCTCTCGGCGCAGTCGTCGTCGTCGCAGTCGATGTCGCCGTCGAGGTCATCGTCCACGTCGTTCGAGCAGTCCGCCTCGGGGGCGGGCATGACGGCGAGGACGCAGTCCGGGTGGATGACGCAGTCCCTGTCGGCGCAGTCGACGTCGCCGTCGTAGTCGTCGTCGCGGTCGTTCGTGCAGTCCTCGGGGATGCCGTAGAGGACGCCGCCGATGCCGAAGCCGCCGCTCCCCGCCGTGCCGCCAGAGCCCGCGACGCCCCCGGTCGACGCCCCTCCGGTCGTGGTTCCACCGTTGCCGCCAGAGCTGGCCCCGCCAGTGGTTCGGCCGCCGGTGCCCGCGGTGCCCCCCGTTTGGGCGCCGCCGCTACTGGCGCCCCCCGTCGCGGCGCCGCCGGTGCCCGGCGAGCCGCCCGTCTCCTCGGCACCGCCCGTCTCCGCCCCGCCCGTGCCGGGACTGCCGCCGGAGCCCGGCATGCCGCCCCCGCCGGCGCACTCGGCCCCGACGCAGGGGTCGTTGCCATTCGTCGTGCCGTCGCTATTGCTCTCGCCGCCGCACCCCGCCAGCGCCACCGTCAGCGCCACGGAGGCGCCGAGCGAGCGCCGTAGCCACTCGGACCAGGGGGCTTGAGGCGTGCCCCGCTCGCCGTCGCAGAGGTGGTCCAGGAAGGCATGCATCAGGTTCGGATCGAGGTTCTTCGTCATGGCACAGTCGCGTCGAGCTCAAGGCCCTGGTGGACGCCAAGCAAGGGGCGTGCCGAGTTGACCGCGGCGTCACCCGAGCGTCTCCGAATTGCTCGTCCGCACCCGGTCCCGCGCGGACCGGCTACCAAGCCGGTCCGCGGTGCGGCCGGCAGTGGCACGGATTGGCACAGCCCGTCGCCCTCGGCGGCGGTCGCGATCACCCCGTGTCCCCGATCCTGCCGCTCGCTCGCCGCCAGAAGTTGCAGTACGCGGGCGCCGCGTGGACGTCACCGGTCGCGGCGTAGGCCGCACCCCGGCAGCCGCCCGAGCAGCGCGTGTTCGCGCAACTCCGGCAAGGCTCGGCGAGATCCCGTCGCCGGATGCGGCGCACGCGGTGAAGCTCCGGCGAGGCGAGCAGCGTGGCGAGCCCCTCCCGGTAGACGTTGCCCACCTTGAAGGGCGGGAACATGAGCGAGGGGCAGGGGTACAGGTCGCCCTCTGCCGTGACGTAGGCGACGTTGCGCCCGGCGACGCACCGGAAGTGGCCGTCCGCGCGCCACGGGCCGATGCCGTGGTCGATCACCAGATCGACCGCGGGGCGCTGGCGCTCGCGATATCGCCGAAACCCGTCGAGGAAGGCGTCGAGCCGCTCCGCAGCGGCCGCGTGCTCGGCGCGGACAGCCTCCCCGGCAGCCCTGCCGGTGGGCACGAAGGAGCAGTAGCGGAGCTTGCGGACGCCGAGCGCCTGGCTGAAGAGGGTCATCTCGTCGAGGCGCTCGAGGTTCGGTCCGACCAGGATGGTGGCGACGTCCACCTTCACCCCGGCCTCGCGGAAGAGCCGCACCGCCCGCACAGCCCGGAAATAGGCCTCGACGGAGCAGCCCCGGATCTCGCGGTGCTCGCTGACGTCGACGCCGTCGAGGCTCACCTGCACGCTGACGAGCCCCGCCCTCCGGAGCTGCTCGACCCGGCGCGGGCTGGCGAGCACGCCGTTGGACACCATGCTGAAGCTCTTCATGCCCGCCGCGCGGCCGTCGGCCATCAGCTCCTCGAGATCGCGGCGCGCGAGCGGCTCTCCGCCCGAGAAGGCCAGGTGCCGCGCCCCCGCGGCCACGAGCTGCTCCATCAACGCACGCACCTCGGGCCGCGTGGGACCGGGGTGCGCAGCGGCGCCGGAGGCGGTGAAGCAGTGCGGGCAAGCGAGGTTACAGCGCCGGGTCACCTCCAGGCCGAAGAAGATCTTCGGCTCCGTCTCTTGTTCGGGTTTCATCCGGTGATCCTCGTCGGGTCGGCACCGCGCTGCCGCCCCCGAGAGGCTAGCGCGTCCGGGCGCGCCGAAGAAGGCGGGCGCCCGAGCCGTCACTCGCGACGCTCGTGGAGGCCCTGGTCGGGCCGCGCGCCGCGGTAGGGCAAGCTCACGCCGTCCCCCGCACTCCAGCTGAGCGGCTCGGCGAGGGTGAGGGTGTCGGTGCCGTAGTCCACCGCCGCGATGGACACCGCTCGCGTCTGCCCCTCGAGCTGGATCAGGTCGGGCCCGACGATGCCGTAGCCGTCGATGAAGTAGCCGGCGTCATCGACCCGCAGCGTGGTGCTCGCCTGTCCGTCCTCCGCCGCCTCGGTCAAGAAGCCGCCGCGGTCGACGCACGCGCTACCGGCGCGGAGCCGGAGATCGAGGGCGGAGAGGTCGAAGGGATCGGGATCGCCCGTGGCCGCCACGAAGTCCGGGTCGCCCTCCTCGAGCCGTGTTTCCCCAAGACGTGGGGGATCCCGCGGACGTAGCTCGGTTCCCCGGCACCGAACCCGCGGAGCCAGTCGAGTTCACCGGGCTGCCTCCTGGCTGACACGAGGCTCTCACGGCCCCCGGTCACGTTCTCCGTAGATGACCTCGCAGACCACCCCGCCGGTGACGGGGGAGTCCAGCGGATCCGCGGCGGACGACCCCAGAGCCAGCCTCCCCAGCGTCCCTCACGCGGCACCGAACCGCCACGGAACCACATCCGAGCGTCGGCACCCGCTTCGAACGAAGGGCCCAGGTGCCCTGCGTACCATCTCGTCTCCCGGCACCGCTTCAGCCAAGCTCGTCTTCCTCCCCCTGTGGACGGCGGCATGGCTGTTCGGGATGGTGGTGATGATCCTTGGCACCCAGGGCTCCGCACCCACCGGAGCGGAACCCGTCCCCCTCGTTGACGTGCTGATCGGTTTCATCGGCGGCGGGCTCATCACCGCGCTCGTCTGGTGGGGGTTCGCTCCCCTGAAGCGGGTCCGGATGAACGATCGCGAGCTTCGGATTTCGAACTTCCGGCGGGAGATCGTGGTGCCGCTGACCGAGGTGGCCGACGTCACCCAGGACTCGTGGAACCACCTGACCACGATCGCCTTCCGGAGTGACACGCCGTTCGGCCATTCGATCCGGGTCATGCCGCCCCAACGGCCCGTCATCTCCCACGAGCGCCACCCCATGATCGGAGAGATCCTGGCCGCGGCGGCGGCGGCACGGAAGCTTGCTGCACGTCCGCGGAGCCGCCCGCGAAGCCCTAACCCTGACCCACCACCTACGAATGGGGGACGCTTCCTGCTGGCGGGCATCCTGCCGTAGGCCGCGGTGCCGCCATCGACGGGTACGGACTCGTCACAAGCACTTGCCGTCGTACCTCTTCACCGTCAGCGCGTCGAGATCGACGTTGTCGAGGCACCGGACGAGAGGCCAGTTGGAGAGCAGGTACTCACCGAACGTTGTCACGAGCCATGTGACGAAGCACGGTGACGTCTCCGGGCGCTCCCGGCACGGGCCCGCGATCGACGCCGAGCAGGGAGATGTTGTTCGACCGCCAGGTCAGACCGGCGTGGGCGGATTGAACAGACGTCCCCTCGATCAGATCGACGGTGCACCAGGCCGGCCCTCGCGCGGCTTTCGCCAGAGTCCAGTGTTGCGCGTACAGTTCTTCCGGGGCCCAGCTCTGTTCCGCGACGGAGACGACCTGCCGTCCTTGAACCGGGCCCTTTGGCGCCCGAATCCGGTGATGAAAGCGAGTCGAGGTCGCACGCGCCTTGCCGAACCGCCGTGCGAAGCCAAGGTGGCAGGGATCCTCGGTTCGATCGGGCTCGGCCATTTTCGGGAGATCCTTCTGGTTCGGGCGCGCCACCTCGGCCGTCGGAGCGTCGGGACGCGCCGCCATGCTGCCGCCGGTCGTGTTGATCGCGGACACTTGTGTCGTCTTCTGTCGGCAATCGATCAGGCACAGGCAAGCCAGGGAGTCTAGTGACTCGAGCTTCCAACTCGTAGGTTCCCACGGGGATATCGTTGAACATCACCGCGCCATCGGCGCCCGTGGTCCGCCGCTCGTCGGCGCTGGTCGAGCTGGAGAACGATAGCTCGAGCGACGAAAGGGGTTCGCCGACCTCGTCAACGATCACCACCTCGAACCAGGACGGCTCTTGATCGACCGGCGCTGGTGCTGGTGGCGGTGCCTCCGGCGTCGGTGCGACCGCGTGCCTGGTCCGGGCGCGCACCGGTGCCTGCTCCTCGATGACGGCCAAACCAGACCGAACGGCCCGAAAAAGCCAATCGACCAGCAGTCGGATATCCCTCGCGTCGAGAGCGAGGTAGTCAGTCGGGAGCCGACCCGCAGGAGCCGACCCGATCTCATGCAGCAGAGAGAGCGCTGCCTGCGAAGCGACGGAGTCGCGACTCTCGAGCTCCCACCGAGCCAGGTGCAGGGCATGGCGCACCGGTCCGGTGTCGAGACGGGTCGCGGCACCAGCGAACGAACCGTGCTTCCCCGCCAGGCGATACTCCCCACTGGGGTTCCGAGAACCCACTCGATCCTCCGCACGATCTTGGTGGCTGATCTCCGATGGCTCGAGGTCGTATTCTCCGGCCGGGAAGACGACGAGGTCCACCGGCTCGCTGTTGCCGACCATCCTCCACGTGTGACGCCCCGAATCAATGGGTGCGACGACGGCTCGAGCAGCACCGTCGGCGAAGGGTCCGCAGGCGATGGCAAACCCGTCGAAGTCCTCCACGAGCTCGAGGGTCCCCGTCGCGATAGGTGCCAGGAGCAGACCGATCCCATCCGGCGCATCCAGCCCGGACCGCGCCTCGTCTAGCGGTCCGGGCCGACTTCCGCTGCCAGCGCGGCCGTTCGTTCGCGACGGGAACGCGCGGAGAGGACGTGCCCGGCAGCCACGACCCCACCCACTGCAAGGCAACCCCACCACAACGCCGGAGCGCCGAGGCGATACATCACCTGCCCGCCAACGATCGGAGAGAGACCCAGGGCGAGGCCCCACACCATCGAGAACACACCCTGATACCGGCCCCGCACGGCAACCGGCGCCAGGTCGGCCACGAGCGCCGACGCGGCGGGAAAGCCCACGACCTCACCCACGGTCCAGAACGCCGCGCCGACCAGGTACATGGGGAGCGTGGAGACGAGCGCGTTGAGGGAATAGCCCAGCCCAAAAAGCGAAACGGAGACCGCGAGGAGCCGGGACGGATCGACGCGCCGCAGGAGGGGCGTGAGCCAGGGTTGGAGCAGGACCACGCCGATACAGTTGAAGGCCATGACCCAGGAGAAACCTTGCGAGCCGAGTCCGTGGTTGGCCATATCGAGCGGAAGCGCCAGCTGAAACTGCGTGAACACGACGAGCGCGAGCAGGTGCAGGACGGCGAACCCGACGAAGACCCGATCGCGCAGCACGCGGGTGAACCCTCGGAGGAACGGCTCGTGTTCCACCAACGCGGGCCGGGTCTCGGGGACCTTCCAGGCGACGAGCCCCGCGCACAGGAGGCTCGTGCCCGCGTCGGCCAAGAACAGCCAGAAGAGGTACCGCGATGGCACGAACCCAGCGATGAAAAAGCCCACGGCGAGGCCCAGGTTCATCGCCCAGTAGAAGTGGCCGTACGCTCGCGGGCGGTCCTCCGGCGAGACAACGTCGGCAATGGCGGCGTTCGATGCGGGGAAGAAGGACTGCTGGGCAGCGCCGCCGATGAAGGCGAGGACGACGAGGAGAGCAGGATCGTCCGCAAAGGCAATGGCGATGACCGAGAGGGCGCCGAAGACGAACGCGCCGAGCATGGTGGCGCGACGGCCGACGCGGTCCGTGAGCGCTCCCGCGATCGGCGCCGAGATCGTGCCGCCGAGCCCCCAGAGCCCGACGACCCATCCGGCCCGAGCCTCATCGAAACCGTGCTGCTCGCGGAGGTAGAGGGCCAGGAAGATCCCCACGAAGCTTGCCAACCGGTTGACGAGAAGCGAAAACCAGAGGACCCAGAACACGGGAGAGAGGCCGCCGAACGCAGCACGGAGTCTGTCGTTCAGTGAGCGCAAGGAAGCCAACCCATCGTGAAACCGTCGAGGAGCGTCGTGGCAACCGGTACCCACGGGGACGTCCACGCTTCGCTCCGGGAGCACGACCGGATAGCATGTCCCACCGCGGTCGGCAGGGAAGAAGGGCCGGCGCCACTCACGCGCGGCCGCGGCTCTTCCCAGCGACGATGCCGCCGGCGATGAGGTGCGCCACGCGCAACGGCTCCGGCACGTTGCCATGGAGAGTCGTAGTGAGAACGATTTCCCGCGCCTGTTCGAGGGTGAGCTCGGCACGCTGGATCCACAGCCGTTGGCCCGAGACGGGCTGTCCCGTGGCCGCGCCCCGACGAAGGGCACGCCGCGAAGGGCCGAGCGGCTCGAGCTCCCCGGCGGCCTGAATCAGGCGCCACTTCCGCGCCGCGCCGCGCACGGGCGGTCGTCCCGACGGGTCATCGCTGAACAGCGCCAGGCGGACGGCAGCCATGTCGGGGCGCCGCCGCGTCACCACGAGCACCCCCACGCCAAGGCTCTCGGCGAGACGGTGGATGTCGACGACGTTGAAGCCACCGACGGCGATACCCTGCAGCAGGATCGCCTGGACGTTGGCCCCAAACTGGCTCCGCTGCACGAGCTCGACGATCCGTCGGGTCGAGTCCACGCCGTCGCGTTGGATGCGGCCGCTGACGACGCCGTCGAGGCGAGTCCCCGAGCACACGGTCCCGACGAGCAGAACTCGGCCGCGATGCTCGCGAGCAAAGGGGCCGTCGTCGAAACCGATAACGTTCACGGTGGCGGCATCCTAGCCCAGCCGCGCGTCACGTTCATCCCGAGCGAGACGATCCCGACGCGCATCCTCCGCCACCGTGAGGATCGAGCGTTTCTCCTCGGCAACAAACCGCGGTAGCCTTCGGTCCAGGAGGTAATCGATGGAAGAGCCGATCATCGCCGCCAAGGAGCCCAAGCAACTCGACCTCGAGCCCGGCACCTACTACTGGTGCGCCTGCGGGCGCTCCCAGAGCCAACCGTTCTGCGACGGCTCGCACAAGGGTACGGGTCTGGCGCCGAAAGCGTTCGAGCTGAAGGAAGCCAAGCGGGTCTTCTTGTGCCAGTGCAAGCGCACCGCCAACCCACCCTTCTGCGACGGATCGCACGGCAGGCTCTGAAGCACCGAGCGCGGAATGGCCAAGCCGGCAGACCCCATGCACCCTCACCCCTTCGTCGCGAGCGCAACTCGGCGTGAGCGTCGGAGGTGCTCCGAGGTGCTCGTCCTGATGCTGGCCGCCGGCGGCTGTGGCGCGCCCCGATCCGTCACCACCCCGACCATCACCCCGCCAGCCGCGATGTCGAGTAATGCTGCGACGTCCGCCGCGGGCGCGAGCGACACGACTACGGCCCCTGCCGCCGCGCCGGCCATCTCGACGACCAAGACGAACCCGGCCCCGACGACTGCGGCGAACGCGGCGGACGTGGCTCCCGCGACCCCGCCGCGCGCGGCGAACCCGGTTGGCGCCGACTGCCCGAAGCTCATGATGACCGTGTCGCCCGAGTACCAGATGAATGCGTCGCACATCCTGGTCGCGTACGCGGGCGCGCAGCGCGCCAAACCCGAGGTGACGCGAACCCGCGAAGAGGCGCAAGCGCAGGCAGAGGCGCTCCTCGCCGAGCTGCGCGCTGGAGCGGATTTCGCCGCGGTCGCCACGCGCGCCAGCGACTGCCCGAGCGCAGCCCGAGGCGGTGCGCTCGGCACATTCCGGCACAAGATGATGGTCCGTGCCTTCTCCGATGCGGTGGCCGCGCTGGAGATCGGGCAAATCGGCTGCGTCGTCGAAACGGAATTCGGATTCCACATCATTTTCCGTAGCGGGTAGGCAGGGAACCACCGGAACACGCGTGGCGCCGCCTCGCGCAGAAGCGCAGTAGCCCGACGGCGAACGACCGGCAGGGGTCGGGTAGGATACGCCTCGACGTCGGGCAATGCTGGACACGACCCGTTCATGAGCCCTCAGCTCTTCTGCCTCGACGGCAACGAGCGCGTCATCGGGCCGGCAGGAGAGCCGCAGGGCTCGCCCTGTTCGACGGTGCGTTCGAACGACATGATCGCCTTGGTGCGCCTCGGCAAGTGGCTCGAAGCGCGCGCCAAGCGCTCCACGGCCCAGGCAATCCGAGCGCTGATGGACCTGCGTCCCGCACGGGCCCGTGTGGAACGCGACGGGCACGAGATCAAGGTACCTGCCGAAGCCGTCGGTACGGGTGAGTACGTCGTGGTGCGGCCCGGTGAACGGGTGCCCGTGCACGGCGAAGTAGTGGCTGGTGAGGGCAGTGTCGGCGAGCGCCTGCTCACCGGTGAGAGCCTGCCCGTCGTGCGCGTCCCCGGCGATCGGGTGGTCGGTGGATCCATCAACGGCGAGGGCCTGTTGCGAGTGCGGGCCACCGCGGTCGGAGAGGCGACCGCGCTCGCGCGCATCGTGCACTTCGTCGAGGAGGCCCAGGCCAGCAAGGCACCCGTCCAACGCCTCGTGGACCGCGTGAGCTCCGTGTTCGTGCCCACATCGGCGTGGGACTCGTGACCCTTGCGGGGACGAGCTTGGTGTCGATCGCTCGCCCCTCGCGGACCGAGCGGAGGCGGCCGAGGCTGCTGGCGCGATCGTGACCTGGGTGGTCGAGGAAGAACGACTCCTCGGTGCCCTCGTGGTCGGCGATCGCCTTCGGGAGGGCGCGGCCGCAGCGGTCGCGCTCACACGCATGGCTCATTCGGTAGAGCGACGGGCCATTCACCCTCCCCTCGGACGGGGAGAGTCGACAGCGCAGCCTTCGGCCGCAACCAAAGGAAGAGGCAGGCTGTAGGCCGTAGGCTGTAGGTCTGATGCGCGATCACAGCAAGCTCACG